>NZ_JADCBG010000056.1 GCF_020253645.1 Phenylobacterium sp.
AGACCAAGCGCGGCGCCGACGACGAACCCCGCTTGACCCAGAATGGGGCGGCCCTGCCGCAGTTCCTGAACCTGTCGTCCTTCGCCGAGTACATGCTGATCCACGAGCACGCCTGCGTCTCGATCCGCAAGGACATGCCCCTGGACCGCGCCGCCCTGATCGGATGCTCGGTGATGACCGGCGTGGGCGCCGCCATCCATACCTCGGGTGTTCGGCCCGGCGAGACCGTGGCGGTCATCGGCTGCGGCGGCGTCGGCCTGTCGGCGATCAACGGCGCGGCCATCGCGGGCGCGGGCCGGATCATCGCCGTCGACATGTTCGGCTCCAAGGACAACCTGGCCCGTGAGTTCGGGGCCACCGACTTCATCGACGCCTCCAAGACGGATGCGGTGAAGGAGGTCCTCGAGATGACCCGCGGCGGCGTGCACCACGCCTTCGAGGCCATCGGCCTGTCCAAGACCGCCGAGCAGGCCTTCAACATGCTGCGCCGGGGCGGCACGGCCAACATCATCGGCATGATCCCGATCGGCCAGAATGTGACCCTGCCGGGCGCCGCCTTCCTCGGCGAAAAGCGTATCCAGGGCTCGCTGATGGGTTCCAACCGGTTCCCGGTCGACATGCCCCGCCTGGTGGACTTCTACATGTCCGGCAAGCTGAAGCTCGATGAGATGATCTCCCAGCGCATCCGCCTGGACCAGGTCAACGAGGGCTTCGAGGACATGAAGAAGGGCGGCCTCGCCCGCTCGGTCATCGTCTTCGACTGATCCCTTCGCAGTAAAGGACAAGGGCCCCGCCTTGAGGCGGGGCCCTTTTTCGTGGCCGTAAGGGCGCTCAGATCAGGTCGAGGACCTTGTCCGCCGGCCGGCAGAGGGCGACTCCGCGGGGGCCTTCGACCAGCGGGCGCTCCACCAGGATGGGCTCGCGCGCCATGGCGGCTGCGAGGGCGTCCTCGCCGACGTCCGTGGCTGTCAGGCCAAGCGCCTCCGCCGGCGTACCCCGGGTCCGGAGCAGCGCCCGGAGAGGGACTCCGGCCCGGGCCGCCAGGGACTTCAGCTGGATTTCGGTCCAGCCCGCCTTCAGGTACTCGACCACCCGGGGCTCGACACCCTTTTCCCGCAGCAGGGCCAGGGTGTTGCGGGAGGTTCCGCAGGCGGGGTTGTGATAGATGACCACATCAGGCACGGCGTTTGCTCCGATCACCAGTTGAAGTTCCGTCGAGCCTTGACGAGAGCGGTATCGCTGTCGCCGAAGGCCATCTCGTCCGTCTTCCGGGCCGGGAGGGGTCTGAGGGCCCGCGGCCAGCCGGTCGTCTGGGTCATGCTGAGGACCTCAAGGGTTCCGGGACCGGCCGGCATGAAATCGATCACCAATTCACCGGGCGGCGCTGCGATCCGGACGCGGTTCCATACGCCGGGAGCCGACAGGAGGTCGGCGGGGCGTCCGTTAATGGCGGCTCCAGCCCAGGGCGTATTGCACCTTATGCGGATGTCCAGGCGCCCGGCGTCCGCCGGCGGGCGGATGATGAGCCTCCGGCGACCGTCAGGGAGGGTCTCCACCGACATCCCGGTCGCCTCGAGCGGCTCCGCAGGCGCGGGCGCCGACCAGACCGGGCGGCGTCCGACAAGATCATCCCGAATCCGTTCAGGCGGAAGCCCTTGCTGAGTGAGGACCTGCCGGGTCCAGGGCGAGAGACGGGGTTCGGACGAGATCAGGAAGGCCTTTCCCGTATCGGAATCGTAGAGGTGCTGAACCAGGGTCGCCTCAGGAAAACGCTCAGACCAGGGCGGCGTCGCCCTCAAGGTCCCGGCGACGACGAGGCCGCCGATCAGGCAGGCCGCCGAACCCCGACCCAGCCAGAAGACGGCTCGGGACCGTCCGACCTTCCCGGCGGGATCGCCGTGCGCGAGAGGCCAGAGCACAAGTGAAGCCAGCCAAACAAAGACGGTGAGGACGGCCGGCAGATCCAGCCCCAGGAAGACCCCGTGCGCGTAACCCAGGAGCCATGCGGCGACAGGCGCCCCGACAAGCAGGCTCGCGACGGGCAGCCGCCAGGCCGGGGCGCCTGCGCCAAGGGTGGTCAGGACCGCGAGCAGGCATGCCGCCAGAAGGGGCCAGGCGACCAGGAAGGCCGCAGTGGGTACAAGGAGCTGAAGCAGGAGCGCCGCGGCGAAGCCCGTCAGGAGGACGCCCGTCCAGGCTGGCGCCACCCGGACTGGCGGTCCGAAAGTCATGATCCCTGCGACTCCCGCTGCAGTCCCGAGGGCGACCGCAGCGGGATCCCAGCCGAAAACCAGGGCGCCCGCGCCAGCCGCCAGGGCGAGGGCGCAGGCCTGCAGTCGACTGCGGCCGCTGGACGACATCCGGATGGTCAGGAGCAGGGCGCCGAGCCCGATCAAAAGGATGGCGATCTCCCACACCGTCACCCTGGCGAGCAGGTCCCGTTGCTCCAGAAAGCCCCGGCCGTCCGATGCGATGCGTCTCGCGAGATGGAGAACGGCCCCGGTGAAAAGGACCAGGTAGACTGCGGCGCCCGCACCCCGAATGACTCCCGGCGCATCCAGCACCCCGCTTCTGCGGGCGTTTCTCAGGGCCAGGGCGAGGAGACCCGCGCAGGCCGCCAGGACAAGCCAGCCCGCGAGGGGTGGATAGGCGATCAGGAGGTCATTGAAGGTGTGCGAGAAGGTCTGGTCCGGCCCCCTGGTCGGAAGGGACGCAGAGAGCGCTGCGGCGAGGGCGATCGCGGTGACCTGGTCGCCCATGTGCTGGAGGCTTCCTGCATCCAGATTTCCGGGCTTGGAAGTCGGGGCGTGATAGTCGAACTGTCGCCCGATGAAGGCGAAGTTCAGTCCGTCGATCCCCGCCGCCCGCGAGACGGTGAAGTCCGTGTCATTCGGCATGACGGAATAGACCAGGACCGAGAGCGACGACGCCGAGGGATGGTGGGCGACCGACTGCAGGAGGTCGATGGCTCCACGGTTCCGCGAGGCGGTCTGGAACATCTGCGCAAGCCCGCCGCCGCCCCGCGCCTCCATGTTGACCAGAAAGCCGATCCGCCCGGCGAGTGGGTGGCTGTCGAAGAAGGCCTCCGCGCCCAGCAGCCCCGCCTCTTCGCCGTCGGTCATGAGAAAGACGACGTCGCGCTCCGGCGTTCCATGGGCTCGCAGGACACGTGCGACCTCCAGCGCCGCAGCGACTCCGGCCGCGTTGTCCGCCGCACCCGGCGAGTGTCTGACGCTGTCATAATGCGCCATCAGAGCCAGCGCCGGCGCGGAGCGGTCACGACCCGGAAGAACGCCGATGATGTTCTCAACGGGTCCGCCGAGAAAGACGGGATCGGAGGTCCGCGACGTCGCACGGCGAAGGCTGAACTGTGTCTGGACCTGGGTTTCGAGCCCGGATGCGGCCATTCGCTGAAGAATGTAGTCCCGCACGCGAGCATTGGCGGCCGACCCGATCGGATGGGGTTCCCTCGCGATCACCTCGATGTCGGCCTGGGCCCGCGCAGCTGAGAACACATTCGCTGGCGCATCCGCCGAAAGCGCTGCAGGAAGGCGTCCGGCGAGTCCCGCAAGGCCAAGGGCGACCCCGATGACCGCAATCAGAGCAGCAAGCCGGACCATGCTGAGTTTCCCCTCCCAACCGCCCGATAGCCTGGCGCGAATCCTGGCCCCAAACAGGAACGCCCGCCTTGGGGGCGGGCGTCTGTCAGGTCGATGCAGGTCACCGTCAGGCGGCGGCCTGGCCCTCCATCGGGTCGCGAAGGACGTAGCCGCGGCCCCACACAGTCTCGATATAGTGCTTGCCGTCGGCAGCCGCCGCCAGCTTCTTGCGCAGCTTGCAGATGAAGACGTCGATGATCTTGAGTTCCGGTTCGTCCATGCCGCCATAGAGATGGTTCAGGAACATCTCCTTGGTCAGGGTGGTGCCCTTGCGGAGAGAGAGGAGCTCCAGCATCTGGTACTCCTTTCCCGTCAGATGCACCCGGTTGTTGTTCACCTCCACCGTCTTGGCGTCGAGGTTCACGAGGATGTCTCCGGTCCGGATCACGGACTGGGCGTGGCCCTTGGAGCGCCGGACCACCGCATGAATCCGGGCGACCAACTCCTCTTTGTGGAAGGGCTTGGTCATGTAGTCGTCGGCGCCGCCGCCGAGCGTCTTGACCTTGGTGTCGATCTCGGAGGTGCCGGAGAGGATCATGATCGGCGTGTCGATCTTGCCGACGCGCAGGTTCCGGAGCACGTCCATGCCGCTCATGTCGGGCAGGTTCAGATCCAGAAGGATCAGATCGTAATCGTAAATCTTGCCCAGATCGACGCCTTCCTCGCCCAGGTCGGTCGTATAGACATTGAACCCCTCGGACTTGAGCATCAATTCAATGCTCTGAGCCGTCGCGCTGTCATCCTCGATCAGCAGTACGCGCATACTCGCCTCCTTGCCCCTCTCGCTCCGGCCCTGATTCGCTTCTCGACAGGGCCCAGCAGCGTCACCCTGCCAGAGGGTTAATTTAAGAAAGGTTAACGTCGGTAACCTTGATGGCGAAATCGTTAACCCGCTTTGCGAATCACCGGCAAGCCCTCTTGGCGCCGGGTGGGCCGGGGCGTGTTGAATCTTTTGTGATTGGACAGGCGGGGCGAACGCCTGGGGCTTTTCCGGACTGGCGCAGGGTCAGCCAGGCCCCATATCAGGAAGGTCCGGAAATCGGTCCGGCGGATGGGAGACACTCGCATGTCCTTGGATCTGGATGCTGATCCCGGTCCGTCAGTCCTCGCGGAGGCCGGGGCTGGCCTGACCCTCGCGGACGGTTGCGGGAACGAGGATCTTTCCGCTCCCCTCGAGGCGCTGCCGCCCC
>NZ_JADCBG010000057.1 GCF_020253645.1 Phenylobacterium sp.
CAATGACGGCCTGACACGCCCGGAGTCCGTCCAGACACCTCAAAATCACCCCCAAAACCCACCCACAGGCCGCCAAAACACGCCTTCAGCGCATCTCCGGGATCATTGGGGTCATAACGCAGGGGTCCCCCTCAGGGGGAGCTCCGCGCGAAGCGCGGTGAGGGGGTGCAACGGCGGCTCAGCAACCCCCCTCCGACCCGCTGCGCGGGCCACCTCCCCCTCAAGAGGGGGAGGAATTAGGGAGCCAATCGGTCCCCTGCGCGTGGGGCCTTACGCCACCGCCGGAACGGGCGCGCCGGCCGGGGTCGGGCTGGCGACGATGTCGCGGGCTTCGGGCGGGATGGCGTCGTAGATCGTCGGCGGGGTGATCCCCAGCCGCTGGCGCGCCTGGTCCAGGGGCTCGGCGAACAGGACCTCGTAGTCCTCGGCCAGCAGCCACTTCGCCTTCTTCCCCCGCTGGTAGCCCTGCCAGATGGCGCGCACGTAGGGATAGCGACCGCCGCGGGTGCGGGAGATTGCGCCCAGGGCGATCAGGGCCCAGCCGAGGCTGCGGGTCTGCGGATAGGAGAAGGCCACCAGGCAGGCCTCGCCCAGACCGTCGCGGCCATAGCCGGTCAGGATGTGCCAGACGTCATGCACGTCGCGGATGCGCCGGGCCATCCAGGCCACCGGATGGAGCGCGTCGATCTCGCCGGCGCCCTCGCGGCTCACACCGGCCAGTCCATCGGCCGAAATGCTCTGGGACCGCACGAACTGCCGGTAGGCCGCGCCGACCGTGCCGTCGGGGAATGAATCCAGCCAGGCGTCATCCATCAGCCGGTGGGCGAACTCCTGGCGCTCATAGGCGATGCGCCCGCCGCGCGCGGTGGAGCACAGACGACGATAGCACTGGCCGGTGGAGTCCCCCGTCAGGGCCCGCATGATCTCAAAGACCTGGCGGGTGTCCTCCTTGTTGCGGAGCAGGCGGCGAAGGGCGCGCAGGGCGGCGCCCCAGTCGCGGCGGGGTGCGGGAATCGGCCTGTCGGCAGTCAGAACGTCGGCGGTCATGGCGTCCACTAAACACCGCTAAGTTAAAAGGAAGTAGCGCCGCACGGGTCCGGTTTCAAGGGTCTGCCGCCCTTCGCCGACATGCTGTATGCCTGCCGACACATGACCCTCAGGAAGCGCTCCCTCAACCTCGCCGGCCACGCCACCTCCCTGGCGCTGGAGCCGGAATTCTGGACGGCGCTGGAGGCGCTCGCCGCCGCCAGGGGTCTGCGACTGGCCGCCCTGGTGGCCGAGATCGACGCCGGCCGGGGAGCCCGCCCCCTCGCCTCCGCCTGTCGTGTCGCCGCCCTGCAGGCGAAGGGCTGAACCGCCCGCGCCGCGCGTGGTATTTCTGTCGAGTCTAGGTGAGACTCAGCTCGCAACCGCCAAACTCTGGGAGGGATTACATTGCTTGGAAACTGCGAATGCCCGATTTGGGGAACGCCCTCCCTGAAGAGAAGCTGGAATGAGGGAGATAGCGACTATGTCTATTCGCCACGAGCCGGCGGTGAAGTGATCGTAAAGAAAGATGCCTCCGAATTCTGCAAGAGCCTGAACCCAATCCAAAAATCAGCTATCACAAATTGGCTTGTAGATAGACGAATTGATTTTGATGACAAACCCATACTCGATTTAAATCTCGCAAAAGAATGTTCTAAAATTAAGCCAATAAAAATAAGTGATTCCAAGACAAAATTTATGCGATACATTATAGATATCCGACCAAGTGAGCAAATTTTGTTTACAAGTGTTTATCATGACATGGACCTTGAGGATAAATTTCATACAGAAATGATTCTAGCCCAAATTGGAGCGGTTAATTATCACGAAGCACTTGAAATTTTAAGATTACTTGAAGAAGATAATCTGATAACAATCAAGAGTGGAATTTGCAAGATTACAAGCAACGGCTACAATTACATTGAATCTATGGGATCGAAATCGGGATCTCCGCAAGCCTTCGTTGCGCTATGGTTTCACGACGAGACAAATCAAGTTTGGAGACAGGGTATAGTGCCGGCAATAAAAGATGCCGGATATGAACCTTTGAGGATAGATAACAAGCCTACAAACGGAAAAATTTGCGATGAGATTATATCCGAGATAAAGAACTCACGGTTCCTTGTTGCTGATTTCACATGCAGATTGATTGAATTGGAAGGAGTTAAGTCTGCTTTGCATAGAGGGGGTGTGTATTATGAAGCTGGATTCGCTATGGGACACGGAATTGATGTAATATTCACGTGCCGAGCAGACTGTATAGATCATTTGCATTTTGATACTCGTCAGTTTTCTCACATTAAGTGGAAGAATCCATCGGATCTTCGAAACCAACTCTATCACCGAATTTCGAGAACAATAGGTGTGCGGCCTGATGCACCGGGGCTAGGACAAACCGCGATCGAACCAGATCCTGTCCGGAAGGGATCCTCGTAAGGGTTTGATCGGAGCAGCGTCGCCGCCCTGCAGGCGAAGGGCTGAACCGCCCGCGCCGCGCGTGCTACATCCGTTCGCATGTCGGAGACGGAATCACTCGGCGGGCCGGAGGCGGAGCGCGGCCTCACACTTAGCCAGAGGGCCAGTGCAGGACTGCGCGCCGGGGCCGAGCCAGACTACCTCAAGGGGCTGAACCCCGAGCAGAGGGAAGCCGTGGAGGCCGTCGACGGCGCCGTGCTGGTTCTGGCGGGCGCCGGCACGGGCAAGACCCGGGTCCTGACCACGCGCCTGGCCCACATCCTGGCCACGGGCCGGGCCCGGCCCTGGGAAATCCTGGCCGTCACCTTCACCAACAAGGCGGCGCGGGAGATGCGCGAGCGCCTCGCCGCCATTCTCGGGCCCGAGGCCGAGGGGCTGCGCTGGCTGGGCACCTTCCACTCCATCGCCGCCCAGATCCTGCGCCGGCACGCCGAGATCGTCGGGCTGAAGTCCACCTTCACCATCCTCGACACCGACGACCAGGAGCGCCTGATCAAGCAGGTGATGGAGGCGGCCAACATCGACGTGAAGCGGTGGACGCCCAAGGCCCTGGCGGGCCTGATCGACCACTGGAAGAACCGCGGCTGGACCCCGGAGAAGCTCCCCTCCGGCGAGGGGGCGGGTTTCGCCGGCAACAGGGTGCAGGAGCTCTACCGAGCCTATCAGGAGCGCTTGCGGGTGCTGAACGCCTGCGACTTCGGCGACCTCCTGCTGCACAACCTGACCCTGCTTCAGGCCCGGCCGGACATCCTGGAGGAGTACCATCGCCGCTTCCGCTACATCCTGGTCGACGAGTACCAGGACACCAATGTCGCCCAGTACCTCTGGCTGCGCCTGCTGGGCCAGTCACGGGGCAATGTCTGCTGCGTAGGCGATGACGACCAGTCCATCTATGGCTGGCGGGGCGCCGAGGTGGACAACATCCTGCGATTCGAAAAGGACTTCCCGGGCGCCAAGGTCATCCGCCTGGAGCGCAACTACCGCTCCACCGCCCACATCCTCGGGGCCGCCTCAGGCCTGATCGCCGCCAACCGCGGCCGGCTGGGCAAGACCCTCTGGACCGAGGCCGAGGGCG
>NZ_JADCBG010000058.1 GCF_020253645.1 Phenylobacterium sp.
ACCCCCTTGTTTGTTTCAGAAGCGCTAGATTGGGTCTGTCTTCCGGGACGTCCGCCTGGCGCTCCAACGCCAGGCGGACAGTCGGTGGAGGGGCCGAGATCCCCCGAGCCTTTTGGGCTGGGACTGAGCAGGGTCGCCACCGACGTTTCATGACCCGGATGGTTGCAGGGACGCTTGGGTCCGAAGCCACAAGGATGGGTCAATGGAACAGATGGAGTTTAGCAGGAAGATCGCCGGCGTCGATGTGGGCAAGTCTCACCTGGACGTGGCGGTCCATGGACTTGAGGACCTGACGCGGGTGTCCAACACCGCGGCGGGGCATGAGGAGCTGGCGGGCTGGCTGAAGGCGCGCGGGGTGGGACGCGTGGGTCTGGAGGCGACGGGCGGCTACGAGCGGGCTGTGCGTCTGGCGTTGGAGGCGGCCGGGTTCGAGGTCGTGGTTCACCAGCCCCTCGAGGTGCGCCGCTTCGCCCAGCTGAAGCGGCGGCGGGCCAAGAACGACCGGCTGGACGCCCGGCTGATCGCAGCGGCGACGGCGCAGGTGGAGGCGGTGCGCTCAGCCCAGGACCCGAGGCTGGCGGAACTGGCCGAACGCATGACGGCCTACGAGCAGATCACCGACCAGCTCGTGGAGCTGAAGACCTTCCTGGAGCACGTGACGCTCAAGGATATCGGCTCCGCCCTCAGGACCCAGGTCCGCGCCCTGGAGGCCCTGAAGCTGCGTCTGGCGAGCCAGATCCTGACAGCGATCAAGGCCCATCCGGACCTGCTGGCCCGCTACCGCCTGCTGGTCTCCCTGCCGGGCGTCGGCCCCATCGTCGCCGCCACCCTGCTGATCCGCATGCCGGAACTGGGCGGGATGCGGCGCGGCCAGGCCGCATCCCTGATCGGCGTCGCCCCCTTCGACCGCGACAGCGGCCAATGGAAGGGCCTGCGCTTCATCAGCGGCGGACGCGCCCGACCCCGGCGGATGCTCTACCTGGCCGCCATCGTCGCCAAGCGCTTCGATCCCGGCCTGAGGGCCTTCGGCGAGACCCTCAGGGCCAGGGGCAAACCGCCCAAGGTCGTCACCGTCGCCGTCATGCGAAAGCTCATCGAAGCCGCCAACCTCGTCCTCCAGAGAGGCCAGCCCTGGGTCAAAGCCATGCCGGCATGAAACATGGTTGCTCAGTCGGCTTTGCCGACAGCTCCCCCTTGGGGGAGCAATTAAGACGTTGAAATTCCTCCACCTTCCAGGGGGAGGTGGGCCGCGTAGCGGGCCGGAGGGGGTCAGCGGACCCGCAAGACCGCCCCTTGGTTGCCTGAGGCTAGGCCAGCCTCAAATCATGGTATGTCGCGCGAAGGTCGGAGGAGAGGACTCGGGAGAGGACCCTCCCGCTTTCGCCCGATCCAGTCTCAAATACGGCGATATCGTATCTGTCGAGGAACTTCCCGGCGTCGTCCTTGAGCATGCGTGCCGTCAGAACGCGCTTGGCGTCGGCGGATACCGCCATCCCGCTCGGTATCTCGCTGCCGCGCGGCGAGCGCCAGAGCAGGCGGGCTTCACCCTGGCGGTTCATGAGTGCGGCGCGAAGGCCTGTCTCCAGTGCGGCGGTACTGAGCACCACCTCGTCATTGGTGACACCAGCTAAGCCCCAGCCCCCGCCGAGGTTCACCGCAAAGGGGCGCGGCGCGTCACCCTCGCGCAGGATGCGGAAGATGCCTGGCGAACCATTCTTGGTGCCATTGTCGAGAGCGCTCGAGTTATTGGCCTCCTCAAGCGACGCCGCTGGCCCACCCGCGTAGACCCAGTAGCCCGCGCCCGTAGGGTCGTAGGCCGTTACAGATCCGCCATCAAAGGTACCAGACCAAACCGCTGTCTCCGCACCGGAGTTGAGGTCGATCTCCACAAGCTGGAATGGCCCATAGGCCTTGTCCCCTGCGAACACGAGGATGCGGCCGCCATCGGAAGAGAAGCTGGGTGCCCTGTAGTTGGCGCGACCGCCAATCCGGCGCGCGTCGCCACCGCGGGCGGGCGCGAGATACAAAGAATACAGCCCATCGAGCTTTGGATCCATCGGTTGGGCCGTAAATGCTATCGTCTCGC
Source organism: Phenylobacterium sp. (assembly GCF_020253645.1). Classification (GTDB taxonomy): domain Bacteria; phylum Pseudomonadota; class Alphaproteobacteria; order Caulobacterales; family Caulobacteraceae; genus Phenylobacterium. The sequence goes on from NZ_JADCBG010000058.1 coordinate 2,087, forward strand.
CGTCCGGCGCAAGCGCCGGCATCCTAAGCCCAGCCTTGCGGTTGGCTTGCAGCACCTCCACGCTTCCGGCCTGCAGGTCGCAGACCCCGATTGCGCTGAAGTCACCGCCCCAATCGGTCAAGGCTACGCGCCCAAGGTCGGGCGTCACGCCGATCTCACCTGGGACCGTGATGATAGAGACATAGTCTTCTTGGTCGCTCATCGCCCGCCTCCCGCATGCGGAGACCGCCACGGCCGCCGCCAGGCCGACCAGAACCCGCCGGCGACTTCGTCCTGCATCCTCAACGGTCATCACTGCGCCCTTTCGACCCCACGACGGTATTCGACAAGCCTTGGCACACTGTCATCGGCAACCTCGAAGAGCTACCCGTCCCGTCGGGCCGCAGCCCGGGGCGAGGGTGGGCGTCTTCGGGTGGAGGGTGAGCCTGTCCTCCTAACGCCGATAACCTTACGTGAAGGAACGTCGTCTCGCACTCGACGTCTGTCAACGCGTCCGCCGGGCGCCGCTGCCCCCCTCAGTCGGCATTCGCCGACAGCTCCCCCGCAGGGGAGCAATTGAGCGCTCCAATTCCTCCACCTCCCCCGGGGGAGGTGGACCGCGTAGCGGGCCGGAGGGGGAAGCTGCGCCGCCGTTGCACCCCCTCACCCCGCTGCGCGGGGAGCTCCCCCTGATGGGGAGCAATCAAGCCATTGTCATTCCTCCACCTCTTGAGGGGGAGGTGGCGTGCGAATGCGCGTCGGAGGGGGTCTGCTGAGCCGCCGTTGA
>NZ_JADCBG010000059.1 GCF_020253645.1 Phenylobacterium sp.
CCGACACGGTGACCGGCGGGGCCGAGGCCGACACGATCCTTGGCGGCCAGGACGGCGATTCCCTGGCCGGGGGGGACGGGCCCGACTGGATGACCGGCGACCTGGGCGCCGACACCCTGACCGGCGGGACGGGGGCGGACACCCTGACCGGGGGCGAGGGCAATGACCTGATCCTGGCCCTGGAGGGCGCCGACAGCGTCAACGGCAATGCCGGGACGGACAGCCTGGTGGGCGGGACGGGGGCCGAGAGCCTGCTGGGCGGCCAGGGCGACGATACGATCTCCGCCTCCGACGGGGCCAACTATCTGCACGGCAACCTGGGCAATGACAGCCTGACGGCGGGAACCGGCGCCGACCTGATCCTGGGCGGCCAGGGCAATGACAACATCAGCGCCGGGGCGGGCGCCAACCAGGTGTTCGGCGACCTGGGAGACGACACGATCAGCGCCGGGACGGGCGCCGACACGATCCTGGGCGGGGGCGGGAACGACCGCCTGAACGGCGGCGACGGCGCTGATTCCGTCGACGGCGGGGCCGGCGCCGACACCCTGATCTCCGGGGCCTCCACCTCCACCCTGATCTCCGGGGCCTCCACCTCCACCCTGATCGGCGGCCAGGGCGACGACATCCTGGACCTGTCGGCCAATGCGGCGGCCTCCCTGCTGGCCGACGCCGGCGAGGGCAATGACAGCGTGACCGGCGGGGCCGGGGTGGACCTGGTGTTCGGCGGGGCGGGGAACGACACCGTCCTGGCCGGCGGCGGGGCCGATTCGGTGACCGGCGACGACGGCGACGACAGCCTGTCGGGCGGGAGCGGGGCCAACAGCCTGGCCGGCGGATCCGGGGCCGACGTGCTGGCGGCCGGGACCGGGGCCGACACCCTGTCGGGCGGGGACGGGAACGACACCCTGTCGGCCGGCGACGGCAATGACCTGGTGGACGGCGGGGCGGGGAACGACAGCGTGCTGGGCGGCGCCGGAAGCTCCACCTATCTGGGCGGGACCGGCGACGACCGGCTGGACCTGTCGGCCAACGGGGCCTCTTCGGTGGTGGGCGAGGGCGGCGAGGGGGCCGACACCCTGATCGGCGGGGCGGGCGTGGAGTCCCTGGCCGGCGGCGGCGGGGCGGACAGCCTGACCAGCGGCGGCGGCGGCGACACCCTGGCCGGCGGCGAGGGCAATGACCGGCTGACCGGGGCGGGGGGCGCGGCCTCTCTCTCCGGGGACGGTGGGGACGACACCCTGACGGGCGGGGCGGGGGCCGAGACCCTGAACGGCGGGGCGGGCAATGACAGCCTGCTGGCCGACCAGGGGCTGGACCTGGCCGAGGGCGGGGACGGGGCCGACACCCTGGTCTCGGGCGCCGGGCCGGCGACCTTCCTGGGCGGGGCGGGCGACGACGTCCTGAACCTGTCGGCCCATGCGACGGGGACCCTGTTCGCCGACGGCGGGACCGGCAATGACCAGCTGACCGGCGGGGCGGGGGCCGACTTCCTGACCGGAAGCGGCGGCGCCGACACCATCACTGGCGGCGGCGGGGCCGACACCCTGTCGGGCGGCGATGGCGAGGATTCCCTGAGCGGGGCGGCGGCGGGCGCCTCCGTCGCCGGGGACGCGGGGGCCGACACCCTGGCCGGCGGCGGCGGCGATGACGCCCTGGACGGCGGGGCGGGCGGCGACTGCCTCTCGGGCGCGACGGGGGCGGACACCCTGACCGGCGGCGACGGCGACGACCGGCTGGACGGCGGCGAGGGGCTGAACCGGCTGTTCGGCGGGACGGGGGCCGACACCCTGACCTCCGGCGCGGACGCCGACACCCTGGCCGGCGGCGAGGGCGGCGACAGCCTGAGCGCCGGGGCGGGGACCAACTCCGTGCTGGGCGAGGCCGGGAACGACACCCTGGCAGGCGACGGCTCCCTGTTCGGCGGGACGGGGGCGGACAGCCTGTCTGGCGGGACCCTGACGCCCTTCCTCTCGGGCGAAGAGGGCGACGACACCCTGGCGGCCGCGGCGGGGGACCAGACCCTGAGCGGCGGCGCCGGCGTGGACCGGCTGACCGGCGGGACCGGGGCCGACCGGTTCGTCTTTGCGGCGGGGGACGCGGCCAGCCAGACGGCGGGGGCGATCGACACCGTCACCGACTTCTCGGCGCTCGCCGGCGACCGGCTGAACCTGGGCCTGACCGGCGGGGTGAACGGCTTTGCGGTGGACATCGCGGCCAGCTATACGGCGGCGCTGACGGCGGCCCAGGGCCTGATCGGCTCGGGCCTGCACGACCTGGTCTCGGTGACGGTGAGCGGCGGCGAGGGCTATGTCTTCGCCGACACCGACAATAACAACACCATCGATTCGGTGGTGCGCCTGCTGTCCGCGACCCCCTCGCCCCTGCTCGGGGATTCCGGCGCCGACACCCTGACCGGCAACGGCCAGACCGACTGGGTCGCCGGCTATGAGGGCAATGACCTGATCCGCGGCGACAATGACAGCGCCACGGGCGGGGCCGACACCCTGTGGGGCGGGGCCGGCGCCGACACCCTGGACGGCGGGCTGGGCGACGACGTCTTCGTCTATACCGGGACGGGGGAGGTGGCGGGGAGCGAAAGCGTCTCGGGCGGGGCGGGGACGGACACCCTGCTGGTGACGGGGGCCACGGCCTTCGACGCAGCCATGACCTTTGGCGGCGTCGAGACCCTGAGCGTCTCGGCGGGTGTGGCGGTGACGATGACCACCGCCCAGGTGGGCGCCTTCACCACCGTGACCGGCGGCGGGGGCGGGGCGAGCCTGACCTTGAGCGTGGCCCTGAACGGGACCTATACCGCGCCCAGCGCGGGCTATTCCGGCCTGTCGGTGATCATCGCCGGGGCGACGGGGGCCGAGCTCCTGACCGGCGGGATCGGCGCGGAATCCATCTGGGGCAATGACGGGAACGACACCCTGACGGGCGGCGCCGGGGCCGACACCCTGGCCGGCGGCCAAGGGGCGGACGTCTTCATCTTCACCGGGACGGGCGACACGGCCGCGACCGAGACGGTGGACGGCGGGACCGAGACCGACACGGTGCGGGTGACCGGGACCACGGTCTTTGACCCCGGCCTGACCTTCACCGCGGTAGAGACCCTGTTCGTGGCGGCGGGCCAGACGGCGACCCTGAGCTCGGGGCAGCTGACGGCCTTCACCTCGGCCTCAGGCGGGGCGGGGGCTGTGCTGGTGGTGAACGCCCCGGCGGGCGGGAACTACACCCTCTTTTCGCTGGGCTATTCCGGCCTGACCGTGCAGCTGGCCGGCGGGGCGGGGAACGAGACCCTGACGGGCCTGGGCGGCGCGGAATCCCTCTGGGGCGGCGGCGGCGCCGACGAGCTTTCGGGCCTGGCCGGCAATGACACCCTGGCGGGCGGGACGGGCGCCGACACCCTGAGCGGCGGCGGCAATGACGACCTGTTCCTCTATTCGTCGACGACGGAGGCGGTCGCCGGCGAGACCCTGGACGGGGGCGGCGGGACCGACACGGTGCGCCTGGCAGGAAGCACGGACCTGAGCGCCGTGGCGATTTCCGCCATCGAGGCGGTGACCCTGGCCGACGGGGTGACGGCGACCTTTGCGGGAAGCCAGATCACCGGCCAGGCCTGGGCGGTGAGCGGCGTCTCCGGCGGCGGGGCCGAGACCCTGGCGGTGACGGCGGCCTCGGGGACGAGCGTGCTCCTGTCGTCCCTGACCGGGCTGACGAACCTGGCGGTGAGCCTGACGGGGGCGGGCGGGGCCGAGACCCTGACCGGCTCCTCGGCGGCGGACCAGATCAGCGGCCTTGGCGGGAACGACACCCTGACTGGGGGCCTGGGCGCCGACATCCTGAGCGGCGGGGACGGCGCCGACACCTTCGTCTACAACGGCACGCTGGACGCCGCGGCCTCCGAGACCGTGAACGGGGGAACCGGCACGGATACCGTGCGCCTGACCTCCAGCACCAATCTGACAAGCGTGACCTTCACAGACATAGAGGCCTTCTCCGTGGCGGACGGGGCCACGCTGACCCTGTCCCCGGGGCAGATCAACGGCCAGACCTGGGCGGTGAGCGGGACGTCCGGCGGCCTGACCGAGACCCTGCTGGTGACGGCCGCGACGGGAGGGAGCGTGAACCTTTCCGCCCTGACCGGCCTGGCGAACCTGTCGGTGACCCTGGAGGGCGCCGGCGGGGCCGAGACCCTGACGGGAAGCAGTGCGGCGGACTCCCTCAGC
>NZ_JADCBG010000006.1 GCF_020253645.1 Phenylobacterium sp.
CCCCTCGAGGCCTTCGTTCTGGTCGCCCTCGGCTTCGAGGCGCTCTCCATGCCGCCGGCAGGGATAGGACCTGTGAAGCAGATGGTCCTCTCGTGCGACCGCGCAGCTGCGCGCAAGGGACTCGAGAAGCTGATCCGGAGTACTTCCGGCTCGATCCGGAACGAGGTCGAGACCCTCGCCCGAAAGCTTTATCTCGCGGTCTGAGGCCGGTCGCAGAGAGACATTTGGCCTGCCTCGCGGGCCATGCTATCGCCGGGTCGCATTCATGGGATCGTCTCAGCCATGGCCGACCAAGGCGCCGGGGAAGGTGAAGCGGCCGCCGCATCCGGGCCAGACCTTCAGGGCGGCGCGCATGTCGGCGCCGCGCTCCAGGCGATACGCAAGTCCCGCGGCCTGAGCATCGAGGCGATATCCGCGCTGACCCGGATCCGGCCCGCCTACGTTGACGCCATAGAGGCCCTGAGGCTGAAGGACCTGCCGAGCCGGCCGTTCACGATCGGCTACATCCGGGCCTACGCCCAGGCGCTGGGGCTCCCCGAGGATGAGGCGATCGCCCGCTTCAAAGCCGACGATCCGGACCGCAACGACGCCCTGCGTCCCCCTATCGGCGTCCGCAGGATGGCGGACCCCCGCCTGCGGCTGATGATCCTCGCCGGGTTGCTGATCCTGTCCGCAATCATTGTCTGGAACCTGGTCCGTCGCGGAGCCCTTGAGGAAGAGAGCCGGCGTCCGTCGCCTCCGGTCGCCGTGGCGGCTCCCCTGGCCTCGCCTGCGGGCCCGATGTCCCTCGGTGCGCCGTTACCGGCCCCGGTGGAGTCCAACGCCCCGCCGCCCTATCTCACCCCGGGGCTGGAATCCGAGCTTTCCGCAGCGCTTCCCGAGGCGCTCCGTTCGACCGAGGATCCGACCCTCCTCGACCTCGGGGCGACCTTCACCCCCAGGGGAGCCGTCCACGGCCCGACCGGCACAGGACGACTTGTCCTCCAGGCCCGCCGTCCGACAACCCTCATTGTCTGGGGCCCGGACCGGTCGGCCTGGTTTGCTCGACCGCTTGCTGCGGGTGAAGCCTATCGCATAGACCCCGTCCGGGGCCTGGCCTTCGAGACCGTTGAGCCAGGGGTGATCGCAGTCTTCCTGGATGGCCGGACGCGGGGAACCCTGCCTGCAGGACTGACCCCCGCTTCGGCCATCTCGACATCGCCTGGTCCCTGACTCGTCTTGGGAATCCTCCGGCGACGGCTTATTCTGAGGCCATGACAGACCCTCACGCCCTTCGCCCCTGGCGCACCATCACCCGCCGCAAGTGCCGGAAGATCCGGGTCGGCGCAGTGGAGGTCGGAGGAGACGCCCCGATCAGCGTCCAGTCCATGACCAACACGCTGACGGCGGACGCCGCCTCGACGATCGACCAGGTCCGCCAACTGGAGGAGGCCGGCGCGGACATCGTGCGGGTCTCCTGCCCTGATGAGGCCTCGACCGCCGCCCTGCAGCAGATCGTCAAGTCGGTGAAGGTCCCGATCGTCGCGGACATTCACTTTCACTATCGCAGGGGCATCGAGGCGGCGAAGGCCGGGGCCGCCTGCCTGCGCATCAATCCCGGGAACATCGGGAGCCCTGAAAGGGTCCGCGAAGTGATCCAGGCCGCCCGCGACCACGGCTGCTCGATCCGTATCGGCGTCAACGCCGGGAGCCTCGAGAGCCACCTTCTCGAGAAGTACGGCGAGCCCTGCCCCGACGCCATGGTCGAGAGCGCCCTCGACCACGCCCGCATCCTGCAGGATCACGACTTCCACGAGTTCAAGATCAGCGTGAAGGCCTCGGACCTCTTCATGACCGTGGCCGCCTACCAGATGCTGGCCGAGGCCATAGACTGCCCCCTGCACATCGGCGTCACCGAAGCCGGCGGCCAGAGGATCGGCACGGTGAAGTCCGCCATAGGCATGGGCGCCCTTCTGTGGGCGGGAATCGGCGACACCCTTCGCGTGTCGCTGGCCGCCGACCCTGTCGAGGAGGTGAAGGTCGGCTTCGACATGCTCAAGTCCCTCGGCCTGCGCCACCGGGGGGTGAACATCATCGCCTGCCCGTCCTGCGCCCGGCAGGGGTTCGACGTCATCCGGACAGTCGAGACCCTCGAGGCCCGTCTGGCCCACATCGCCACGCCCATGAGCCTGTCCATCATCGGCTGTGTAGTGAACGGGCCCGGCGAGGCTCTGATGACCGACGTCGGGTTCACCGGCGGCGGCAAGGGCGCGGGGATGGTCTACCTGGCGGGAAAGCCTGACCACAAGATGGACAACGACCGCATGGTCGACCATATCGTCGAGTTGGTGGAGCAACGGGCCGCCGAACTTGAAAGCGCGTCCCTGAGCCCCACCTAAACTGGCTGCCGCGGCGGGTCCGTCGATGGCGAACGGAAGCGCCGACTGCAGGGCCACAACCGGCTTGAACAGGCGCCGCTTCGCAAAGAGGAGAGAGCCATGTCTGCGGACGGCAACTGGAAGATCACGATCAACACCCCGATGGGCGCTCAGGAAGTGAACGCCTCCA
>NZ_JADCBG010000060.1 GCF_020253645.1 Phenylobacterium sp.
CCGCCGTTGACCCCCTCACCGACCTTCGGTCGGAGCTCCCCCTTGGGGGAGCAATTGGCGCCGTAATTCCTCCCCATCAGGGGGAGGTGGACCGCGAAGCGGGACGGAGGGGGTCTTCTGGGCCGCCGTTGACCTGCTCTCCCTGCCTGGGAACCATCCGCGTCCTAATCCGCGTCCATCTTCAGGGCGGCGATGAAGGCTTCCTGCGGGATGTCGACCTTGCCGAACTGGCGCATGCGCTTCTTGCCGGCCTTCTGCTTGTCCAGCAGCTTGCGCTTGCGGCTCATGTCGCCGCCATAGCACTTGGCGGTCACGTCCTTGCGCAGGGCGCGGATGGTCTCGCGAGCGATGATCCGGCCGCCGATCGCCGCCTGGAGCGGGATCTGGAACATGTGCGGGCTGATCAGGTCCTTCATCTTCTCCACCATGCCCCGGCCGCGGGCCTCGGCCCGGTCGCGGTGGACCAGCATGGAGAGGGCGTCGACGGGTTCCCCATTGACCAGGATGCTCATCTTGACCAGGTCGCCCACCCGGTAGTCCTCGACCTGGTAGTCGAAGGAGGCGTAGCCCTTGGAGACGCTCTTCAGCCGGTCGTAGAAGTCGAAGACCACCTCGTTGAGGGGCAGGTCGTAGATCACCATGGCCCGGCTACCGACGTAGGACAGCTCGCGCTGCACGCCGCGGCGGTCCTGGCAGAGCTTGATCACCGCGCCGAGGTACTCGTCGGGAGTCAGGATGGTGGCCTTGATCCAGGGCTCGGCGATGGTGTCGATCTTCACCGGGTCGGGCATGTCGGCGGGGTTGTGGAGCTCCAGCACCTCGCCGTTGGTCAGGGTGATCCGGTAGACCACGCTGGGGGCGGTGGCGATCAGGTCGAGGTCGAACTCGCGCGACAGCCGCTCCTGGATGATCTCCAGGTGCAGGAGTCCCAGGAAGCCGCAGCGGAAGCCGAAGCCCAGGGCCGCCGAGGTCTCCATCTCGTAGGTGAAGCTGGCGTCGTTCAGGCGCAGGCGGCCGATGGCGGCGCGCAGGTCCTCGAAGTCGGCGGCGTCCACGGGGAAGAGGCCGCAGAAGACCACCGACTGGGCGACCCGGAAGCCAGGCAGGGGCGTGACGGTCTGCCGCTTCTCCTCGGTGATGGTGTCGCCCACGGCGGCGTCGGCCACCTGCTTGATCTGGGCGGTGATGTAGCCGATCTCGCCGGGGCCCAGTTCGTCGACCTCGGTCTGCTTGGGCTTGAAGACGCCGATCCGGTCCACCTGGTGGACGGCGCCGGCGTTGATCATCCGCACCTTCATGCCGGCGCGCAGGCGCCCGTCCATGACCCGCACGAGCACCACCACACCCAGGTAGGGGTCGTACCAGGCGTCGACCAGGAGGGCTTTGAGGGGGGCGTCGGGGTCCCCCTTGGGGGGCGGCAGGCGGGTGACCACGGCCTCCAGGACGTCGGCGATCCCCTGGCCGGTCTTGGCCGAGCACAGGACGGCGTCCGAGGCGTCGATGCCGATGACGTCCTCGATCTGCTCGCGGACCCGGTCGGGGTCGGCGGCGGGCAGGTCGATCTTGTTCAGGACCGGGACGATCTCGTGGTTGTTGTCGATCGCCTGGTAGACGTTGGCCAGGGTCTGGGCCTCGACCCCCTGGCTGGAGTCCACCACCAGTATGGAGCCCTCGCAGGCGGCCAGGCTGCGGCTGACCTCGTAGGCGAAGTCCACGTGCCCGGGGGTGTCCATCAGGTTGAGGACATAGGTCTCGCCGTCCCGGGCCTTGTAGTCCAGGCGCACGGTCTGGGCCTTGATGGTGATGCCCCGCTCGCGCTCGATGTCCATGTTGTCGAGGACCTGCTCGGTCATCTCGCGCTGGGTCAGCGCGCCTGTCTCCTGGATGAGGCGGTCGGACAGGGTCGACTTGCCGTGGTCGATATGGGCCACGATCGAGAAGTTGCGGATTCGGCTGAGCGGGGTGGTCATGTCGTCGCGCCCTTAGCACACTCCGGCGGCCCGGGGCGAGGCCGGTTCAGAGCCGATCGCGCAGGGCGTACCAGGAGAGGGCGGCGATGGTCAGGGGACGTCTCAACAGACGCCCTCCGGGAAAGGCGGGAGCGGGCAGTCGGCGCAGGGAGTCCAGGGCTTCGGCGGCGGCCCGGTCGCCCTGGGCCTCGCGCCCCAGAAGGTCGCCGACATAGGGCGCCAGCATCACGCCCTGCCCCGAGTATCCGGCAGCCAGGGAAACCCCCGGCGCGGGAGAGGCCACCAGGGGCGTACGATTCAGCGTCACCCCTACCGAGCCGCCCCAGGCGTGGGTGATCCCCATATCCGCCAGGTCCGGATAGATCTTCAGGAGGCTGCGGCGGACATAGCCGGCCAGGTCGGCGGGATAGGTCTCGCGGTAGGTCTCACCGCCGCCGAACAGCAGGCGACCATCGTCGGTCTTGCGGAAATAGTTGACGACGAAGCGGGTGTCCGCCGCCGCCGCCCCGCTGCGCAGGATTCGGTCCGCCCGCGCCCCGAGGGGCTCGGTGACCAGGACGAAGTTGTTGATCGGCATGACCCGGTCCCGGGCTGTCCCGGCGATGGCGGTCAGGTAGCCGTCTCCGGTGAGCACCAGCCGGTCGCAGGTAATTCGGGCCATGGGGGTGGCGACCTCGATGCCGCCGCCCCGGCGGGACCAGGACAGGGCCGGCGCGCCCTCGCAGATCACGCCCCCCGCCGCCAGGACCGCCCGCGCCAGGCCGAGGGCGAGGTTCAGGGAATGCAGGTGGCCGCCGCCGTCGTCGCGGAAGCCGCCATGATAGACGTCCGTCCCCAGCTCCTCGGCCAGGGCCTCCCGCGACAGCAGGCTGAGGTGCGGATAGTCGTAGGCGCGGGCCAGGTGCTCTACGTGCCGGGCGTCCTCGGCCTCGCCGCCGGGCCGGTGGCGGGCGGTGACGAGGCCCGGGCGGTAGCCGGCTTCCGGGGCGACGTCGGCGACCAGTCCGGCGAGGTGGGCCCGCCCCGCCTCCGCCATGTCCCAGAGCCGGCGGGTCAGGTCGCGTCCGACCCGGGCCTCCAGCCATTCCGGTTCCTGCCGGTGGCCGGGATGGACCTGGCCGCCATTGCGCCCCGAGGCGCCCGAGCCGACCTGGGCGGCCTCCAGAACCACGACGGGGACCCCCGCCCGCGCCAGGGCCAGGGCGGCGCCCAGGCCGGTGAAGCCGGCGCCCACGACGCAGACGCCGGTGCGGACCGCGCCCTCGGGGGCCGGCAGTTCCGGCAGGCGGATCGCCGCTGTCTCGGCGTACCAGGAGCCCTTGGGGTGACCGTCATTGAGCATGGCGGCGGGCTCAGACGTTCAGCAGCAGAAACTCGCGTTCCCAGGGGCTGATCGTCTGCATGAACACCTCGTACTCGGTGCGCTTCACAGTGGCGTAGGCGCCGCAGAAGATCTCGCCCAGCACGTTCCGGAGGGGATCGCACTGCTCGAAGAGCACAAGGGCCTCCAGAAGGTTCCGCGGCAGTTCGATCCCAAGGGCCGCCGCGTCGGTGGCGACCGGCTCGGTAGGCGTGAGGCCCTCGTTCATCCCCAGCCAGCCCGCCGCGAGGACGGCGGCGATCGCCAGATAGGGGTTGGCGTCCGAGGAGGGGATACGGTTCTCCAGCCGCCGGTTGGCGGGGTCCGACGGCGGCGCGCGCAGTCCGCAGGTCCGGTTGTCATAGCCCCACTGGGTATTGACCGGCGCGCCCGTCCCGCGGGCGATGCGCCGGTAGGAATTCACGTAGGGCGCCAGAATGGCCATGATGGCCGGCAGATACCGCTGCTGGCCGGCGATGAAAGACAGGTAGGCGCCTGTCGCCTCGCCCGTCTTGCGGTCAGAGAACAGGGGCCGTCCATCGGCGTCCAGGATGGACTGGTGGATGTGCATGGCGCTGCCGGGCTCGCCCGCCATGGGCTTGGCCATGAAGGTGGCGTAGATGTCGTGTTCCAGCGCCGCCTCGCGGATGGTGCGCTTGAACATGAAGACCTGGTCGGCCAGCTCCAGCGGGTCGCCGTGCCGAAGGTTGATCTCCATCTGGGCCACGCCGCTTTCGTGGATCAGGGTGTCGATCTCGAGGCCCTGGGCCTCGGAATACTCGTACATATCCTCGAAGAGGGCGTCGAATTCGTTGACCGCGGCGATGGAGTATCCCTGCCGACCGGTTTCCGGCCGCCCGGACCGGCCCACCGGAGGGCGCAGCGGGTAGTCAGGGTCAGTGTTCTTGTCGACCAGGTAGAACTCCAGCTCCGGCGCCACCAGAGGCGTCCAGCCGCGCTCCCGGTAGAGGTCGAGGACCCGCCGCAGCACCTGGCGCGGCGCCTCCTGCACCGGGCGGCCATCCGGATGGAAGGCGTCATGGATGACCTGGGCCGTCGGGTCCTGAGCCCAGGGCACGACGGCGAGGGTCGCGAAGTCGGGATTGAGGAAGATGTCGGTATCCGACTGGACGGCCGAGATCGTCCCCATCTCATCCGGGAAGTCACCGGTAATGGTCTGGTAGAAGACGGCCAGGGGCAGGTTCATCTGGGGCGCGCCGAGGAACTTGCGGACCGGCATGATCTTGCCGCGCGCGACTCCGGCCAGATCGGGCACCACGCACTCGATCTCCTCGATGGACTGCTTGGCCAGCCAGGGACCCGCCGCCTCCAGGGAGGCGACCCCCCGCTTTTCCCGCGCACCCGGCGGTGGACGCCGTTTGCGGGCGCTCATCTTGTATCCTCCGGTTTCAGCGCCCGCAGGACAGGCTCCGCCTCGTCGAGGGATTTGCGGAGAATGGCGACCAGTCGATCAATCTCGGCATGGGTGATGATCAGCGGCGGGCAGCAGACAATGGTGTCGCGGATACCCCTCACCATGAGGCCGTTACGGATGCAGAGGTCGCGCACCACCGGACCGGCCTCACCCTCCTTGTCCAGGAACCGCTTGTTGGTCCCGGGCTCGCGGACGATCTCCACCGCCCCGATCAGGCCGAGGGAGCGGGTCTCGCCCACCAGGGGATGGTCATTGAGGCTGGCCAGGGCGCGGGCCAGGTAGGGGCCGGTGTCCTCGCGGGTGCGCTCCACCAGGCCCTCGCGCTCGATGATGTCGAGGTTGGCCAGAGCCACAGCGGCGGCGGTCGGGTGGCCGCTATAGGTGTACCCGTGGACGAAGTCGCCGCCCTTCTCGCGCAGCTCGGCCACAATGTGGTCGGCCACGCCGGTGGCGCTGATCGGCAGGTAGCCCGAGGACAGGCCCTTGGCCATGGAGATCATGTCCGGCTTCACGCCGTAGTGGTGGTGGCCGAACCACTGACCCAGCCGCCCGAAGCCACAGATGACCTCGTCGCAGACCAGCAGGATGCCGTACTTGCGGCAGATGGCCTCGACCCTGGGCCAGTAGCCCTCGGGCGGGATGATGACCCCGCCGGCGCCCTGGACGGGCTCTCCTATGAAGGCGGCGACGTTCTCGGGGCCGACCTCAAGGATCTTGTCCTCGATGGCCTGGGCGGCGCGGGCGGCGAAGGCGTCAGGGTCCTCGCCGAAGCCCTCTCCGAAGAGGTAGGGCTGCATGACGTGCTCGACGCCGGGCACCGGCAGGTCGCCCTGGGCATGCATGGCCTTCATGCCGCCCAATGACACCCCCGCCACGGTGGAGCCATGGTAGGCGTTCCAGCGGCTGATGAAGATGCGGCGCTGGGGCTGGCCCTTCAGCTTCCAGTAGTGGCGGGCCAGGCGGAAGACCGTGTCGACGGCCTCGGAGCCCGAGGAGTTGAAGAAGACGTGGCTCAGGTGGCCGCCCATCTTGCTGGCGATGCGGGCCGCCAGCTTCACCGGGGGCGGCGTCGCCGTCCGGAAGAAGGTGTTGTAGTAGGGCAGCTCGAGCATCTGGTCGTAGGCGGCCTTGGCGAGCTCCTCGCGGCCATAGCCCACATTCACGCACCAGAGCCCCGCCATGCCGTCGAGGATGGCGTTCCCCTCCCCGTCGAAAATGGTGCTTCCCTCGGCCCGGGTGATGATCCGGCTGCCGCCGAGGCTGGCGATCAGCCTGTGGTCGGCCTGGGCCGGCAGATGGTGCGCCAGGTCCAGCCGGCGAAGCTCGGCGATATCGTGGTTGCGGATCGGAACAGTCACGCGGGGAACTCCTGAAGCGGATCAGCGGACAAGCGGTTCGCCCCGGAGGGCCCGCCCGAAGACATTGAAGAATACCTGACTTTGCGGGTTCGCGCCCGTGCGCCATTCGGGGTGCCACTGGACGGCGAGGACCGGGGCGGCGTTCACGCGCGCCGAGAAGGCCTCGACCACGCCGTCATCGGCCTGGGCCTCGACATTGAGGCCATCGCCCAGCCGCGAGACCCCCTGGAAGTGGACGGAGTTCACCCGGATCCGGTCCTCGCCCAGGGCCGCGGCCAGGACCCCGCCGGGCGTCAGGGCGACATCGTGGACGTGGTCGAACATCTCGTTGAAGCCGACGTCCTCAGGCGCGTGGTGCATGAGAAGGTCGGAGTTTTCGGACACGTCCCGGCGGAGCGTCCCGCCGAACGCCACGTTCAGCTCCTGGAAGCCGCGGCAGATCCCGAAAACGGGACGCCCGAGGTCGAGCATGGCCCTGATCAGGTCCCGGGTCATTGAGTCCCGAGCCGGGTCGAAGGGGCCGGGGGCGTCATCGGCCGCCTCTCCATAGACGGCCGGGTCGAGATTCGAGGGGCTGCCGGTCAGGAGAAGACCATCCAGTCGGCCAGCAACATCGGACGCCCGCATATGCTCTGGCATGGAGGGGATCAGCAGGGCGGCGGCGTCGGAATAGGCCATGGCGGAGGCGACATAGCGGTTCATCACCGCCTGCGCGGGCTCAATCCCGACGGTGCGGGTGCAGCAGATGATGCCGGCGACGGGGCGCGCCATGTCAGTTCAGCAACACGGCGGGCGAGCAGGCGTGCCAGCCGAGCCAGACCTCCTCACCAAGGGCGAAATCCTCCTGGTCCCACCGGGTGAGATTCGACCTCAGCACCTTGACCCGGCGGCCGCCGGCGATCTCCACCTCGTAGGTGCTCTCGCTTCCGAGATAGGACTCGTGGCGGATCACGCCCCGCACCAGATTGGCGCCGGCGGGAGAGTCGTCGAGCACCGGCGGTGGCTGACCCGGGACGTACTTGTGCAGCTCGATCTTCTCGGGGCGCAGGGCCGCCCAGACGGTGGTTCCCTTCGCGCCGGTCACCCCGTGGTCGAGGTAGATGTCCGTGGGAAGCTCCGGCGAACGGATCACGGCCTCATCCTGTTCATCGACGGCGAGGACGCCCTCGAACAGGTTCACCGAGCCGATGAAGTCGGCCACAAAGCGGCTGCCCGGGAACTCGTAGAGGTCGTTGGGGGTGGCCACCTGCTGTAGGAGGCCGCGGTTCATGACCGCACAGCGGCTGGCCATGGCAAGGGCCTCGTCCTGGTCGTGGGTGACCATGATGAAGGTGATGCCCACCGTCTCCTGAAGCGCGCACAGCTCGGTTCGCATCTGATCGCGGAGCTTGGCGTCGAGGGCGGAGAGAGGCTCATCCAGCAGGAGGACCCGGGGGCGCTTGACCAGGGCGCGGGCCAGGGCTACGCGCTGCCGCTGGCCGCCGGAAAGCTGGTCGGGCTTGCGCTCGCCGAGGCCGCCCAGCTGCACCAGCTCAAGGGCCTCCTGCACACGCCTGTCACGTTCGGCCCCGGGGACCCGGTCGATCTTGAGGCCATAGGCCACGTTGTCCGCCACACTCATGTGGGGAAAGACGGCGTAGGACTGGAAGACCATGTTGACAGGCCGCCGATTGGGCGGGGTCGTCGAAATGTCCTGACCATCAATCAGAATGCGGCCCTCGGTCGGGGTCTCGAACCCAGCCAGCATCCTCAGGAGTGTGGTCTTCCCGCATCCGGACGGTCCGAGCAGGCAGAAGAATTCGCCCTCGTCGATTGCGAGAGAGACATTGTCCACCGCGACCATCCGGCCAAAGCGCTTGGTGACGTTCTCGAAGGTGATGATGGGTTTGCTCATGTCGCCTCAGTGGCGTTTCGGGTTGCGGTCGCGGGCCGCGTGGCCGCCCTCCGTCGAGGCGGGATCCCCCTGGAGTTTGAGGGCTGCGGCGGTGAGGATCACGGTGACGAGGATCAGGATTGTCGACGCGGCGTTGACCTCTGGGGTCACCGAGAAGCGGACCATGGAATAGACCTTGACCGGGAAGGTCACCGTGTCCGGACCCGATGTGAAGAAGGTGATGACGAAGTCATCCAGGCTGAGGGTGAAGGCCAGGAAAGCTCCGGCGACAAGGGAGGGCGCCATGTGCGGCAGGATCACGTCCTTCAATGTCCGCCACTCGCTGGCGCCAAGATCTCGCGCCGCCTCCTCGAGCTCCCTGTTGAAGCTGGCCAGCCGCCCCCTGACCACGACCGCCACGAAGGGGAAACAGAACGAGACATGGGCGATGATGATGGCGCCCAGGTTGAGGGGCCAGGGCAGATCCTGCGGCCACGGCAGAACCTTGGCGAAGAAGACCAGCATGGCGACGCCCAGGCAGATCTCAGGCGCGACGATGGGCAGGGCGAGGGCGCCATCGAACCCCGTCTTTCCGGGAAAGCGGAAGCGCCAAAGGGCGAGGGCCGCCAGGGCGCCAAGGATCAGGCTGAGAACGGTCGAAACTGCGGCGATGGTCAGGCTGTTGACGAAGGCCTCGATCAGGGAGGCGTTGTTGAGGGCCTTCTCGTAGTACTTGAAGGTGAAGCCCTGCCAGACCACGTTGCGACGGCTGTCGTTGAAGCTGAACACCATGAGGGCGATCAGCGGGGCGTAGAGGAAGATCCCGACGGCGGCCAGCCACAGCCGCAAAGGCCAGCGTCGCAGGTACTCGAGCGGTCCGGGCGCGGAGCGACGGGCCATCATGCCCGCTCCCTCGGGCGTCGCGACATCAGCGCCTGAAGGGCGATGGCGATGAAGGTCATGTACATCAGGAGGAAGGACAGGGCCGCGCCGAAAGGCCAGTCATTGGCCCGTTTGAACTGTCGCTCGATGATGTTTGCGATCATCTGGCTGTCAGGGCCGCCCAGGAGATCAGGCGTCAGGTAGGAGCCCAGGGCCGGGATGAAGGTGATGACCACGCCCGATGCAATGCCCGGGAGGGCCAGGGGCGCGACGATGATCAGGAGCGTCCTCAGGTGGCCGGCCCCGAGGTCAAGGCTGGCCTCGATCAGGGAGGTGTCCAGCCGATCAAGCGCGGAATAGAGCGGCAGGACCATGAAGGGCAGGTGCACGTAGACCAGCCCAAGCACCACGGCGAAGTTGTTGTGCAGGAGATCCAGGGGCTCGAAGGGGCCCAGAACGCCGATCCCCAGAACCGAAACCGCCGAGCCGAGGCCGTTCCAGACCCATTCCAGGGACTGGTTGATGTAGCCCTCGGTCCGCAGGAAGGCGATCAGGGCGTAGGTGCGAATGAGAAGGTTCGTCCAGAAGGGCAGCATGACCGCCAGCAGGAGCCAGGTCTTGGCCTTGGGCGGGGCGAAGGTGATGGCGAGGGCGACGGGGAAGCCGATGATCAGGCAGATCAGGGTGGTCAGAGCGGCAATGCCGACCGACTTCGCGAAGATCATCAGATAGAGCGGATCAAGGGCCCGGAGATAGTTGGCGAATGTCCCCGTGAGGGCGATGTCCGTCAGGCCCCGGTTCTCCCCGAAGGAATAGAGCCAGACGATCCCCATCGGGATCAGAAAGAACAGGACCAGCCAGAAGAGGGGCGGTCCGAGAACCGCCCCGAAGAGACCCTTCGCCGACTTCCAGTGCTGTTCCATCCTGGAGGGCTCCGCGTCAGGTCAGGCGGCGCGCACCCGGGTGATGACTTCCTCGTAGAGGCTGGCTTTCTCGGCGCCCTCAAAGGCCCCGTACTCGCACTTCGCCAGGACATCGGCGGGGGGGAAGATGACCGGATTGGCCCGATAGTCCGCCGGCATCAGCGCCTTGGCCGCTGCATTGGGGGTCGGATAAAGGATGGTCTCGCTGATCTTCTTCCCGGCCTCGGCGTCCAGCAGATAGTTGATGAAGGCGTGAGCGTTGTTGGGGCGGGGGGCGCCTACGGGAATGCAGAGCGTGTCGGAGTTCAGGAGGCTCCCCTCCTTCGGCACGACGAAGCCGATGTCCGGGTCTTCGGTCATGATCTGGGCGATGTCGCCGTTGTATTCCAGGACGAGGTCGACATCGCCGGAGAGCAGCATGTCCTGGCCATTGTCCTCATGGAAGGCCTTGATGTTCGGCTTCTGGCGCACGAGCATCTTCTCGATCTCGGCGACCAGCTCGGGCGGTATGTTGTTGACGGAGTGGCCCTTGTACTTGGCGGCCAGGCGGATCAGGTCGGCAGACTCAGACAGAAGCGCAATCCTGTTCTTGTAGGCGTCGGAATCGAAAAGCCACTTCCAGCTGTCGGGAACGCCGTTCACCTTGCTCTTGCGATAGCCGATCCCCAGAACGAGCCAGGTGTAGGGCGCCGACATCTTCCGGCCTGGGTCGAAGTCCGGGTTCATGAAGCTGGGGTCAACGTTCTTGAGGTTCGGGATCTTCGAATGGTCGAGGGGCTGGATCAGCTTGGCTTCGGTCATGCGCGTCACGAACTCGTTCGACGGCACGATCACGTCAAAACCCGGATTGCCAGCCTTGAGCTTGGCGAAGAGCTCGTCGTTTGTCGCGAAGAGGCTCATGTTGACGTCCACGCCCGAGGCGGTCTTGAAGTCCGCAAGGGTCGTCTCGCCGATGTAGGTGTCCCAGTTGTAGAAGTTCAGCTTCGGCTCTTCCCCGCCGGCGGCGGGGGACGCACCCGGCTGCGAGCAGGCGGTGAAGGAGACCCCGATGGCCGCGGCGCCGAGGGCGGTCAGCAAGCCGCGTCGGGATGCGCCGCGTCCGGAAAACATCGACATCGGGAGGTTCTCCCCAAGAGTTCAAGTCCTAGGAAGAAACAAGACGGCGCCTGAGCGCCGGGATCAATCCCGAAACCGAACGTGGCGACCAGGATTCAGGCGTTGCCCAGATACCAGTCATAGTCGAGGGCGGTGACGACGGCTCCGAAGCGGTCCTGCTCCGTGCGCTTGACCGACGTGAACATGTCGACAAAGCGCGGACCGAGATAGTCCCGCAGCACGTCGGACCGCTCGAACAGGTCGACGGCCCCCACCCAGTCGGTCGGCAGGCGCACACCGTCACGGGCCGCAGCCGCGTAGCCGTCGCCCTCCACCGCCGGCCCGGGGTCCAGCCGGTTCACGATCCCGTGGTGAGCCGCCGCCAGCAGGGCGGCGAGGACCAGGTGGGGATGGGCGTCGGCGCCCGCCACCCGGTGCTCGACATGGCGCGTCGGCGGCGGACCGGCGGGCACCCGCAGCGAGACTGTCCGGTTGTTCACGCCCCAGGTCGGGGCCACGGGGGCGTAGGAGTTGGCGCGAAAGCGCCGGTAGCTGTTGGCGTTGGGCGCAAGGATGGCCATGCAGTCGCCCATCAGGGCCTTCATGCCGCCGATGGCGTGACGCAGCATGTCCGATCCCTCGGGCCGCAGGTCTGCGCAGAGGTTGGCGCCAGAGGCGTCGGCGAAGCTGACATGGACGTGGAAGCCGCTGCCAGCCCTGTCGGCCCAGGGCTTGGCCATGAAGGTGGCCTCGCACCCATGCCGCGGTGCGATGCCCTTGACCGCCCGCTTGTAGCGCACGGCGTCATCGGCCGCCGCCATGGCGTCCGGCTTGTGATGCAGGGTCAGCTCCAGCTGAGCGGGCGCAAACTCCGATATGGCGCCCTCGAGCGGCAGGCCCATGATGTCGGCCGTTGCCCAGAGCTCCCGGAGGAAGGGAGCGTGGTCCTCAAGCTCCGGCAGCCCATAGACCTGTATGCCCTCAGGCCTCCGACCTGTGCGGACGGAACGGGCGGGCAGCACCTCTCCCCCCGGTCCCCTCTGGAGATCCACCAGATAGAACTCAAGCTCGCAGGCGGCGACAGGGGTCAGGCCATCGGCCGCATAGCGGTCAAGGACCCTGCGCAGAACGTGGCGTGGATCGAGATCATTGGGAGATCCGTCGAGCTCGTACATCGACAGCATGACCTGAGCGACATCCGGACCAAGCCAGGGGGCCGGGGTCAGGGTCCCGGGGACCGGACGGGCCCTGCGATCGGCGTCGCCGTCCTCCCAGACAAGCCCTGTAGCCTCGCAATCGGCGCCCTGGGTGTCGACCACCAGGACCGAGCCGGGCAGGAAGCGACCGTAGTCATAAACGGCCGGCAGTTCCTCGATGCGAAGCCGCTTGCCCCTGGGCACCCCGGTCATGCCTGTGAAGGCAACCTCGACGAACCGGATGTCGGGATGGGCGGCCATGAAGGCCCGGCATTCCTCGGGATCGGCGACGGGATTGACGGGCATGGCAAGGAGACCTCGGAGCGGAAGACGCGACACCTTCTGCCACGCCGGGCCAGGCCCGCCAACCTGACCGCAGGTCTCAGCGCTCGGCCCGTCGCTCGGCCTCGATCGCCGCGGCGACTCTCTCCATGGGCGCCTGGTAGGTGACGATCCTGCCGGAAGCCCCGTTGTCCATGTCCGAGACAAGACTGAGGGCGAGGCCGACCAGTATGAAGAGACCACTGGTCACGACGAAGTGTCTGGACCCTGACGCCGCGAGAGACAGCCCGACCAGAAGCGCCGAACCCAGAGCGAAGGCATGCAGGCTTTGCAGAATTCGTTCCGGAATCTTCGCGTCGAACGCTGCATACCGCCGCTCTGCATCATCGAACATCTCATTCGTCGCATTGAGCAGCGGGACCGAGACCCGCTGACCGGAAGGCGTATCCAGCGCGCTGTCCGTGACCTTCCAGATCGCAGTCTGGAGCCGGGCCGTCTGCAACCGTGTCTCCTGCAAGGCGCCGGGATCGGCCCGGTCCGTACTGAAGGACATGCGAACACGCACATAGTCCGCCATCAGCGCATTCAGTTCAGCTCTGTGGGGATCATCCAGGAGCTGGTGGCGAAGATGGGTCGTCGAGATCGCCGTAGCCTCCTCGGTCACGAGATCCCGCCGGAGTTCGTAGTTGGAGTGGGCCATGCCGAAGGTGAAGGCGACCAGGAGGGCCAGCAGGGTCAAGGCGGCGGACACGACAAAGGAGGTGTCTTCCTCACCCGCAATCTCCCGGCGTCTCCTGTACCAGGCATGGCCGCGGAACCCGGCCTCAAGCACCAGGATCAGAGCGACTGAGTAACCAATCCAGGTGAGGGCGGGAGTGAACACCAGCGGCTTCTCCGTCTGTCGACCTAGGCCTTCGGGCCAGCACGCGTTTGGACATACACCTCGCCGCCGCTGTCGCGAAAGCGCTGCGCCATGTCGGCCATGCCCCGGGCTACGTCATTCTGTGCGGCTGCAGCATCCCTGATTTCCTGGCTGATCTTCATCGAGCAGAACTTCGGGCCGCACATGGAGCAGAAATGGGCCGTCTTGAAGGCCTCCTTGGGCAGTGTCTCGTCATGGTAGGCGCGCGCGGTCTCGGGATCCATGCCGAGGTTGAACTGGTCCTCCCAGCGGAACTCGAAGCGTGCGCGAGAGAGGGCGTCGTCCCAGGTGCGGGCGGCGGGATGCCCCTTGGCGAGGTCGGCGGCGTGGGCGGCGATCCGGTAGGCGATGACCCCGTCCTTGACGTCCTTGCGGTCCGGCAGGCCGAGGTGCTCCTTGGGCGTGACGTAGCAGAGCATGGCCGTTCCGAACCAGCCGATCATGGCCGCGCCGATCGCCGAAGTGATGTGGTCATAGCCGGGGGCGACGTCGGTCGTGAGCGGGCCGAGGGTGTAGAAGGGCGCCTCGCCGCAGGCGGCGAGCTGCTTGTCCATGTTGGCCTTGATCTTGTGCATAGGCACGTGGCCGGGACCTTCGATCATGGTCTGCACGCCATGCTTCCAGGCCACGCGGGTCAACTCGCCCAGGGTTTCAAGCTCGGCGAACTGGGCCGCATCGTTGGCGTCGGCTAGGGAGCCCGGGCGCAGGCCGTCCCCCAGGCTGAACGACACGTCGTAGGCCCGCATGATCTCGCAGATCTCCTCGAAGTGATCGTAGAGGAAGTTCTCGCGGTGATGCGCCAGGCACCACTTGGCGAGGATGGAGCCGCCACGGGAGACAATGCCGGTGACCCGCTTCGCGGTGAGGGGGATGTAGGCCAGCCGGACCCCGGCATGGATGGTGAAGTAATCGACGCCCTGCTCGGCCTGCTCGATCAGGGTGTCCCGGAAGACCTCCCAGTTCAGGTCCTCGGCCACGCCTCCGACCTTCTCCAGGGCCTGGTAGATGGGCACCGTTCCGATGGGGACCGGGCTGTTGCGGACGATCCAGTCGCGGATGTTGTGGATGTTCCGTCCGGTGGACAGGTCCATGACGGTGTCGGCGCCCCAGCGGATGGCCCAGACCATCTTGTCGACCTCATCGGCGACCGTGGAGAGGACCGCCGAATTGCCGATGTTGGCGTTGACCTTGACCAGGAAGTTGCGGCCGATCGCCATCGGCTCCAGCTCGGTGTGGTTGATGTTGGCCGGGATGATGGCCCGGCCCCGGGCCACCTCGTCGCGGACGAACTCGGGCGTCACGAAGTCGGGGATGGAGGCGCCGAAGTCCTCGCCGTCGCGGAAGGCCGGATCCGAGGCCTGGCGACGCAGGTTCTCGCGGATCGCTACGTACTCCATCTCAGGGGTAATGAGCCCCCGGCGGGCGTATTCGAGCTGGGTGACGGCGGCGCCGGCGCGGGCGCGGTAGACTCGCCGCGGGGCTTCGAAGGCGGGGGCCAGGTGGGCGCCGGAGGCCC
>NZ_JADCBG010000061.1 GCF_020253645.1 Phenylobacterium sp.
CCTCCGACTCGGGCTAAGCAATTAACCCCAGATTAAGGGCGTCAGGGTGACCATTAACCCTGTCGCAGGCCGAGTCCGTCCGGTCCCTCCCGTCGGGAGCCGGGCGACTTGCGACAAGTCTGACGGAGGACGCGAGAGGTCTCATGGCAATAGCACTTTCCGCGCCGCGCGCGACCGAACTCAAGCCGCGCATCGTCGTCTTCGGGGTGGGAGGCGCCGGCGGAAACGCCGTCAACAACATGATCGACGCTGGCCTCGAGGGCGTCGAGTTCGTGGTCGCCAACACCGACGCCCAGCAGCTGGCCTTCGCCAAGACGGATCGCCGCATCCAGCTGGGCGTGACCGTCACCCAGGGCCTGGGCGCCGGGGCTCATCCCGAGGTGGGCATGAGCGCGGCCGAGGAATCCATTCCCGAGATCGGCGAGCACCTCGACGGCGCGCACATGGTCTTCATCACCGCCGGTATGGGTGGCGGCACCGGCACCGGAGCTGCGCCCATCATCGCCAAGGCGGCGCGCGAACGGGGCATTCTGACCGTCGGTGTCGTGACCAAGCCCTTCCACTTCGAGGGTCGCCACCGGATGCGTCTTGCAGAAAGCGGCATCTCCGAGCTTCAGCGCTATGTCGACACCCTGATCGTCATCCCCAACCAGAACCTGTTCCGCGTGGCCAACGAGCGGACAACCTTCGCCGAGGCCTTCGGCATGGCCGACCAGGTCCTGCACTCCGGCGTCCGGTCGATCACGGACCTGATGGTCCTGCCCGGCCTGATCAACCTGGACTTCGCCGACGTCCGCACGGTGATGACCGAGATGGGCAAGGCCATGATGGGCACCGGCGAGGCCGAGGGCGAGGATCGCGCCCTGATGGCCGCCAACAACGCCATCCAGAACCCGCTCCTCGACGAGGTCTCCCTGCGCGGCGCCAAGGCGGTCCTGGTTAATGTGACCGGGGGCCTGGACATGACGCTTCTGGAGGTCGACGAGGCCGCCAACGCCATCTCCGAGCAGGTCGACCCTGAAGGCAACATCATCTTCGGCGCCGCCTTTGATCCCAGCCTCGCAGGCAGGATCCGGGTGTCCGTGGTCGCCACCGGCATGGACGGCGCCTCGATGTCCGTGATCGAGCCGAGGCCCGCCCGTGCGGCGCCCCAGCCGGCTCCCATCCGGTTCGCTGCAAGCCAGGCTGAAGCCTTCAGCTCGGAGTTTGCGTCTTCCTCGGCTCCCGACGCGACCGCCAGCCAGCCTTCCCCGGCCCCGGCCCCGATGGTCGCCGAGGCGGTCAGCCCGGTGGTGGAGCCGCCGCTGTTTGATGACGGCCCGTCCGCGGGTCCGGGTTTCCTGGCGCCGGAGCAGGGCGACCTGCTGGCGCCGGCCGCATCCCCGCCCCCGGCCGCCGCCGCCTCCGTGGAGCCCGAAGCCGGGATTCGCGTCCAGGAACCGGTGATCAAGAAGATCGTCGATCCCAGTGTCTCCGCGGACGATGACTTCGACGGGATCTTCCCCAATCCGATCCCCGTAGCCCCGCCCCAGTCCCGGCCGACAGGGTTCCGCCTCTGGGGACAGAAGCGTCCTGCGCGATACGAGCCGCCTCCGGCCGCGGCCTCGCCCCGGGCCGGCGGCGCCCTGCCGGTCGAGACGCCCGGGGAGGCCCCGGCGCCAGAGGGCGAGAACCTCGACATTCCGGCCTTCCTGCGCCGGCTCGCGAACTGACGGCCTGCCGGTCCCGGCTCAAGACAACGGCCCTCCGGACCTTCCGGGGGGCCGCTCTCTTTCCGGGGAAACCCAAGGATTCCCGAAGGTTGACCCGCGAAACATTGCGAAATGCATCGTGTTTTGCGGCGCCGCAGCAAACGGCCTAAGAGCGCCGTGACGGACTGCGTATCCGTCCAGTGTGATCCGGAGCTTCCGTCTTGGCCGATTTCGCGTTTCAGCACACCGTCCGCGCCCCCGTCAGCTTCGAGGGGATCGGGGTGCACACCGGCGAGCGGGCCCGCGTCCTCGTCAAGCCCGCGGCCGCCGACACCGGGGTGGTCTTCGTCCGCACCGACGTCCAGGACCGGCAGAACAGGGTCCCGGTCACCGGAGACGCCGTCTGCAAGACCCAGTTGGGCACGGTCATCACCAATTCGGCCGGCGTGACCGTCTCGACGATCGAGCATCTCATGGCCGCCCTCGTGATGGCCGGCGTCGACAACACCGTCATCGAGATTGACGGGCCGGAGATGCCGATCATGGACGGCTCGTCCGTCGACTTCATCCGCGGCCTCGATCGCGCCGGCCTCCGGGCGCTCGGCGAGCCCCGCCGGTTCATCGAGATCATCGATGTCGTCGAGGTGATTGACGGCGACAAGCGCGCGACCCTGCGCCCCGCCCAGGGCTTCGAGGTGGCCTTCGAGATCGCCTTCACCTCGCGCGCGATCGGCCGGCAGGCGGTGGACCTCAGGATGGATGGCGAGGCGTTCCGCCGGGAGCTCGCCGACTGCCGCACCTTCGGCTTCCTGCACGAGGTCGAGGCGCTCAGGGCCATGGGCCTGGCGCTCGGGGGCTCCATGGAGAATGTCGTCGTCATCGATGGGGACCAGGTCTTGAACCCGGAGGGGCTCCGGCGGCCGGACGAGTTCGTCCGCCACAAGGCCCTGGACGCGATCGGCGATCTCTTTGTGCTTGGCGCGCCGGTCCTCGGCCGCTTTGAAGGCGTCCTCGCAGGGCACGCCCTGAACAATGCGCTGGTGCGCGCCCTTCTTGCGACGCCCCACGCCTGGCGTCTGCGGACCCTGGCGCCGCAGATGGCCGAGGCGGTCTGATCCCCCTTGCGCCGGCCGTTGGCTCAGGCCCACGGCTCGTGTAGAACCTGACCGTTCAGGCGCGGGGGCGCGCTCGTGTCCTTTGAGGTGATGGTGTCCGTGCTTCGCAGATCCTGGATCGCCCCGACCCTTGTCGGTCTGTCAGCCGCTGTCTTCCTGTCCGGGTGCGCCAGCCAGGAACGGAGGCCGCGCCTCGTCTACGAAGAGCGCCCTGTCGAACTGCTCTTTTCCACCGGCGCCGCGCGCCTCGACGCCCGTCAGTGGACACAGGCGGTGGACTATTTCGCAGAGGTCGAGAGGCAGCACCCCTATTCGGAGTGGTCCCGCCGGGCGATCCTGATGACCGCCTACGCGAATTACCAGGCCAGCCGGTATGTCGAGGCGATCGGCGACGCCGAGAGGTTCCTGTCCCTCTATCCCGGCAATCCTTCGGCCGCCTACGCCTATTACCTGAAGGCGATCTGCTACTTCGACCAGATCGTCGACGTCGGACGCGACCAGGCCGCTACGGGACAGGCGCTTGCAGCCCTTCGCGAGGTGGTCCAGCGGTTTCCAAAGACCGAATACGCGGCGGATGCGCGCCTGAAGATCGACATGGTCAATGACCAGCTGGCGGGCAAGGAAATGTCCGTGGGTCGCTACTACCTGCGCCAGGGCGACACGCTCGCCGCCATAGGCCGCTTCCAGACCGTCATTCAGCGCTTCCAGACCACCTCCCATGCGCCGGAGGCCCTCTATCGCCTGGTGGAGGCCAACCTGACCCTCGGGCTCATGGAGGAGGCGCGTCGCAACGGCGCCGTCCTGGGTTACAACTATCCCGGCGACTACTGGTATCGAGAGGCCTACGCCCTGCTGACGTCCAGGAACCTCCAGCCTGCCGTGACGCCCGACGGCCAGGCGAAACGGCGCCTGCCTCTTCCATTCATCCGGGACCCCTCCAGGACCCCACCGCCCCAGTCCTCGGGCCTGAGCCCCGCGCCGGGTGAGGGCTGAGCGCCGGATCGCCGGATCGCCGGGCTTCCGGTCCGGCCGATTCGCAGCGAACCTGCCCCCATGCTGACCGGTCTCTGGATTCGCGACCTTGTCCTGATCGAGAGCCTCGACCTCATCGTGGGGCCGGGCCTTACGGCCCTGACCGGAGAGACCGGGGCGGGCAAGTCCATCCTGCTGGACGCCCTTGGCCTGGCGGCCGGGGTGCGGGCTGAATCCGGCCTTGTCCGCAGGGGCGCCGCCCAGGCCAGTGCGACCGCCGCCTTTTCCCTGCCCTCCGGCCACGCGGTCTGGGGCCTCCTCGAGGCCCGTGGGCTGGAGGCGGCGCCGGGGGAGGACCTGATCCTGCGACGGGTCCTGTCCGCCGACGGCCGCAGCCGCGCCTTCGTCAACGATCAGCCCGCCAGCGTGGGGGCTCTGCGCGAGATCGGCGCCCTGCTGGTCGAGGTGCACGGACAGCATGAGACAGTGGGTCTCCTGGATGTGCGCACCCACCGGGACCTGTTGGACGCCTATGGCGGCCATGCCGATCTGCTGCGCGCTGTCGGACAGGCCTGGCGAGACTGGCGTGAAGCTGAAGCCCGCCTCGAGGGTCTGACCCGCGATTCCGCCGCCCTGGCCGCCGAGGCAGAGGACACCGCGCGCCTCCTGGCCGAGCTGGACGCCCTCGCCCCCGAGGCGGGGGAGGAGGCCGCCCTGGCCGAACGCCGGGCCGTCCTGGGCGCCGCCGAGAAGGCCCTGGCCGACATCAGCCAGGCGGGAGAGGCCCTCGAGGGCCTGCCGCCGCGGCTCGCCTCGGCCATCCGGGCCCTCGGCCAGGCCCGCAGCCGGGCCCTCCAGGCGGGGGCCGCCGCAGAGGGTCCCGCCGTGGGTCGGCTGGCCGAGGCCGAGGCGGCCCTGGACGCTGTCTTCGGCGGCCTGCAGGAGGCCGAGGCCGCCGTGGAGGCCGCCGCCGCCGCCTTCGACTTCCGTCCTGACGACCTGGAGACCGCCGAGGAGCGCCTCTTCGCCCTGCGCGCCGCGGCGCGGAAGATGGGCTGCGCCGTTGAGGCCCTGCCTGAGCGCCGGGCGGCCCTGGCCGAAAGGCTGTCGCGGCTGGAATCCGGCGAGACGGACCTCGTCTCCGCCCGCCATGCGGCGGCACAGGCCGAGGCGCGCTTCCTCGAGGCCGCCGCCGCCCTGTCGGCCGCCCGCCGGGCCGCCTCAGAGGCCCTGTCCCGGGCGGTGGAGTCCGAATTGCCGCCCCTGAAGCTGGAGCGCGCGCGCTTCCGGGTCGGCCTGGAGGCCCTGGCGCCCGACCGGGCCGGGCCGGGCGGCTGCGACCGCGTCGCCTTCGAGGTCGCTACCAATCCGGGGGCGCCCTTCGGAGACCTGACGACGGTGGCTTCGGGCGGCGAGCTGGCGCGCTTCGCCCTGGCGCTGAAGGCCTCGCTGGCCGGCCGCGGCGGCGCGCCGCCCCTGATGATCTTCGACGAGGTGGACCAGGGGGTGGGCGGCGCCGTCGCCGACGCCGTAGGCCTCCGCCTCCGCCGTCTGGCGCGGGAGGGACAGGTCCTTGTGGTCACCCACTCGCCCCAGGTGGCGGCCCGGGCGGACGCCCACTGGCGCGTGTCCAAGGCGGGCGACGAGGCGGCCGTCCGCACCCGGGTCGAGGACCTCGACCCCGCCGCCCGCGAGGAAGAGATCGCCCGCATGCTGGCCGGCGCCCAGGTCACCGATGAGGCGCGCGCCGCCGCCCGGGCCCTGATGCATGCCTGAGATCGCCGTTCCCGACCTGACGGAGGCGCAGGCCGCCGAGGAGCTGACCCGCCTGGCGGACGCGATCGCCTCCCACGCCCTCGCCTATCACCAGGCCGACGCCCCGGTCATTTCCGACGCCGACTACGACGCCCTGCGTCGCCGGAACGCCGACATCGAGGCGCGCTTTCCCCATCTTGTGCGCGAGAACTCACCGTCCCTGAGGATCGGCGCCGCCCGTTCCGAGCAGTTCTCTCCTGTGGAGCATGGGGTCCCCATGCTGTCCCTGGACAACGCCTTCTCGGACGCAGACGCCCTGGAGTTCGACGCCCGGATCCGGCGGTTCCTGCGGCTGGACGACGCCGACATCGCCTATACCGCCGAGCCCAAGATCGACGGCCTGTCGGCCTCCCTGCGCTATGAGGGCGGGGTGCTGGTGCGCGGGGCCACCCGCGGCGACGGCCGGGTGGGCGAGGACGTCACCGCCAACCTGCTGACCCTGGAAGACATTCCCCGGCGCCTTTCGGGATCCGGCTGGCCGCAGGTGATGGAGGTCCGCGGCGAGGTCTACCTGTCCCACCAGGCCTTCGCCGAACTGAACGCCCAGGCCGAGGCCGCCGGCCAGAAGACCTACGCCAACCCCCGCAACGCCGCCGCCGGGTCCCTGCGGCAGATCGACCCCAAGGTCACGGCGACCCGGCCCCTGGGCTTCTTCGCCTATGCCTGGGGCGAGGTCAGCGCGCCCTTCGCCGACACCCAGTGGCGGGCCCTGTCCCTGTTGGCCGAGTGGGGCTTCGCCACCACCCCCCAGTCGCGCCGGGTCGAGGGCGGCAAGGGGCTCATGGCCGCCTACCGCGAGATGGAGGCCGCCCGACCCCGCCTGGGCTTTGACATCGACGGGGTGGTCTACAAGGTCGACCGGCTGGACTGGCAGCAGAGGCTGGGCTTCATCACCCGCACGCCCCGCTGGGCCATAGCCCGCAAGTTCCCCGCCGAGCGGGCGCGGACAGTCCTGACGGCCATCGACCTGCAGGTGGGGCGGACAGGCGCCGTGACCCCCGTCGCCCGTCTGGTCCCGGTCACGGTCGGCGGGGTCGTCGTGGAGAACGCCACCCTGCACAACGCCGACGAGATCGCCCGCAAGGACATCCGGGTCGGGGACACCGTCATCGTCCAGCGGGCCGGGGACGTCATTCCCCAGGTGGTCGGCGTGGTGGAGGCCGAGCGGTCCGATCCGCCGCCGCCGCCCTTCGCCTTTCCCGAGACCTGCCCGTGCCCCCTGGCCACCCCCCTGGTGCGCGAGACCACGGCCTCAGGGGCGGAGACGGTGGTGCGGCGCTGCTCGGGCGAGTTCGCCTGTCCCTTCCAGCGCATCGAGCACCTGCGCCACTTCGTCTCCCGCAGGGCCTATGACATCGAGGGCCTGGGCGAGAAGCAGCTGGCGGCCTTTTTCGACCTCGGCTGGGTGCGCGAGCCTGCCGACATCTTTCGCCTGGCCCGGGACCCCGCCCGGCTGGATGAGCTGCGGGCCATGGACGGCTATGGCGAGACCAGCGTCGCCAACCTGGTCGCCGGGATCGAGGCGCGCCGCGACATTCCCCTGGACCGGTTCATCTTCGGCCTCGGCATCCGGCATATCGGCGAGACCACTGCCATGGTCCTGGCCCGGGGCTATGGCTCGGCCGAGGCCTTCCTCGCCGCCATGGACCGCGTCGCCGCCCGGGACCCCGAGGCCATCGAGGAGCTGGACGCCCTCGACCAGGTGGGCGGCGCGGTGATCGAGGCCGCCGCCGCCTATTTCGGCGAGGCGCACAACCGGCGGATCGTCGCCGAGCTCGTCGCCGAGCTGACCATCCGCGACGCCGAGAAGCCTCGCCAGGACACCGCCGTCGCCGGAAAGACGGTGGTCTTCACGGGCGCCCTGGAGCAGATGACCCGGGACGAGGCCAAGGCGAGGGCGGAATCCCTGGGCGCCAAGGTGGCTGGCTCGGTCTCGAAGAAGACCGACATCGTGGTCGCCGGTCCCGGGGCCGGCTCCAAGCTGAAGACCGCCGAGGCCCTGGGCATACGGGTCCTGACGGAAGCCGAGTGGCTGGACCTGATCGGCAGCCTTTAGCCTCGCCGGCCCCTGGGCGCCGTAACTCTTCTCCCGCAGGGCAGGGCTATCGCATATGGCCGACCATGGAGAGCAGGAAGGCGTCGTCCCATCCGGCGCGCTTGAGCTTCTTCTTCATTGAGCCCTTTGCGGGGTGATGCCTGGCGATATTGAGGGCGAGTTTTCTGAGGAGGGCGAGGTTCTGTGGGGCATTGTCCTTGCGGCTCCTTGCGCGGTCTTCTTCGAAGGCGACGTCCAGGACCCAGTGGAGCTGGTTCTCGATCGTCCAGTGGGTCCTTGTGACCTGGAGCATCGGTGGACCGTGCGGTAGGCCCACCACCTGACGCAGCAACTCCAGCTTGGCGTCCGCGAACTCCGCCATGTCCGTGCAGTCCTCCGCCCCGCAAAGAACCGCCGCCAGAGCCACGAACATCACTTCCAACAGATCATGACGCGCGTTGCTCGCTCGCGGGTCCGGAACCTCCGAGAAGACAGCTTCGAAACCTCCCATGGGAGCCTCCCAAAACAAGGAAGACACCCTCAGAATCCAGTTCGCCCAGATCACTCAAGCCAAATGCGATTCCCCTGCCCCTGGGGGGAGGAATTACGGAGCCATTGCTCCCCTGCGGGGGAGCTGTCGGCGAAGCCGGCTGAGGGGGTGCAACCGCGGCTCCGCAGACCCCCTCCGACCCGCTTCGCGGTCCACCTCCCCCTCAAGAGGTGGA
>NZ_JADCBG010000062.1 GCF_020253645.1 Phenylobacterium sp.
AAGACCGCGCGTGCGAGGTCCTCGAAGGTACGGGCACGGCCGGAGCCGAGATTGTACACCCCGCTCACCTGGGGCGACTCGAGCAGCCAGGCGACGACCTCGGCGACATCACGGACATAGACGAAGTCACGCTGCTGGCCGCCGTCCGGCACCCCCTGGCGATAGGATCTGAAGAGCTGCACCCCCTGCCCGTCGCGGATCGAGGGCCAGATCTGGGCGGCGACGGACTTCATTGGCCCTTTGTGACCCTCGTTCGGGCCATAGACATTGAAGAACTTCAGGCCCACCCACTGAGGCGGCGCGTATTCCCGTCCGGCCTGTCTTGCAGCGAAGACATCGAACAGGGCCTTGGACCAGCCATAGGCGTTGAGCGGGCGGAGCGCAGCAAGGCTTTCGAAGTCATCCCGGTCGTCGAAGCCGAGGGTCCCGTCGCCATAGGTCGCCGCGGAGGAAGCGTAGATGAACCGCCTCTGGCGATCCGCGCACCAGCGGAACAGGTCACGGCTCAGCCCGAAGTTGGTCCGCATGATCCGGTCTGCATCAGGTTCGGTCGTCGAGGAGATGGCCCCCATGTGAACGACCGCCTCCACGTCGCGCCAGCGCTTCTCGAGCCAGTCGAACGTGTCCTCAGGCGACACAAAGTCACCGATCGGATGACTGGCTATGTTGCGCCACTTGCCGAGGTCCGCCTCCCGAAGGCGGTCGCACACCACGATGTCAAGGCTGCGGTCCTCGGCCAGTCTGGCGACGATGTTCGATCCAATGAAGCCGGCGCCGCCGGTGACAAAGATGATCCTGCGGCTCACTCTCGCCCCTCCCCGGCCATTCGAAGGATGGCGGCGGTTGTTGAATACCCCTCGACCAGGGGAGCAAGACGCACCTCGCCGCCCCAGGCCTTGACGAGATCACCGCCGACGACCTCGGATTCCGCATAGTCCGCTCCCTTGACGAGGACGTCCGGGCGCGCGGCCCGGATCAGCTCGATGGGGGTGTCGGCATCGAAGGGCGCGACGAGGTCCACGCTGGCGAGACCCGCCAGGACCAGGGCCCGGCTCTCGAGGTCGTTCACGGGCCGCCCTTCGCCCTTGAGGACCCGGATGGACCTGTCCGAGTTCACGCCAACGATCAGCCGGTCGCACCAGGACCGGGCCTGGGCGAGGTAGGCCACGTGTCCCCGGTGCAGGATGTCGAAACAGCCATTGGTGAATCCAACCCGCAGACCCCGTGCGCGCCACCGGGCGACTTCCTCGACCATCCGGGCCGGGGTCGCGATCTTGGCCTCCGCCGCAGCCATGTGGGCGGCCAGTGAAGCCTCAATGAGTTCCTCGGGAGTCACAGTCGCCGTCCCAACCTTGCCGACCGCGACACCCGACGCCAGCAGCGCGAGGGAGACGGCCTCCTCGAGATCCCCGCCGGATGCAATGCCGAGACCAAGGGCGGCGATAGCGGTGTCGCCTGCGCCCGAGACATCGAAGACTTCTCTGGGTGACCCCTGAAAATGGCGAACGGGCCGCCCGCGTATGGCCAGGGACATTCCCTGAGCCGCCCGCGTCACCAGGATGGCCCGCGCCTCGCAAAGGTCCAGGGCGCGAGCAAGCGCGGCCTCAATTTCATCATCGGCGCCGGTAGGCAGGCCGGTCGCGTAGGACAGTTCCGCCGCGTTTGGCTTGATCACGTCCACCGGCCCGTACCGTCTGAAAGAGCGGGCCTTGGAGTCGACGACAACCGGAACGCCGGTCTGGCGGCAGGCCTTGATGACGTCGTCTGTAACCACGCCCTTCCCGTAGTCGGACAGGATGATGACCCCGGCTCCGGGTCCCACGTCGCGGATCATCCGGCAGACTCTCGCGTCGGTGTCGCCTGTGATCGGCTGAGTTTCTTCCACATCCACACGGAGCAGTTGCTGGCCGCCCGAGACAAACCGCGTCTTCAAGGTCGTCGGGCGGTTCGTGTCCGTGACCAGGGCGCCCTCGATTCCGCCGTCGTCACCGACCAGTCTGAGAACCTCGCGTCCTTCGATGTCGGACCCGATCACGCCCACCAAGACAACCTGGCCGCCGAGCGCGGAGACATTGCGCGCGACATTGCCCGACGCTCCCAGCATGACGAGTTCACGGCTCCTGGCCAGTATGGGTATGGGCGCCTCCGGCGACATCCGGGTGACCGAGCCGTAGACGAAGCGGTCGACCATAACATCGCCGACGCACACAACCCTCCGGCCCGAAGCGCGGTCTATGAGGCCCTGCAGAGCCGCCAGCTCCATCCGTCTACCCCCGGTCTCGCTTGGCGAGCGCGTCGAAAGCCAGGAGGTCCCTCACCAGCGCCTCGAACTCCGCAAGAGGGACCATGTTGGGTCCGTCGGAGGGCGCGTTGTCGGGATCCGGATGGGTCTCCATGAAGACCGCCGCCACGCCTACAGCCACCGCGGCCCGGGCGAGAACAGGAACGAATTCCCTCTGGCCGCCGGACCGGTCACCCTGGCCTCCCGGCTGCATCACCGAGTGGGTCGCGTCGAACACCACGGGGCAGCCGATCTCTGCGAGGACCGGGAGGGCGCGCATGTCGCTGACCAGGGCGTTGTATCCGAAACTGACGCCACGCTCCGTGGCCAGGGCGTTCGGATTGCCGGCTCCGCTGATCTTGGCGATGACGTTCTTCATGTCCCAGGGCGCCAGGAACTGGCCCTTCTTGACGTTGACCGCGCGCCCTGTCTCCGCGGCGGCTACCAGGAGGTCCGTCTGACGGCAAAGGAAGGCGGGTATCTGGAGAACGTCCACGGCCTCGGCGACAGGGGCACACTGCTCCCGCTCATGAACATCGGTCAGGACCGGCAGCCCCACTGTCTCACGGATCTCGGCAAAGATCGGCAGGGCGGACTTCAGGCCGATGCCGCGCGCGGCCCGGGCGGAGGTGCGGTTCGCCTTGTCGAAGGAGGTCTTGTAGATGAGGCCGATACCCAGCCGCGCGGCGATCTCGGCCAGCATGGATGCGGTCTCAAGGGCATGCTGTCGGCTCTCAAGCTGACAGGGGCCCGCAATGACCGTCAGGCGCTCGCCATTGCCGATGCAGACCCGACGGCCGGAGGATGGCTTGAGCTCTACAACAGCGTTCAGACTGGACAATTCGGCTCTCCTGCGAGACGACTGTAGCATCAGGCGCGTTAAGTGGCGCGCGGCGATCCGCGGCACAAGACGGAATCACGTCCACCCAGGATCGCATCAAGCTCGAGAGGCTCAGGAGTCGCATAACGTGTCGATGGCGCAGGAAGTCTGTCTCAATACTCTCGCCCTGCGCCCGGGGGCGGTTAAGCGTGCACCGGCCCTGAGCGGGCTTCCGGCCATCTTCCGATCCGCACTGGACATCATGACCCGGGGCTGGGCGGCCGGTGAGGTGACGTTCGTGACGCCCGACGGCCGGGCGCTGAGAATCAGGTCCGAGACAGGCGGACCCGCTGCGGTCATCCAGATCCGGAATTTCCGGTTCATCAGGCGCGCCCTTATGGCTGGCGACATCGGCTTTGCAGAGGCCTATGCCGCCGGTGAGTGGGAGACTCCCGATCTGACAGCCGTACTGTCCGTCTTCAGCCTGAATTTCCAGAATCTCACTCAGGTGACGGAGGGCAACCCCCTGATTGGGGTGCTGAATTTCATCGGGCATTTCCTGAACGGAAATTCGCGGCGCGGGTCGCAGCGGAACATCCACGCTCACTATGACCTCGGGAACGCCTTCTACTCCCGTTGGCTGGATCCCTCCATGACCTACTCCTCTGCGCGCTTCAGCCGGGGTGCGGCCTCGCTTGAAGCGGCTCAGGAGGAGAAGTACCGGGCTCTCGCCCAAAGGATGCAGCTATCGCCCGGGCACCATGTGCTCGAGATCGGCTGTGGATGGGGTGGGTTTGCGGAGTTTGCGGCCAGAGAGGTCGGCGCGCGGGTGACGGGCATCACCATTTCCCGCGAGCAGCACGACTTCGCTCGTCGTCGGATGTTTGAAGCCGACCTCGCCGAGAAGGCGGATATCCGCCTGGTCGATTACCGGGACGTCCCCGGCGTCTATGACCGCGTCGCGTCCATAGAGATGTTCGAGGCGGTCGGCGAAAAGTACTGGCCGACCTATTTCCGGACCATTCATGACCGGCTCAAGCCTCAGGGACGAGCCGCACTCCAGATCATCACCATCCAGGATGAGCTTTTCGAGGGCTATCGCCGTCGGGCCGACTTCATCCAGCGCTACATCTTTCCAGGCGGGATGCTGATCTCGGAGAGCCGTCTGAAACAGGAGATTTCAAAGGTCGGCCTCTCCTGGAGCGAGCCCGAGCGTTTTGGCCTCGACTACGCCTCCACCCTGGCCGACTGGAAGCGCCGCTTCGGAGCCGCCTGGAACGAGATTCGCGGCCTGGGATTCGACGAGCGTTTCCGCCGGTTGTGGGACTTCTACCTCAGCTATTGCGAGGCGGGCTTCCAGACCGGCCGGACAAACGTGATCCAGCTCGGCGTTTCCAGAGCCTAGACTGCGCCAACTCATGGCGCGGACCCTGCCAAGGGCCTAGATTGCGATCATGATCATCGCCCGAACTGTTCTTGATGCCATCGGCCGTACGCCGCTCATCCGCCTTAACCGCGCCAGCGAGGCGACGGGCTGCGAGATTCTCGGCAAGGCTGAGTTCATGAATCCGGGGCAGTCCGTAAAGGACCGCGCCGCCCTCTATATCATCCGGGACGCTGAGCGCCGGGGCCTACTGCGTCCCGGCGGGCGCATTGTCGAGGGGACGGCGGGCAACACCGGCATCGGGCTGGCCATGGTCGGTCAGGCCCTGGGCTACCGCACCACCATCGTCATCCCGCGCACCCAGAGCGAGGAGAAGAAGGACGCTATCCGCCTTCTGGGCGCCGAACTGGTGGAGGTGGACGCCGTCCCATACTCCAACCCCGACAACTACGTGCGTTACTCCGGTCGTCTGGCCGAGGAACTGAACCGGACTGAGCCCAACGGGGCCATCTGGGCCAACCAGTTCGACAATGTCGCCAACCGGCAGGCCCATGTCGAGACGACCGGCCCCGAGATCTGGGAACAGACTGGCGGGCGGGTCGACGGCTTCATCTGCGCTGTGGGCTCCGGCGGCACTCTGGCCGGGGTGGCCGAGGCGCTGAAGGCGCGCAGCCCCTCGGTGCGGATCGGCCTGGCGGACCCGATGGGCGCAGCCCTCTACAACTGGTACGCCCACGGGGAGCTGAAGTCCGAGGGAACCTCAATTTCAGAGGGCATTGGCCAGGGCCGCATCACGGCCAACCTCGAGGGACTGGTCGTGGATATGCCCTACCAGGTCCCTGATGACGAAATGCTCGATGTGATCTTCGACCTGGCCACCCACGAGGGCCTGATCATGGGCGGATCGACAGGGATCAACGTGGCGGGCGCCATGCGAATGGCGCGGGACCTCGGGCCCGGTCATACCATTGTGACCATCCTCTGCGACCAGGGCGCCCGGTACCAGAGCAAGATCTACAATCCCGGCTTCCTGCGCGAGCGGGGGCTCCCGGTTCCGGAGTGGCTGGCGTGAGCAGCCCGGCCCTGATCACCGTTGAGGCCCTTGCAGCCGGGTTGGGCGCCCCCGACCTGCGGGTCGTCGACGCCAGCTGGTTCCTTCCCGCCGAAGGGCGCTCGGGTCGGGCGGAGCATGACCTCGAGCGTATTCCCGGCGCGATCTTCTTCGACATAGACGCCCACTCCGATGACTCCAGCGGCCTGCCCCACATGCTTCCGTCCCCGGAGGGCTTCGCGCGCGCGGCGGGTCTCCTGGGCCTGCCAAGGGCCGCCCGGATCGTGGTCTATGACAGCCTCGGCATCCGCTCTTCGGCCCGGGTCTGGTGGACGCTCAAGGTGATGCAGTATCCCCATGTACAGGTCCTGGACGGCGGCCTCCCCGCATGGAAGGCGGCGGGGCTTGCGCTGGAGACCGGACCCGCCCCGGAACCGGCGCCAGCCCCTGTCGCGGCGGGTTTCGCAGGCGACCGCGTTTGCAGCCTGCCGGACGTCCAGTCCGCGCTGGAGAGCGGCGCCTCTCAGGTGCTTGACGCCCGCAGCGCAGCCCGTTTCCGCGGCGAGGCGCCGGAACCGCGGCCGGGTCTGCGGACAGGTCACATGCCGGGCGCCCTGAACCTGCCCTTCGACAGGCTGCTGGCCCCGGACGGACGCATGAAGCCGGCCGCTGACCTCGAGGCGCTTTTTTCCGGGGCAGGCGTGGATCTGGACCGGCCCGTGATCACGACATGCGGCTCGGGGGTTACGGCTGCGGTGCTTGCCCTGGGGCTCGAGATCCTGGGGCGCCCGGCCGTGCTCTACGATGGGTCATGGGCCGAGTGGGGCGCTCCTGGCGGCGGCGCCGTCGTCGTGGGGGATCCATGAAGCCGGCGACGCGCCTCGTTCACGCCCGTACACCGGATCGAGGGAATGCGAAGGCCGTCAACCCCGCCATCCAGAAGGGCTCCACCGTTCTCCTTCCGGACTCGGCGGCCCTCTATGACGACGACGCCTATGTTACCTATGGCCGGGGCGGCCTCGCCACTCATCAAGCCTTGATCGCCGCCCTCTGCGATCTGGAGGGGGCGGCCGACGTTCAGCTCTATCCCAGCGGGGTGTCTGCAGTCGCCGGCGCTCTTCTGTCGGTGCTTGAGGCCGGCGACGAGCTTCTCATGGTCGATACCGCCTACAAGCCGACGAGGCGGTTCTGCGACCGGACCCTCGCGCGATACGGGGTGGAGATCCGGTACTTCGACCCGACCCTGCCGGCCGAGGACATTGCATCGCAGATCGGGGCCCGGACCCGGGCGATCTTTCTGGAAAGCCCCGGTTCACTGAGCTTCGAGATGCAGGATGTTCCCGCCCTTGCGAAGCTGGCGCGGGAACGGGGCGTCATCAGCCTGATGGACAACACCTGGGCGGCGGGTCATCTGTTCAAGCCGCTTGCGCATGGCGTCGATGTCTCGATCCAGGCCCTGACCAAGTATGTCGGGGGGCACTCAGACAGCTTCATGGGATCCGCAGCCGCCCGCGATCCCCAGATCGCCGCCCGGCTTCGCGCGGGCGTGGTGGACCTGGGTTGGTCCGTGGCCGCCGAGGATGCCTATACGATGCTCAGGGGACTGCGGACCCTGGACGTCAGGCTCCGCAGGCATGGCGAGAGTGGTCTGGCCGTTGCGCGCTGGCTTGCCGGTCGCGACGAAGTTGCGGAAGTCCTCCATCCCGCTCTTTCCGGCGCTCCGGGACATGACATCTGGAAACGTGACTTCACGGGCGCCTGCGGCCTTTTCGCCCTGGTTCTCAGGCCAGCCCCCCCGGCCGCGACGTCGGCCTTTCTCGATGCCCTTGAACTCTTCGGGCTCGGTTTCTCCTGGGGGGGCTTCGAGAGCCTGGTCATCGACTGCGATCCGCAACTCAAGGTGCGGACCTATTGCAAGGCTTACGGCGGGTCCCTTGTCCGCCTGCACATAGGACTTGAGGACCCTGAGGACCTGATCCGTGATCTAGAGACCGGTCTGGCCGCGTTCCGGGACGCGGCAGGCTAGCGTTCCCCTAGTCGGCTCATCAGCAGGGCCGCCCGACGCGTCTGTCGACGCAGCGCGGGGATGTCGAGGGTCTCGCCTGGCGAATGGGCGCCCTCGCCCCCCGCACCCAGGCCCACCAGGCCGTCCACCAGGTGAGAGACGAAGGCGATGTCTCCAGCGCCCCTGCGTACCGGATCCAGCTCCGGCATCCGGGGATAGCCGAGGGCCGAATTGATCTCGTTCAGCTGCGCCAGGAGACGGCGCGAGCCCTCGGTCGGCGGCATGGCGGGATAGCCTTCGGAAAACTCCAGACTGGCCGTCGCACCCGGCAGGCTCTGGCTGACGATCGTCTCCATCTTCGCCTGGATCCGGGCCGTCTGTTCGTTGGAGAGGGTCCGCAGATCCCCGATCGCGAGGGCCTCCGCGGGAATGATGTTGGCCTTGCCGCTGGCCTTGCCCCCCGTGGCGTCCCGGTTCAGTCCCGCGTCTGAGCCACCCAGGATGAGGCCTACGCTAAAGGTAGCGTTCGGTTCGCGCAGCTGGTCCCGGAAGGCGTCTAGGATCCGGGCAAGCTCGTAGATGGCCCCGTATCCCGCCGTCTCGGAGAAAACCCCTGAGGAGTGCCCTGCCTTGGCCCGGACCTGCACCGTCCATGTGGTGGAGGACCGCCTCGCGATGGAACCCATGTCCATTCCGTTCTCTGTGGCGAGACCCTCAAAGTCCAGGGCGACGTCGGATTCCTTCGCAGCCGCAATCAGATCCCGTCTGGCGATCTCGACGGGCCGGCCGACTCGCTCCTCGTCCCCCGTCAGAACCACCGAGATGTTCGCCCGCTTCAGTGTCCCGGCCGCCTTCATCGCGCGAAGGGCGCTGACCATCACGACAATTCCGCCCTTCATGTCGTTGACCCCCGGCCCGGTGATCCTGTCCCCGTAACGGACGTAGGCCTTGAACGGATCGTCTGGCTCGAAGACGGTGTCGAGATGCCCGATCAGCAGCATGCGGCGCCCCCCGCCCCCACCCCTGTGGGTTGCGATCAGGTGCCCTGCCCGGCCGGTTTCCGCCATGGGAACCCAGCGCACCTCGAAGCCCAGATCCTTGAATTCAGGGGCGAGCCGTCGGGCCACCGCCTCGACACCCGGAAGATTCATGGTCCCGGAATTGATCGCGACCAACTCTTCGAGAAGACGAAGCTGGTCCTCCTGCGCTGCGTCGACGACGGCGACCATCCGCTTCTCCGGCCCGGTGAGCCCGGCCGCCGCGGCCGTGCCGGCCAGACCCATCATCAGGGCCACCCCGCCACTCACAATCCCGATCCTCAAGCGCGTGAACATGACGCCCTCCTTCCCCAGGCCCGAACATTGGCCCGCCGTAAGCGAACTGCGCAAGCACAGGCTTGATTGGCGCGGCGTCATCCCGGCATTGTTCGGGTCAGCAAACACGCGGAGGACGACATGGGTCCCTATAAGCTTTTGATCGATGGCCTTCTGGTCGAAGGGGACTCCGTCATGCCGGTGATCAACCCGGCGACCGAGGATGTGCTTGTGGAGTGCCCGCGGGCCTCGAAGGCTCAGCTCGACCAGGCGGTCGCCGCCGCCAAACGGGCCTTCCCGGCCTGGGCGGCCACGCCCGTCGACGAGCGCCGCAAGGCTCTTCTCGCCATGGCTGACGCCATCCAGGGCGACCTTGAAACCCTGGCGCGCACACTCGTCCAGGAGCAGGGCAAGCCCTTGCAGGACGCCATGGGCGAGGTCTTCGGCGCGGCGGCCTTCTTCCGCTACTTCGCCAGTCTCGACCTGCCGGAAAAGGTCATCGAGGACTCGAACACCCGCAAGGTGATCTCCCGCCGCCGCCCCCTCGGCGTGGTCGGCGCGATCGTTCCCTGGAACTTCCCGATCATCCTGATGGCCTTCAAGGTTCCCGCCGCCCTGCTGGCGGGCAACACTGTCATTCTGAAGCCTGCGGCGACCACCCCCCTCACCACCCTGCGGATCGGCGAGCTCGTGAAGGACCTCCTGCCACCCGGCGTGCTTAACATCATCTCAGACGCCAATGATCTGGGCGGCGCGATCACCGCCCACCCGGATATTCGCAAGGTATCGTTCACCGGATCCACCGAGACCGGCAAGAAGGTCATGGCTGGAGCCGCCGAGGCGCTGAAGCGCGTCACCCTGGAGTTGGGAGGCAATGACGCCGCAATCGTGCTGGACGGCGTGGACCCCAAGGAGGCGGCTCCCAAGATCTTCGGCGCCGCCTTCCAGAACTCCGGCCAGGTCTGCATCGCCGTGAAGCGCGCCTATGTCCACGAGAGCATCTATGACGCCATGTGCGACGAGCTGGCGCGGCTGGCCGATGCGGCTGTGGTCGGGGACGGCCTGCAGCAGGGCGTGACCCTCGGCCCTCTTCAGAACAAGAGCCAGTTCGAGAAGGTGCTTGGCCTGATCGAGGATGCGAAGTCCCAGGGCAAGGTCATCGCCGGCGGCGGTCGGGCCGAAGGCAAGGGTTACTTCATCCGCCCCACGATTGTGAGGGACATCGAGGACGGCGCCCGCCTGGTCGACGAGGAGCAGTTCGGCCCCGTCCTGCCGGTCATCAAGATCAAGGACGGTGAGGACGCCGTCCGCCGGGCCAACGCCTCGGAGTACGGCCTGGGCGGCTCGATCTGGGCCAAGGATCTCGACCGCGCCCTCGACCTCGCAGGCCGCATGGACACCGGTACGGTCTGGATCAACAAGCATGCGGAACTGGCGCCCAACATCCCGTTCGGCGGCGCGAAATTCTCCGGCGTCGGGAACGAGCTGGGCGAAGAGGGTCTCGCCGAATTCACCCAGCAGCACGTCATCAACATGGCGAAGGCCTGATCCGGCGCCAGGCGCGCCGGCATCTTGGCGGCCGGACGAAGGGCCCTCCGCGCAGACGGGGGCGCGCAAGGTCCACCCCTCGGACCGGGCGGCTGGCCTTCGGCGCCTGGCGCGCCCGGCAGGACTCGAACCTGCAACCGTCCGCTTAGAAGGCGGATGCTCTATCCGGTTGAGCTACGGGCGCCCCGGTTCCGCTGTTGGCCCTAATGGGTCCAGGGCTGCTTGCGGTCGGCGGAAAAGTTGTCGGCGTAAGCCTTCAGGAAACGCCTGGGAGTCTTCGGCTCGGTGACCTGGAAGGCGAGACCGTGCTTACGCGCGTAGGCGACGGCGTCCTCGCGCGTCTCGAATGTCAGACGCACCTGTGCGCTGGTGTCATCTGTCAGGGTCCACCCCATGAGCGGGTCGGGAATGCGCGCGGACGCGGGCGCGAACTCCAGAACCCAATCCTTGGCGCGCGCCTTGCCGGACTGCATGGCGGTCTTCGCCGGACAGAAAATACGCGCGATCATATCGGTCCCCGTTCGTCCTGCCGGCTCTGGTCGGGGCGGCGTGATTCGAACACGCGACCCTCTGCTCCCAAAGCAGATGCGCTACCAGGCTGCGCTACGCCCCGAAGAGCACCGGCACAGCTTGGCGATAGCCGTCTTCGGGAGAAACCGCAATCAGTCCGCAGGCTTGCGCATCAGTTTGAAGACGCCGCTGGCCCGCACAATGTCAGATCTGGCGGCGTGAGCGCGGCCCTCCACGAAGGCGACGTCCCGTGTCAGGCGCGTGACGCGGCTCTCGCCGAACACCCACTCGCCCACACGCGCCATGTGCAGAAAGTCGATGCTGAGATGAATGGTCACGCTGGATCGGCGGGAAGCTCGCCAGACAGCTGCGGCCAGCAACCCGTCCATGAAGGAGGTGAGCATGCCCCCATGAACCAGACCAAGTCCGTTGGCGTGCCGCGGCAGGGCGAAGAAGGCGTGCTCTGTAGCCTCCCCTTGGGGATCGCGGTGGAAATAGGGGCCGTTATGCGTGGAGTAAGGCCCCCGAGTGGCCGAGGCCACAAAGCCGGGCGGGGGAATGACGACGGGCTCGTCAGAGGCGTCAGCACCAGCGCTGCGGGTCATCGGCGCTCTCTGAAGATCGGAAAATCGACCTTGTCCCCCGGCTTGAGCCCGATCTGAGCCGCCCGGCCGCCCGCCAATTCCAGAACCCCCAGGATCGGTCCTCCGGCTGGCCGGGGCGTCTCGTCAAGCGGTCGGGCATTGCGGATGATCGAGCGCACCACGCCGTCCTTCCGGATGTAGATGATGTCGAGGGGGATCAACGTGTTTCGCATCCAGAAAGCGGCGTCAGGCCGCTCCCTGATGAAATCGAACAGCATGCCGCGATCCGCCGCCAGGCTTT
Source organism: Phenylobacterium sp. (assembly GCF_020253645.1). GTDB lineage: Bacteria > Pseudomonadota > Alphaproteobacteria > Caulobacterales > Caulobacteraceae > Phenylobacterium. The sequence continues at coordinate 11,798 of NZ_JADCBG010000062.1, forward strand.
TCCGACACATCAGGCCCAGTTCACGCTCCCGATCGGTATCCGCCACCTCGACCAGGAAATGGAACCGCCCCTTCTCCGTGGACACCGTCAGAGGGCGAAGGGGTTTCAGTTCGGGGTTGCCGACGCAGGCCGCCGCCGCCGGCGCCGTCATGAAGAGCAGACCCAGGAGCCACAGACACAGAAGCGCGCTTCGCATACTCCGCCCTTAGACCCAGCCGGCCCCTGACGCCAGTCAGATCAACTGCACCTCTGCGACCACAAGACCCTTTGGTCCGTTCCCAAACCGAACCATGAGGTCCTCGCCCGGTTGGAGATCCTCTATCCCGGCGCGACGCAGGGTTTCGATGTGGACGAAGATGTCCCCGGTCTCCACCTCGCGGACCACGAAGCCGTATCCTTTGGTCCGGTTAAACCACTTGACCTTGACGCGCTCGAGGGCGCCCTCGGGTGAAGGCGTCCGACCGCCGGCCCCGGACCTGGGCGCGTAAGCTCCGCGGGGGCCTCGATCAAAGCTGTCCCGCCCCCTGGCGTACCCATAACCAGCGCCGTCGCGCTCCCTTCGGAAACCTGCGTCCCGGTCCGGGCGCCGCTCCTGGGAGGGCTGGGCCGTGCTGTCGTCGAAGTCATGGATTTCAGAGACCTGCCATCCCTTGGGCCTGCGGACGACCGAGCATGAAAGGGTCGCACCCTCCGGGGCCGCCTCGCGTCCCACGCCTCGAAGTGAAGTCACGTGGATGAGCACGTCCTTACGATCTGTAAGTTCAGGCTGGTCAGGAACGATGAACCCGTATCCCTTTCCGCCATCGAACCATTTTACTCGCCCACTGATCCTGACCGAAGATTCGTGGTCGTCATCAAAACCGTAACCGGACATGGCCCCCTCTCGTCCGACTGGCCGGAGCTCCGAACCGAAACCCTCCGCATCTAAGTCTTTTCTTGTCTGTTACCCGGCGTCAATGGCCCATTTGATCAAGAAACCGGATGACATCACTTTGCCCAATCTGGTTTCACACTCTGGAGTACGAGGACATATCCGCAGGCGCGGCGGCTACAGGTCGCCTTCCTGAGCGGCCTGTTAGGGTTCCACCCGCCGGCGGAAACAAAGCCCATCCCTCTCCACGACCCGACCCCCGGGGGGCGGATCGCGGATCAGGAGGGACGAGGCCCGAACACCGGCCGCCAGGATCAGAACCTGGCCTGCATCCCGAACTCGAAGACACGGCCGAGTGGGTTCTGGGTCATGTAATCGTAGTTGTACTGGCTCTTGTAGAAGGGCGGCTGGTCGTCGAACACGTTCTTGACAGAGAGGGTGGCAGTCCACTTTTCACGGAAGTTCATCCGGTAGGTGAAATCGTGCACCCAGCGGTCGTCACGCTGGAGGCGCCGTCCCGCGACCACCGCGTTCACGTCATCGGTGCCCTTCCAGTACCGGGTGGTCCAGCGCAGGTTATGGTCGCCGATCTCCCAGTTCGCGTAGAGGTTGCCGCGAAGCCGCGGGTACGAATAGAAGGCTGACAGGAGTTCCGACTTGCCCGCCCGGTTCAGCGCCGGGTCGAACACAAAGTTGGTCCCCAGCAGCAGCGCAGCTCCCCGCTTGTAGTCGCTGAGCACGCTGGCGTCGCCACCCACCGTCAAGTCGCCGTTGAAGATGTTTGACCAGGAGTAGGAACCGTTCAGGTCTATGCCGGTGATATCGGTGTCCGGGCCGTTGATCACGTTGTTGCGAACGGAGAGGAAATTGTTCGGGTGGCAGGTGGGAACGGCCTGGCCTCCATAGAGCGTCGTGTTGACGGTCTCGGTGCCGAAACGGAACCTCTCGAGAAGCGCCGCGCTTCCGCATTGCCATGTGGCGGGGTTCGCACCTGGGAACATGGTCCCGTAGATCCGCGCCGGGGTCTCTGTCGTGATCTCTTTCTTGAAGGCGAAGCTGAAGACGTCGATCTGACCCTGGAAGGCCCCGACCTCAAAGAGGAAGCCAATGTTGAACGTGTTGGCCGTTTCGGGTTCCAGATTGGGGTTCCCGAAGGTCTGAACGGGGCGATAGAGCGGCGCCCCGCTGACCGGGTTTGAGAACTGCGCCTGGATGAAGCCAAAGCCCGGATCCAGCGCCGCGACAGGAGGCGCCCGGAAGGTGGTGCCGGCCGAACCGCGTACGGCAAACCATGGCGTAACCTGCCAGCGGATCGACGCCCGCGGATTGGTCGTGTCCCCGACATTGCCGCCATAGCGTTCGTTCCGAATGGCCAGGCTCGCCGTCACCGTGTCGAGGATGGGCAGCTGAAGCTCTCCGAAGAAGGACACGACCTGCCGGTCGACATCGCTCTCTGTGCCCGAGCCGATGAAGGTGAACGGACCGCCACCGGGGACGGCGCAGGTCGGCAGGCCATCACCATAAGGCTGGCTGTCGACGCAGGGGGTCGCCGCGCCGTCGAAGTTGGTCGAAAGCGCGATGGTGCGGTCATTGAAGCGCCATTGCGTCCCGACGGCCCAGCTGATGGGTTCATCCGTCCAAAGCCTGAAATCACCGAGGTCGCCCGCAAGCTGGGCCTGGGCGGTCGCCAGCTGCTGGGTGGTGGTGTTCACTGCATCGTCCTGGATCCATCTCCAGGGCGCGGCGTCGATCGGCGGCCCCTGCTTCAACCCTGTGGCCTGCCCATAGTTGGCGCCGTTGATGCTCGACTTCTGGATCGAGTTGGCGAAGGGGTTCAGGTATTGGCACGGTCCGGCGCCGGGCGTCCCGGTCGACGGGTTGCAACCCGGTCCGCCCAGGCCGCGCAGGGCAAGCTGGATGCGGTTCACATAGCGGTCCGGGGTTCTGTTGACCTGCTCGGCGCGCATGTAGTTGAGCGAGGTCCGCCATTCCCAGCCGTTCTCAAGTTCGCCAACGAAACCGCCGACAATCCGGAAGGACGTGATCTGGTTGCTCTGCCGGTCAGCGTCAAAGCCATGGATCGGGTTGCCCCCCATGGCCGCCGGACGCCATTGCGTCTGGTTCATGGTGACGCCATTGACCAGTGCGGCCGCACAGATCGCCGCGGTAATCTGCGGCTGGGTCGCCGTCGGACAAGGATTGAACAGGGCCTGAAGGCCCGGGTTGCTCGCGGGTACATAGTAGCGCGACTGGATGGCGCCGGGCGCCGCCGGCATCAGCGATGTGCCCCCGCCGGGCGACGCGCCGCTCGCTTCCACGGGGGTCGGGAACTGCACGGTTCCCTGAGAGGCGGAGACCCGATCGTCCGGAACGACGGTCCGTGACCACAGGACTTCGCCGTGGAACCTCAGGCTGTCGCTGAGATCGAAGTTCGCTTCTCCGAACAGGTGGTAGTGGTCCTCGTTCGCCACACGGGTGTCATGGTAGGTGAACGGATAGAAGCACTGCCCGTTCGGGACGAAGGATAGACCGCCCAGCTGTGTGCAGCCGGCGTCAGAGAAGGTCGGGGACAGGGTTGCGCCCAGGGGAACGCCAGGGCGGGCCGGATCCTGCAGGAACCCGCCATTGGGTCCGATAACCGGGGTCCCGAGAATGGCATTGTAGCCGCCTGGATTGCTGGCTCCCGAAATCCCGCTGATGTTGAGAGTGTCGGGGAAGACGGCGTTGGGCAGGGTCCAGGGCAGGTCGACGCCATTGAGTTCGCTACGGTGGCGATAGGAGGCCGCCAGCAGGATGTTGCCATTATCGAGCCTCGCACCCCACGCCACCGAGGCCTCGTAATCCCCGTCGGATCCATCGATGAGCGCGTACTTGGCGTTGGCGTCAAATCCATCGAGGTCCTTGCGGGTGATGAAGTTGACGACGCCGGCGACGGCGTCCGATCCGTAGGTGGCGGCCGCGCCGTCACGAAGGACTTCGACCTGTCCGACCGCGATGGTCGGGACGACATTGATGTTGACGAATTCCTGCCCGCCGGCGGCGGTGATTGTGGACAGGCGCTCGCCGTTCATCAGGGACAGGGTGCGGGTTAGGCCGAGGCCCCGCAGGTTGACGGTCGCGACGCCGGCGGCCTGACCGCCCAGGAACCGGTTTGACTCCCCGATATTGCCCCCGGATACCGAAGGGATCGTCCGGACGAGGTCCACCAGCGAGGGACTGCCCTGCTCCTGCAGCGCCTGGTTCGTGATCACGTCTACCGGCAGGGCCGCGTCTTCCGGCGTGGTCCGGATCAGTGACCCGGTGATGACCACCTCCTCGACTTCGGACCCCCGTGCGCCACCGGTGCTCTGGGCGGCGACAGGCGCGCTCAGGCCAAGGCTCAGAGTGATCGCAAGGGCTGAACACGCATAGAGATGCTTTTGTCTGGACATCATTTCCTCCCCCGGCCGCCGGCCCGTAGTCCGGCAACTCATATGGAAGGGTGTTCACATCTTTTCCGGTTGCACAAGTGACCCGTTCCCAGGGGCCGGGCCGGCCGCTTCAGGCGCTCATGTTGAGTGTTCTGGCAGCCCGCGCCGCCAACCCCCGATGGCCCGAATCTGTCGACATGATCCGCCCCGACGGAACCCGTGAGGAGTGCCGGGCGACGACCTCGAAAGAACTGGGGAAAAAGGGCGCGCGTGGCAGTCCCTAGGGGAGTCGAACCCCTCTCTCCAGGTTGAAAACCTGGCGTCCTAACCGATAGACGAAGGGACCGCAGACGCGCGAGCGGGGTCTATATCCGCCTTCCCCGGGGCGTGCAAGACACCTTCAGATCCTCGTGAGAGATCACCCGCCATCCGCTCGGCGAGGGTCTGCGGCGTCCTCGATCTCCAGCTCCACGGAGGCCCTGCCCTGCCAGTCGTCAGGCCGCAGGCGTCCGGCGACATGGAGAACGCCGCCCGCCAGAAGGGCCTGCCCGAGGGGCGTCTCCTCGGCCCGCCAGGCGACGGCCTTGAGGCGTCCCCCCGTAGCATCCGTCAGGGTGACCCGCACGTGGCCGCCGCGCATCGCGAGGGGGCGTTCGATGCGCACGTCGGAGGCGGCGAACATGGGCTCCGGATTACCGGGCCCAAACGGTGCAAGCCGGTCGAAGGCGTCCAGGAGACTTCTGTCCGCCGCCCGCGGCGTGATCAGGGCGTCCAGTTCCAGCGCGTCGGCTTCCGCAGCCCGGGCCTGGGTCTCTCCCAGCTCCTGGGCGAGGAATGAGGTCAGGTCCGGAATACGCTCCGGTCTGATGGACAGGCCGGCGGCCATGGCGTGCCCGCCGCCCGAGAGGAGAAGCCCGGCTTCGAAAGCGGCCTGGACGGCGGCGCCGAGATTCACGCCCACCTGTGACCGGCCTGAGCCCTTGCCGATGCCCGAGGCGGGGTCGATCCCGATCACCACGGCCGGCTTTCGATAGCGCTCCCGAAGACGGCCCGCGACAATCCCGATCACCCCCGGCGGCCAGCTGGGGGCCGAGACGACCAGAACCGGCCCCGTTGACAGGGCGGGGTCGGCCTCGATCAGACTGACGGCCTCATCCAGGACGGCCTGTTCGACGGTGCGACGTTGCGCGTTGAGTTCGTCAAGTTGTGCGGCAAGGGCTGCGGCTTCAACAGGATCGTCTGTCGACAGGAGACGCGCGCCGAGGTCCGAACGCCCGATACGTCCGCCGGCGTTGATCCGGGGCCCGAGGATGAAGCCCGCGTGGAAGGTCGTCGCGCTTCCGCTGACCTTGCCGATGTCCGCCAGCGCCCGAAGGCCTGGATTGGCCCAGCGTGACATGACCTTGAGTCCCCGGGCGGTCAGTGCGCGGTTGAAGCCCGTAAGCTGGGTCACGTCGCAGACTGCGCCCAAGGCGGCGAGGTCGAGCCATTGTCTCAGGTCCGGCTCGGGCCGCTCCGCAAAGAGGCCGCGCCGCCGCGCCTCGCGGTTGAGCGCGGCGAGGAGAACGAAGGCCACCCCCGCCGCCGCCAGGACGCCCTGCCCGGAATTGTCGTCCGGACGATTGGGATTGACCAGCGCCGCCGCGGGCGGAAGCTCGCCTGGCCGCATGAGATGATGATCGATCACCACGACATCAAGGCCGATGTCGCGCGCCGCGACGAGCGCGTCGATGGCTGCGGCGCCGCAGTCCAGGGTGATGACCAGTTCGGCTCCGCGGTCCTTGAGAGTGCGGAAGATTGCGGGGCTTGGGCCGTATCCCTCGGTCACGCGATCCGGGATGTAGACCGGGACGTCGCGGCCCATCGCGCGCATCCAGCGGACCACCTGGGCGGCGCTGGCGGCGCCATCGACGTCATAGTCGGCGAACACCACCATGGGCCGATTGTCGACCAGCGCCTCGACAAGAATCTCCGCCGCGCGGTCCATGTCCCGGAATGAGGAGGGGTCCGGGAACAGGGCTTTCAAGGTGGGGTTGAGGTAGGTCTCGCCGAACTCCGGGCCTACGCCCCTGGAGGCCAGGGCGCGCGCCAGCGGCTCGCTGAGGCCCAGTTCAGCCTGGTGCCGCCTCACCAGTTCCACCGCCGCGGGTCTCGCGATCCAGGCGCGACCGGTCAGGGACCGGTTCACGCCCAGGAACGGCCCCCTGTCGGCGGTCAAGATCGTCACGCCGGGCGGCGCAGGCGGACTTCCCGGACCGTGCGGGTCGACGAGTTCATCACGAGACTATGGGTGATGACGTAGCCTCCCTCACGGCGGACACCATCCAGGAGCGCCCCCTTGGTGATCCCGGTCGCTGCGAAGATCGCGTCCGCCCTCACCAGTTCATGCAGGTCGTACTTCTTGTCGAAGTCGGTGATTCCAACCCGCCGCGCGCGCTCCTTCTCATCGGCGTTACGGAACACCAGCCGACCTTGAAACTGACCTCCGACACACTTGAGGGCCGCACAGGCAAGGACGCCCTCAGGCGCGCCTCCCTGTCCAAGATAGAGGTCAATACCCGTCGCCGGATCCGCGGTGTGCATGACACCGGCGACGTCGCCGTCCGTGATGAGGTTGACCCGGGCGCCGATGGAGCGGATCGAGCTGATGATCTCGGCATGCCGAGGCCGGTCGAGCACGCAGACCGTGATATCCTCCGGAGGAACGCCCTTCGCGGCCGCAAGCGCACGCACATTGTCGGCCGGAGAGCGGTCGAGCTCGATCACGCCCGTCGGGTAACCCGGGCCACAGGCGATCTTGTCCATGTAGGTGTCGGGGGCGTTCAGGAGACTTCCCTTCGGCGCCCAGGCCATGACCGCCAGAGCGTTCGCCATCGCCTTGGCGGCGAGCGTTGTCCCCTCCAAGGGATCCAGGGCGATGTCGATGGCCGCCCCGCCACGACCCACCTTCTCGCCGATGTAGAGCATGGGCGCTTCGTCCCGCTCCCCCTCCCCGATCACGATCTCACCATCGATCGACAGACTGTTCAGGGCGATGCGCATGGCGTCGACGGCCGCCTGGTCGGCCGCCTTCTCGTCTCCGCGGCCTGCCAGAGTGGATGCGGCGATGGCGGCGATTTCAGTCACCCGGACGGCGTCCAGGATCAGGCTGCTGTCCAGCTGCTCAGTACTCATCGGGGGTCTCCGGGCCGCATCCCAGCGGCGATTATCGTCGATTCTCAGATGCCTGCGATGTGAAGGAGCCGAGGCGGCTCGAGGACTGCTGGCAGCTGGCCGATCCGCATGACCGCCGCCGTCAGCAGGGACTCCGCCACGGCATGGGTGGTCATCACGATCGGTACCCCCGAGGAACCGCCCGGAGGCTTCTGGAGAAAACTCTCGATCGAAACGCCGGCGTCGGCCAGTTCCTCTGAGACTGCAGCAAGCACGCCCGGCTCGTCGCGGACCATGACGCGGATGTAACCCCGGACTTCCGACGCGGCGTCCGCCGAGGGCGAACAGGGTGAAAGTTCGGCGGCAGGCCTGCTGAAGACCGGCCGACGCGCGCCGCACATGACGTCGGCGATGTCCGCCGCCACTGCCGCAGCCGTGGGCCCGGGTCCGGCGCCTGGCCCCTGAAGGAAGATCCGGCCAATCCGCTCGCCCTCAATGTACAGGGCGTTCACGGCCCCTTCTGTCTGCGCGATGGGGTGAGCACTGCGCACCAGGAAGGGCCGCACCCTGACGCGGGCGCCCTCCCCCGCCCTCTCCGCCGAGGCCACGAGCCGGATCCGATAGCCCAGGTCCGCTGCGAGCCGGATGTCGAGGAGGTCCACCCCCTTAATGCCCGTCACTTCAGCGGCTGCAAAGTTGGGCGATCCGCCGAAAGCCAGGGCGGCCAGGATCGTGACCTTGTGTGCGGCGTCGTAACCGCCGACATCCATGGTGGGATCCGCTTCCGCATACCCAAGCCGTTGGGCTTCGGCGAGCACGTCCTCAAAGGCCGAGCCCGACGCCTCCATCTCGGTCAGGATGTAGTTGCAGGTGCCATTGAGGATTCCGGAGAGACTGCGAATAGTCTCACCGACAAGCGCCTCCCTGACGGTCTTTACGGCGGGGACGCCCCCCATGACCGCCGCCTCAAAGAGAAGCGGGACACCCTTGGCCTCGGCCTGCACAGCCAGCTCTGCGCCATGTTCGGCGATCAGGGCCTTGTTGGCCGTCACCACCGCCTTGCCTGAGGAAATGGCCGCCTCGACAGCGGCCTTTGCGGGTCCGTCTGAGCCTCCGATCAGCTCGACGAAGATGTCGATCTCCGGAGACTCCGCGAGGGCGACCGGGTCGTCGAACCAGTCCAGCCCCGAGATGTCCACAGGCCGGGGCCGCGACCGCGACCGGGCTGAAACTCCGGTGACGACCACCCTGCCGCCTGCAGGAGCGAAGTCCGGCCGCTCTGCGAGGAAGCTGAGGAGTCCTGCTCCCACGGTTCCCAGGCCGGCGACGCCGATGCGCCAGGTCCTGTTGTGGCCGGCTGTGCTCATTGACCTGATCCCGTGTTGTGAGCCCGTCCGAGGATCTCGTCGGCGTTGGCCAGGAACCGACGGACGTTTCGGGCGGCCTGACGGATGCGGTTCTCATTCTCGACGAGGCCTATGCGCACATAGCCCTCGCCGTACTCCCCGAAAGCCACGCCAGGGGCGACGGCGACGCCGGCCTCCTCGATCAGCAGCTTGGAGAACAGCATCGACCCCGCTTCGCGGAAGGACTCCGGAAGGGGCGCCCAGGCGAACATCGATGCGGGCGGCGCGGGAATGTCCCAGCCCGCACGCTTCATGGACTCCACCAGGGTGTCTCGGCGACCCTTGTAGATGGCCCGGATCTCTTCGACGCAGTCCTGAGGCCCGTTCAGGGCCGCTGCAGCGGCGACCTGGATGGGCGTATAGGCGCCGTAGTCGAGGTAGGACTTCACCCTCGCAAGGGCGGCGCAGATGCGGGCGTTGCCGACCACCATCCCGACCCGCCATCCGGCCATGGCGTAGGTCTTGGAAAGGGAGTTCACCTCGACCGCGATATCCTTGGCGCCCGGGACCTGGAGCACGGAGGGCGGCGGATTATCGTCGAAATAGATCTCGGAATACGCAATGTCCGAGAG
>NZ_JADCBG010000063.1 GCF_020253645.1 Phenylobacterium sp.
CTACAGGATCCGCCTGCTGTCCTGATCCTCGGCCAGAAGACGTGACGACGGCCCGGGCCGGAAGGTCCGGGCCGTATCCGCGCTTCAGATGGTCACCGCGCCGCGGGTGATCGACAACACCCCCGTCCGGCCAATTCCACGAGGCCGAGGGGTCGCATCAGGTCGATGAACTTGTCGATCTTGGACGAGGCCCCGGTGACCTCGAAGATGAAGCTGTCGATGGTGGTGTCCAGGACCCGGGCGCGGAAGATCTCGCTGATCCGCAGCGCTTCCACCCGCTCGGCGCCGCGGCCCTGCACCTTCACCAGGGCCAGTTCCCGCTCCAGGCCATTGGGATCGCGGGTCACGTCCTGGACGTGGCGGGTCGCCACCATCTTCTGAAGCTGGGCCTCGATCTGGGCCAGCACAGACCGCGCGCCCCGGGTGACGATGGTGATCCGGCTGGTGTGGGCGTTGCGATCGGTCTCTGCGACCGTCAGGCTCTCGATGTTGTACCCGCGCGCCGCGAAGAGGCCGACGACCCGGTGAAGGACGCCCGGCTCATTGTCCACCAGTATGGCGAAGGTGGCGAGATTTTCGGCCTGGTCCTCATGCGCCAGATCATAAACGGAGGCGGGGTGGGCGTCGGTCATGTCGGTCTCGCTCGGCTACAGGGGCGAGGTGTCACAAGCCGGACCGATGGGCAAGGCCCCAGGACCAAAGCGGGGGCTGCCGCCGGAAACGCTTGCGCCCAGCCTTCGACTCTGCGGGAGTCCAAGGCCCGCAAAGCCGGGCGGAGGCGTCATGAAGCCAGGATCAGACCGCAAGCACCAGGACACGCCCCGGACGTCCCCTGCCGGGTCCCGCCGACTGATCCAGTACGCGGCCCTGGCCTGGCGCGGCTCCCGGACCGGCAGGGCCGAGATTCTCCTCATTACGTCCCGTGAAACACGGCGTTGGGTGGTTCCCAAGGGCTGGCCCATCCGGGGACTCAAGCCCCATCAGGCCGCCGCCAGGGAAGCCTGGGAGGAGGCTGGCGTCGAGGGGCGCATGGGGGCCCGAAAGGTGGGCGTATTCGATTACCAAAAGCGTCTCTCCGGCGGCCAGATGCAGCCGGTCCGGGTTGAGGTCTATCCGCTTGAGGTGGTGGAAGAGCACGACGACTGGCCGGAGGCCGGCCAGCGCGAGAGGCGATGGTTTTCCCCGGACGACGCCGGTGCAAATGTGGAGGAGCCCGGTCTGGCCCGGCTCCTGGCTGAATTTCGGGGAAGGGAGGGGTGAACCTCAGGCCCGCCGCGCGCGGATCGGCAACGGGGTCCTCAGCATCTCGCCCTTCATGGCCCCGACGCCGGCCGTAGGCGATACCGGCTGGGCAAGGATCTTGTGGACCGTGTCCATCCCTTCGACCACGTATCCGAAGCAGGCGAAACCGAGGTTGTCGCCCTGCGCCGAGGGATCGGCGTCGAGATAGGCCTGGTCGCCCGCACAGATGAAGAAGTCGGAGGTTGCCGAGCCCGGGGCCCTGCGTCCCATGGAGATCGCTCCATCGGTATGGCGCAGCCCGGTGCGGGTCGTGGGTTCATGCCGCACCGGCGGGAGCACCCAGGCGGGATCGTTCTGAAGTCCTCCCTGTATGACGCCATAGTCGAAGACCTCGGCGCCCGGAGGTATCGACCTTCGGTAGAATGTGCCCCGATCCATGCGCCCCTGGTCCACATAGCGCAGGAAATTGGCGGTCGTCGCCGGGGCCTTCTCTCCCTGCAGCTCGAGGAGAATGTCGCCAAGGCGTGTCGACAGCCGCACGCGGACCAGTCCCGTTCCGGCCCTGGCCAGGGTGGGCCCCGCCACCGCCGCCGCGCCTGTCGCCAGAAACTCTCGTCGCCGGATCATTCCCACCTCCTGGTCCGCACTCTAGACCGGGGGCCCGCCGCGCGGAACCCGCCGCCGATCAGGCGTCTACGGGATCTGCGTCTGACGAGATCCGGACACCCGCCCAGCGGTTCAGCGCCGCAATCAGAAGCGCCGGAACGATGGGCTTGCCGACATGGTCATTCATTCCGGCGCGATAGGCTTCGGCAACCTGCTCCGGCAGGACATTGGCCGATAGCGCGATGATCGGGGTGGTCCTGTTCTCCTTGGACACTTCACGGATCGCCCGGGTCGTCGCAATGCCGTCCATGCCGGGCATCTGAAGATCCATCAGGATCAGATCGAAGGTCTCCCGCACGGCGATCGACACCGCCTGCTGCCCGCCTGCAGCCTCATGGACGACCTGTCCGGCCGCCTCTAGCAGCGCACGGACAATCTCGCGATTGGTCTCCACATCGTCGACGATGAGGATCCTCAGGCTCGAAGCTGAGTCTTCAATGCCGTCATCGAGGCTTTCCGCCGGCCCTTCCGTCGCGGGCGGAGCGAAGACACTGAAGGTGAAGGTGGATCCGACCCCGGGAGTTGAGCTGGCCGAAATCGAGCCATTCATCAGCTGGGTCAGCTGCCGGCTGATGGAGAGACCAAGGCCGCTTCCCCCGTATCGCCGGCTGATTGAGCCGTCCGCCTGGGTGAATCGCTGGAAGAGCTTCTCGATCAGCGCGTTATCCACCCCTACGCCGGTATCGATCACGGAAACCTCAAGCAGCCGGCGGATGCGGTCGTAGCTCGCCTGGATGCGGATTGAGCCCTCTTCTGTAAACTTCAGGGCGTTGCTCAGGAGGTTGACGAGAATCTGCTGAACCCGCGCCCGGTCAGCAAGGACGTGCTCTGGCACAGGCTCGTCAATCTGCACCCGGAGATGCAGCCCCTTGGCCTCGGCCTGTAACCTGAAGAGATCCGCCGCCTCATCGAGGAAGTCCCTCAAATGAAAGGGCGCCGGATCCAGGTCGACCTGCCCGGCTTCAAGCTTCGAGAAATCGAGGATGTCGTTGACGACGGACAGCAGCGCCTCGCCACTCGTGATCACCTTCCGGATGTAGGTCTGGGCGGCAGGGGGCAGGTCCGGGGTCTGGGACAGAAGCGTCGAGAACCCGATGACCCCGGTCAATGGCGTCCGGACCTCGTGGCTCATATTGGCCAGGAACTCGCTCTTGGCCTGGGCCGCCGCCTCGGCGTTCGTCTTCGCCAGCCGCAAATCCTCCTCCAGGACCCGCCTTTGGGTCACATTGCGGAAGTTGATCACGGCCGAGCGCGGGCGACCTTCAGGATCCCGGACGGCGTTCGCATATCCTTCCAGCCAGACAGGTTCGTCGATCCGGCGCCGGATCAGGAACCTGAACTCTCCGATCAACTGCCCCTCACTTGGATGGGTCTCGAAGATCCGGTCCAAAAGCAGCCGGGCCCGCGCCCTGTCTTCAGGATGAATTAAGTCCTCGAGCGGCTGGTGAACCAGCGAGTCCGAGCTGAAACCAAGGGTCCGGATCGACGGCGATGCATACATGATCCGCCTTGCAGGACTGACCCAGATCACGATGTCGGAGATGTTGTCAGCGAGAAGCCGAAGTCGCGCTTCGCTCTCCGAGAGAGCCGCCTCGCGTCGTCTCGTCTCCGTCACGTCCAGTGAGACGCCGATGATCCCGATCACATTTCCGCCGGAGTCGAGCTCCGGATCGCATTGGGTCAGGACGTGTTTCACGCGACCATCGCGGAGCTTGCTGCGCGTCTCAACCCGGATGGGAAGGCGGGTTCGCACCACCTCCCGGTACACCTGGTTGATGCGCGCCTGATCGCTCTCGTCGTGGAGCTTGAGGAGCTCGCCCGGACCATCTGCGACCATGCTGGCGTCTATCTGGTAGAGGTCCAGGAGCCCCGTCGACAGGTCCATCCTCTTGGTCTTGCGATCAATCCGGAAATGACCTGATCCGCCCAGATGTTCCGCCAGGTCTGCAATGCGCTGGGCGTCCTCAAGCTGGCGGTTCTTGGCCTCTCCCTCCGAGAGTATCCGGTCAAAAGTCCGCCGCCGCTCGTTCAGGGTCATGTAGACGGTCAGGAAGACGGCGAGAAGCAGGATGAGGATGGACAGGTCGGTGGCCACCAGCGTCGCCAGTCCGGCGTTCCAGTGGTCGATTGCGGTGTTGATCTGCCTCCAGACTCCCGCAGCAATGGGGGGGGCAACCCGGAACCAGAGCTGTCGCGGCTTGCGGTAGTCCACCACGATGGCGCGGAAGACCATGGCGCCCCAGATCGCCAGTCCTGCAAGGGCCGCTTCAGGGGCCGAGGCAGAGATCAGGATCAGGCCCAGGCCCGCGGCGGCGAGGCTCCGGATCAGCATGAACAGGTCTGCAATGCCCGATCTGCCGGGTCTGGTGGCCAGGGTCAGGCTCTCTGCCCCCGCCGTCGCGAGGACGAAGGCTAACCACCAGAGGGCCGCCGTAACCCCGACAAAGGGCCACGCGGCTATGGCTATGGCGATGGCGGCGAGGGCGTCCTGGACTGTGCTGGCCGACAGGAGACGCCAGGCGCGAAGGCGTCGCAGGTCGCCGTCTAGCAAGACTCCGGAGTCCGGCCGTCGCGTTTCCATCGCCTCTCTGTCCAGGTCCCTTGATCCGCCGACTTTCGCCTGCGCAGCCAGCCTGCTCCGGAACGATGAAGAAATGATTTGTCGACCCGGGGGAGTTCACAGGTTCAGGTTGCGCCGGTTTTGGCTGGCGAGACGCGGGTGTCCTGGTTCATGGAAGTTCAGCCAGGCAGACCTCCGGCCGGACAGAGCCCAGAGGGATCGGTTCCATCCGAGCCGATGAGTGTCTAGGGTGACAGGCTTTGGGAGAGGAGTTCAAGGATGGCGATTTCGCTTTATGATGTGAGCGTCGGGTCGATGCTTCAGACCGTAGGGGCGGTCTCCGCCTTCGTCGAAAAGGGGCGCGCCTGGTGCGCAGAGGCCAGCGTGAATCCCGAAGAGGTGGTCGAGACCCGGCTGGCGTCGGACATGTTCCCTTTCCGGTTCCAGCTGCTCTCCGTCGTTCATCATTCGATCCACGCCATCGAAGGGGCCAGGGCCGGCGTCTTCGGCCCGCCTGCACCCATGGATCTCGATTATGCGGGTCTGCAGGCCCATGTCGCCGACGCCCTGTCCCGCCTCAGGGCCCTGTCCGCGGACGAGGTGAATGCGCTTGAGGGGCGCGATGTCGTCTTCAAGCTGGGCTCAAGCCAGATTCCCTTCACGGCGGAAGGGTTCCTGATGTCCTTTTCGCTTCCCAACCTCCACTTCCATGCCGCCACCGCCTACGACATTCTCCGGCAGAAGGGAGCGCCCCTAGGCAAGCGCGACTACCTCGGAGCCCTGAAGATCCGCGCCTGACGTCGCGTCGACCTGCTCACGGGTCCGTCAGAGCCGCTGGGTCGATCAGGGCGTGTCCGGGCGAGACCTTCACGCCGGCCAACAGGTTGAGGGTTGCGGACTGGCGGCCTGGGTCGATGGGCTTGGTCGCGTGATCATTCATGCCAGCAGCCTCGATCCGCTGGATCTGCTCATCCATGACGTTTGCGGAGATCGCGATGATCGGCGTGTTACGGTTACCGGACGCGACCTGCCGGATGGCGTGGGTCGCGGCAAAGCCGTCCCTGCCCGGCATCTGAAAGTCCATCAAGATCAGGCCATAGGGTCGCTGAATGGCTAGGGATATGGCGCGGGCGCTGCTGGACGCCTCTTCCGCGGACTGCCCTGCGGCGTCCAGCAGCGTCCTGATCAACTCCCGGTTCATGTCCGGGTCATCCACTACGAGGATGCGAAAGGCTTCATCCACCCTGTCTGAGGCGGCGGCGTTCCCGTCAGAAAGGCCGGGCGACGCGGTCGGTGGTGCGGGCGCCTCGAAGGTGAAGGCGGAACCGCTTGCCAAGCTGGATGTCAGCCGGATTGATCCTCCCATCGGGGGGTGCGCTGCCGGCAGAAAGACAGACCAGGCCCGGCGCCGCCAAAGCGCCGGGTGATCGACCCGTCAGCCTGAATGAACCTCTGGAAGAGCCTGTCCGGGAGTTCCGGGGGTACTCCAATCCCCGTATCCGAGACCGCAATCTCGATCCAGAGCCGCTCCCAGTCGTACCTGGCCCTGAGCAGCACCGAGCCGGTCTCCGTGAAATTGATCGCATTTTCAGGAGGTTGCTCAGGATCTGTAACAGCTGCTCCCGTTCTGCCTCGCAACAAAGCCCGAGGATGTCTTCCAGGCTGACGTGACCCTCCTCCCGTGACCGGCCGTGCAGCTGGTAGAGGCTCGGCGATGGTCCCATGAGAGCGCGGCCTGCCACCCGACGAACGCCGCCAGCTGCGGGCCGAGGAAATCGGCCGGAGAAGCTATAACAGACCTGCTGGCCCGATCAGGTCCGGGGCTTGGCGGTAGACCAGAGGCTCGACCAGGAACAAGGTGATGATGAAGCTGATCCAGCCCAGCGCCGCAGGAACCCCGAGGAAGGGCGCGGCGGCGAGCGCCACCATCGAGCCGACGAGACAGAGACGCATAGTTCTGTTGGCGATCAGCCGCCAGAGGACGTCCTGCCATTCGCGAGGCCAAGGGTCGTTTCTGGCGGGCACGATTGCTATCGGGTTCTCCCCGCATCCAGAGCCGGGACCGCCTCGATGGTCTCGTCAGGCGATGTCTTGACGCCCGACCACCGGCTCAGGGTGGCGAAGAACTGGGCAGGCACGATCGGCTTGGCGATGTGGTCGTTCATCCCGGCTTGCTGGGCTTCCCGGACATGCTCGCTCATCACGTTCGCCGACAGTGCAATGATCGGAGTCCGGCGGTTGGGTCCCGCCTGTTCCCGGATCGCCCGGGCGGTGGCGAAGCCGTCCATGCCGGGCATCTGGAGATCCATCAGGATCAGATCGTACGCCTGTCTCGCCGCAAGGGAGATCGCGTCCGGACCATCCATCGCGACCTCTGCGTCGAGGCCGGCTGCGAGCAGAAGGGCGCGAGCCAGCTCGCGGTTGGCCTCCAGGTCATCGACGACCAGGATCTTCAGATCTCCGATCTCCTGATCACCGACCCCGGTCGCGTCCATAGCGGCGATTTGGCCTGAGACGGCTGGTGCGAGAATTTCGAATGTGAAGGTCGAGCCCGCTCCGGGTGTGGAGTGAAGCTGGATACCTCCTCCCATGAGTTCCGTCAGCTGTCGGGAGATCGAGAGGCCCAGGCCGGTGCCGCCGTATCGCCGGCCGATCGAACCGTCAGCCTGGGTGAAGCGCTGGAAGAGCCGATCCGCCACCGTCGGCGAAACGCCGACCCCCGTGTCGCTCACGGAGATCACCAGGGCGTTCCGTTCCCCATCGTGCCGGGCCCGAATGGCGATTTCCCCCTCCTCCGTGAATTTGACGGCGTTGCTCAGCAGGTTGGACAGGACCTGCTGCAGTCGTGACCGGTCGGCGAGAACGTATTCCGGCGCAACGCTGGCGACCTCCACCCTGAGCGCAAGTCCCTTTCCGGAGACCTGGGCAGAGAACAGGCCGGCGACATCGTCAAGGAAAGACCGCAGCGGGAGCGGGACCGGATCAAGGTCCACCTGCCCGGCCTCGAGTTTCGAGAAGTCGAGGATGTCATTGACAACGGTCAGCAGCGCTTCGCCGCCGGCTACGACCCTCCGAAGATAAATCTCGGCCTGCGCCGGAAGGCCCGGCAACTGGGACAGGAGGGTCGAGAAGCCGAGGACACCGGTCAGGGGGGTCCGGACCTCGTGGCTCATGTTCGCCAGGAACTCGCTCTTGGCTTCGGCGGCGGCCTCGGCTCGGGTCTTGGCCTGTCGGAGATCTTCTTCCAGTTCTCTACGCCGGGTGACGTCCCGGAAGTTGAACACGGCCGAGCGGGCCTGGCCGCCAGGGTCCCGGACGGCGCTGGCCCGTCCCTCGAGCCAGACCTCGCCCGGAGAGTCATTACGCGACCGGAACCGGAATTCGCCGGTGATCCCGGGGTGAGACGCGCCGCCGTCGAAGACCCCCTTCAGGAACACCGTCGCGGCGGGACCATCCGACGGGTCTACGAAGTCTGCAAGGGTGCGACCCACCATCTCCTCGGGCGAGTAACCGAGTGACCGAACCGACGTGGAGGCGTAAAGAATGCGCCCGCCCTCGCTGATCCACAGAACGATATCCGTGACGTGATCGGCGAGCAGGCGCATCCGCGCTTCGCTTTCGGCCAGGGCCGCCTCTCTGGATCGGGTCTCGGTCACATCCATGGCCACCCCGAGGATCGCCGCCACCTTCCCGGAGCTTGTCACTTCAGGGCTGGCCTGGATCAGTATGATCCTCTCCCGGCCGTCTCGAAGCCGGCAGCGGACCTCGGTCTCAGTCGGCTTCCGGGTTTCGACCGCCTCGTTGATCATGTCCGCAAGCCGGGCCTTCTCGGGTCCGGGGTAGAGATCGAGGAGATCCTGGAATTCGGGGCTCTCTGTCGAACGGTGAAATCCGTGGATTTCGAAGATCCCGTCCGAGAACGTCGTGGTTTGGCCGTTGTTGGCGACCCGGAAGTGCCCGATCCCGGCGACCTGCTCGGCCAGCATCGCAATCTTGTGCGCCTCCCTGGCCCGCCTGGCGCTTGACCGGATCTCGGCGCTCGCCCGTCTCCAGCCCTCCCTGCGATGAATGACGGCGGCCCGGATGGCCAGGAAGATGAGAGCCAGCAGGACCAGGTTGGCCAGGTCCGTGACCACGATCTCAGACCGCCCCTGTCGTGCGTTCTCGAACGCGGAGTCCAACTGGAACCATGTCGCGGAGAGAAGGGGAGGGGTGACGCTGAGCCAGAAGCCGAGAGGCGGTAAATTCTCAATGATGAGCTTCTGAGATAGGACCATTGAAATGACTGCCATTCCAAGGATTTGGGCCTGGCCATCGAATCCAAGCATTAATCTCAAACCGATCGCGCAAAATGCTGTAACAACAAAGAGATCTATAAAAGCTTTTATTGTTGATTTTTTGAAATAGTCATTTATCGACACGTATCTAGATATAACAAATGAATCTAGATACACTAAAAAAACAACAAAAATGCACCAAATCGAAGTGTATACATATCCCAGATAGGGATATGCAGATATTGAAACCACAATTGCAAATGCGATGTTGATGATCGGAGGCAGATTCCCCCTGTTCATCAACAGGATCAGCGCTCGGTCCAGAGGCGTCATTCCCTTGATGGATTTGGAGATCAGGGGGTCGCGCGCCGCCATGATGTTTCCGGACGTGTCCTCTTGAGCGGAGATATTCTGTGGGGGTGGAATTAAGGAATGATTTCCGACACCTGGGCGCAATTTGATTCAGTCTTAAGTTGAGCCTGCTCTGTGCTGAACGCGCGGAAGCGCTCTTTGATTTCCGCGGCTCTGCGGCCCCTCTGGTCAAATCGTCGCCCCGGTGGAACGAGGCCGTCCCATGGCTTGACCGGCCGGAAGGGGCGGCGCAGCCTCATCAGGAACTGCGCCGGGCGCGAGACGGAATATGTCGGACGAAATTGCTCTGCTCGACGCGCTCCGGGTCCCGGAGTCCTTTCGTCTGCAGGCGCGTCTGGGCCGGTGGGCCTGGATCATCAGGATCGGCGCAGGCCCTGCGGCCCTGCGCGGGCAGGCGGCCTCCGCTGTGACGGACTGACCCTTCAAATTGTGCAACGAGTACCAGCTCAGGGTCCGCCGCGCTGACTACGACGCCGACTTCCGTGCACTCGGCCGTGACGTGCTGTGGCGGGATGCGGAACCGAACCGTCCGCCGGACGTCTGCTTCCGGCCGACCGACCGGGCCCCGATCCTTCGTCGCGCGGGCGGTCCAGCCAGCCTGGAGGGCCTGGAGGCGCGATGGTGGCTTGTCCCCGCCTTCCACAGGGGGCGGGTTTCGGAGTGGAAGGCCATGTGCACCAACGCCCGGATCGAGACAGCCGCCACAGCGCCCTCGTTCCGCGACTCGGTGAGGTGGGGACGCTGCCTCGCCCCTGTAACCTCTGTCTTCGAGTACGACACCCCCCCGGGATGGCGGAAGGGACAGCCCCGGCGACGCTGGGAGGTGACCTGGCCTGAAGACAGGGGCTCAGGTCCGGTTCGCTTTCTCGCCGGGCTTTGCGCGCGGTCCTGTCCCGCTGACAGGCCCGAGGGGCTCGACAGCTTCGCCGTCATCACCCGGCCAGCCGGTGCGGACATGGCCCGGATCCACGACCGTCAGCCGGTCCTGATGACCCTGTCCGAGGGCCTGGACTGGCTGGACCTCGGAGGCCTGGACGCCCTGCCTGTCCCTGGCCCGGAGGGAACCCTCGTGCTCCGGGAAGCGCCTCGCCCGGCCTGAGCCCCTGCGCCCGCAGGCTCCTGTCCTCCCGGGGCGAATGCGACCGGGAGGCGACGGCCCGCCCTAGACCAGCCGCTTGCCCGCGTCGTCGATGATCGAGCCCAGGTCGCGGCTCTCCTCGGCCAGGATCATGTCGTTGTGCGCCTTGCCCGAGGGAATCATCGGGAAGCAGTTCTCTTCCTTGGTCACGCAGCAGTCGAAGATGACCGGGCCGGGATAGTCGATCATCTGGCGGATGGCGTCGTCCAGCTCCGCCGGCGTCCGCGCCCGCAACCCCAGGCAGCCGAAGGCCTCCGCCATCTTCACGAAGTCCGGCAGGCTGGCTGAATAGGAATGCGAATAGCGCTCGCCGTGCAGCAGCTGTTGCCACTGCCGGACCATGCCCATCCATTCGTTGTTCAGGATGAAGATCTTGATCGGCAGGCCGTACTGGATGGCGGTCGACATCTCCTGCATGGTCATCTGCACGCTGGCGTCGCCGCCGATGTCGATGACCAGGCTTTTCGGATGGGCCAGCTGCACGCCCACCGCGGCCGGAAGGCCGTAGCCCATGGTTCCCAGTCCGCCGGAGGTCATCCAGCGGTTGGGCTCTTCGAAGTGGAAGAACTGCGCGGCCCACATCTGGTGCTGGCCCACCTCGGTGGTGATGTAGACGTCCTTGTCGCGGGTGAGGGCGTAGAGCCGCTCGATGGCGTACTGCGGCTTGATGCTGTCTGCCGAGGGCGCATAGCGGAAGGAATTCCGCGCCCGCCAGGCCCCGATCTGCCGCCACCATTCGGCCAGGGCCGCGCCGTCGCACGACAGGTTGCGGGCCTTCCAGGCGGCGATCATGTCCTCAAGCACGCTGGCGGCGTCGCCGACGATGCCGATGTCGGCGCGAACGTTCTTCGAGATCGAAGACGGGTCGATGTCGATGTGGATCTTGCGCGAACCGGGTGAGAAGGCGTCGAGCTTGCCCGTCACCCGGTCGTCGAAGCGCGCACCGATGGCCACCATGACGTCGCAGTCATGCATGGCGTTGTTGGCCTCGAAGCTTCCGTGCATGCCCAGCATGCCCAGCCACTTCTCGTCCGAGGCGGGGAAGGCGCCCAGGCCCATCAGGGTCGAGGTCACCGGCGCGCCGGTCAGGGCGGCGAACTCGCGAAGCAGGGCCGAGGCCCGGGGACCGGCGTTGATGACCCCGCCGCCAGTGTAGAGGATGGGTCGGCGGGCGCCGGCGATCATCTGCACCGCCTCGGCGATGCGCGCCGGGTCGCCCTGGGTCCGCGGCCGATAGTCGTGTGCGTGCACCACCTCCCGGGGCCCCTGGTAGGGGGCCCGGCCGAACTGCACGTCCTTCGGGATGTCGATGACCACGGGCCCCGGGCGCCCCGAAGTGGCGATGTGGAAGGCCTCGTGCATGATGCGGGGCAGGTCTGCGGTGTCCTTGACCAGATAGTTGTGCTTGGTGATCGGACGGGTGATGCCGATGGTGTCGCACTCCTGGAAGGCGTCCGTACCGATCAGATGGGTGGCGACCTGGCCCGTGATGACCACCAGGGGAATGGAGTCCATCAGGGCGTCGACGATTCCGGTGACGGCGTTGGTGGCGCCCGGCCCGGACGTCACCAGAACGACTCCCGGCTTGCCTGTCGAGCGGGCGTAGCCCTCGGCGGCGTGGGTCGCCCCCTGCTCGTGGCGAACCAGGACGTGCTGAAGGCGCGGCTCGTTGAACAGGGCGTCATAGATCGGCAGGACCGCCCCTCCGGGATATCCGAACAGCGCCTCCACCCCCTGGTCCACCAGGGCGCGCACGACGATCTCCGCGCCCGTCAGGGTTTCGGTCTCGGTAGCGGCGGGGGTCAGGGTCTGGGTGCTCATGGCGGTGGGGTCCGGGGGTGTTGGGCAACAAAAAGGGCCCTCAAGGGGCCCGGGCGTATGCGACCAGTCGCGGCTGACGGGGTCAGTCCGCGGCGGGCCGCCTGGCGACTACGAGGATGCGACGCATGTGTCGTCTCCGGAAACAGTTGACTAGGCTAGTGCCATGCCCCTTTCAGGCCGTCAAGTCGGGGTTCAGCGCAAGAAATGACCTCCATTGGGCTTCAGGATCGATGTCGGTGATCGCTGGCCAGTCCGACATCCGGCCCCTGAGCCAGACCTCCTGGCGCTTGACGTAGTTACGGGTCGCCCTTTGGCCGGTTGCGATGGCCTCCTCAAGCGTCATCTCCCCGTCGAGGAAGGCGAGGAGTGGACGAAGCCCGACGGCCTTGCAGGCGGGCAGGGCGGGGTCCAGCCTGCGCGCGGCGAGCGACCGGGCCTCTTCAAGCGCGCCGTTGCGAACCATGGCGGCGAACCGGGCGTCACAGCGGCGGTAAAGCGCCTCGCGCGGGGGCATGAGCCTCACCCCGCGCCAGCCGCCGGCGGGCAGTCCCCCCTGCGTCTCGCCCTGCCAGTCGCTGAGCGACCGTCCGGTTTCGGCGAACACCTCCCAGGCCCGGCAGAGGCGCTGGCGGTCTCCGGGAAGGATCCGGGCGACTGCGGCGGGATCGGCCTTGGCCAGCCTGTCCCGGAAGGCGGCCTCCCCGAGGGCCTCGAACTCCGCCGCGGCGCGGGTGCGGGCGTCGCCGGACACCGCCGGGACGTTGGCGAGCCCCTTCACGAGGGCCTCGAAGTAAAGGCCCGTGCCGCCCGCGACGACCACGTCGGCGCCCCGGCTGCCGAGGGTGTCGATCACCTCGCGCGCCGCCGCGAGCCAGCGTCCGGTTGACCAGGCCTGCCCTGCATCCACGGTCCCGACCAGGTGATGCCGGACGGCTGCGAGGTCGTCTGGCCCCGGCGATGCGGTCAGCACCGGCAGGTCGCGATAGATCTGGAGGGCGTCGGCGCCGATGATCTCCGCGCCCACCTTCCGCGCGAGGCGGAGGGCCAGTGCGGACTTGCCGCTTGCCGTTGGGCCGGCGATGAGCCAGATGCGGGACGTCATGCAGATCGCGCTCACCCTTGTCGGACAGGACCCGGAGGCGGCGGACGCCGCAGCGGGCCGCATCGCCGAAGCGCTCGCAGCCCGGGGTCGCCCCGTCAAGCCGGCGTCGTCTCCCGGCGCCTCGGCCCGGGAGTTCCACCTCGATCCGGTCGACATCCAGGACCTTCGGAAGGCCGCCCTGGCGGCCGTGGCGGGCCTGCCGGCGGACCTTTGCGTCCAGCCCCGGGAGGGTCGCCGGAAGCGTCTGCTTCTTGCGGACATGGACAGCACCATCATCGCCTGCGAATGCCTGGACGAGCTGGCGGATTTCGCCGGCCGCAAGGCCGAGGTGGCCGCCATCACAGAGCGGGCCATGCGCGGCGAACTTGAGTTCGAGGGCGCCCTGCGAGAACGGGTGGCCATGTTGGCCGGCCTGCCGGAATCCCAGCTTGAGCGCGCCTACGCCGAGCGGGTCCGTCTCAATCCCGGCGCCCGGACCTTCGTGCGCACGCTGGCGGCTTCCGGCGCCCACTGCGTCCTCGTGTCCGGCGGCTTTGATTTTTTCACCCGACGGGTCGCCATCCAGGCCGGGTTCCACGAGGACCGGGCTAACCGGTTCGTCGTGTCAGACGGTCATCTCACCGGCGCCGTCGAGACCCCGATCCTCGGCCGTGAAGCCAAGCTCGCCACCCTCGTCAACGAGGCCGAACGGTTGGGCCTGGACCTGTCCCAGACCGCGGCCATTGGCGACGGGGCCAACGACCTGGCCATGATCGGCGCGGCTGGCCTGGGCCTTGCCTACCGCGCCAAGCCGGTGGTCTCCGCCGAGGCCGACGCCCAGATCGACCATGCCGACCTGACGGCCGCCCTCTACTTCATGGGCTTCTTGGAGTCCGAGTTCGTCCGCGACTGAGGGCTCAGGCCCGCAGGCTGAGCCGGACCAGGTCGGCGGCGGCGTGCAGGTCGTCAACGATGCGCGCGCACAGGGATTCCATCTCGCCGGTCGGGGCCAGAAGGTCCGGGACCATCACCGTCATCATCCCCGCCGCCGCCGCCGACCTGACGCCGTTATGGCTGTCCTCGAGGGCAAGGCAGTGGGCGGGGGCCGCCTCCAGCCTCTGCGCCGCGACCAGGAAGGGATCGGGATGGGGCTTGCCGCGGGGATAGTCGCCCCGGGCCGCCACGGCGTGGAAGCGGCCCTCCAGGCCGTGCCGGCCGAGGTTGAAGGCGACGTCCTCATGACGGGAGGAGGTGGCGATGGCCCTCGGCAGGGCGAGGTCGTCCAGCAGGTCAAGGAACTCGCGCACTCCCGCCTTCAGGAAGTCTTGCCCCCGGGCGAGGGCGTGAAAATGCTCCGCCGATGCTTCCCACAGGCCGTCGACGTCGAAGTCTTCGCCGAAGTGGTCCAGCAGCAGGCGCCGGCTTGCCTCGCCCGGGAGGCCGATCAGGCTGTGGAAGACCGGTTCCGGCATCTCCCGGCCGATCCCCTCGGCGGCGGCGGCGAAGGCGTCCCGATAGAGGGCCTCGGTGTCGAACAGCAGGCCGTCCATGTCGAAGATCACGGCGCGGGGCGGGCGGGGCAGGGGCATCTCGCCCTTGTCCGACGCCGGAGGCCCCGCGGCAAGGGACCTCGCCCCTTGTGTTCATCCTCCGCCGACCGGATATGGGGGCCTGAGCCGCAGAGAGACCCCCGATGACCGCCGACGCCCCCATCGACCGCGCCGCCCTCCTCGCCGCCCTCGATGGGATCCTGGACCCGAAGTCCGGCAAGGGCCTGAATGCGGCGGGGCTGGTGCGCGGCCTGATCCTGGCGCCGGGCCGGGCGGGCTTCATGCTGGAGGTCCCTGCGGGAGAGGTGGAGACCTACCAGCCCGTGCGCGACGCCGCCGAGGCCCTGATCGCGGGCCTACCGGGCGTGGTCCGCGCCCAGGTCGTCCTGACCGCAGAGGCCCCGGCCGGCCGGCCCTCGGCGACCGTCACGCCGGTCCGCGCCACGCCCCAGCGCCGCACCGCCGCGCGGGTCTCGGAGGACCCCGCCGCCAGGCCCGCCCCCTCCGGCGAGGCGGTTCGGCCGGATCATGTGCGCCGGGTCATCGCGGTGGCCAGCGGCAAGGGCGGGGTCGGCAAGTCCACCATCTCCGTCAATCTCGCCGCCGCTCTCGCCGCGCGAGGTCTCTCGGTGGGCCTGCTGGATGCGGACGTCTACGGCCCGTCGGCGCCCAGAATGATGGGGCTGGACTCCCGTCCCGCCTTCAACGCCGACAAGAAGCTCGTTCCCCTAGAGGCCTGGGGCGTGAAGGTCATGTCCATCGGCTTCCTGGTGGACGAGGGTTCGCCCATGATCTGGCGCGGTCCGATGGCCTCGTCCGCCGCCCGCCAGATGGTGCAGGACCTGCTCTGGGGGACAGCCGAGGCCCCCCTGGACGTTCTTGTCGTCGACCTGCCGCCGGGTACGGGCGACATCCAGCTGACCCTCGTCCAGAAGCTGAAGATCGACGGGGTCCTCATCGTCTCCACCCCTCAGGAGATCGCTCTCATTGACGCCCGCCGGGCGGCGGCCATGTTCCGCAAGACAGAGACTCCCTTGCTGGGCGTGGTCGAAAACATGGCCTGGTTCGAGGAGCCGTCCACCGGGGCCCGGATTCCGATTTTCGGCGAGGGCGGAGCCAGGGCCGAGGCCGTTCGCCTGGGCATCCCACTCCTGGCCGAAATTCCCCTCGAGACGCCCCTGCGCGCCGCCTGCGACGAGGGCCGGCCCGGCGTGCTCTCACACCCTCAGAGTGTGTCCTCCCGGGCCTTCGCCAGCCTCGCAGCGTCTGTGGCCTGAGATGGCCCGGACGCCTGGCGTCAGCGGCGGTCCACCGTCGCCTGACCGGGCTCGGCCGTCAGGCCCTCCAGGACGGCGGCTTCGTCATAGTTGACCGAAACCCCGTCGCGTTCATCCAGCTGTCTCCGGATTTCGGCGTGGGTCTTGGCGTCGAGCTTGTAGCCGATGAAGCAGGCCCCCGCGAGCATGACGAAAACGATCGGCCCGATGATAAACGCCAGGTCCAGAACCAGGAGCTGCTCCGGCGTGTTGGCGGCTCCCCCCCTGGGGTCATAGCCGAACAGAGCCAGCAAGTTGAAGGTGAGGGCGATCGAGAAGGCCCCCGCCAGCTTGCTGGTGGCGGCGGTGAGCGAATAGAGCAGGCCGATCTGCTCGCGCCCGCCCTCCAGGCGGAGCTCGTCGCCGATGTCCGCCGTGATGGCCCGGATCATGACGCCGAAGCCCGCGGCGAGGGCGCCTTCGATGGCCATGGTGGGGACAAACCAGGCGAAGTTTCCCTTTGGCAGGAACAACAGCAGGCCCAGGACTACCGAGTACAGGGTGGTTGTCAGCATCAGCGCCCGGTGCTTGCTGATGCGGTTGGCCAGGGCCGCGGTGAGAGGTGCGCCCACAAAACCTGCGACGATATAGACCATCAGGAGCAAGCTGGCGCCTGTCTGGGTGAAGCCCCGGGAATTCATGAAGAAGAACATGTAGAGGGCCGCCATCCAGCCCGGGCCCAGGGTCACGAAGAGGTCTGCAGCAAGGACGCGGATCACGTTCCCCCGGGCGAACAGCCTGGCGTAGTCGGAAAACTTGAAGTGCGCCCCGTCGTCGGGGCTGATGGTCTCCGGGGTCGGGATCACCGCAATCAGGAGGGTGATGGGGATCATGACCATGACGAACCAGCCTATGGCCTGGATCGGGTTGACGTCCTTGACGCCCGTCTGCTCCAGCAGGATCGGGATGGCGAGGGCCGTGAGGGATCCGATCACGCCCACGGCGGTCAGAATCCCGAAAATCTTTGATCTCTGCTCGTAGGTCTTGGCGAGGACGGCGGCCCAGGCGGAGTGCGAGAGCCCCATGATCGACTGGCCGAGGTACATGGCCAGCAGCCAGATCACCAGATAGGCGAGCGTGGCGCCCTTGGGCGCATTGTAGAGCATGTAGACGGAGACGATCAGCACCGGCGCGCCGGCCATAATCCAGACCCTGTACCGCCCGAACCGGGTTCGCGTGCGGTCCATGCCAAGGCCGATCACCGGATCCAGCCAGATGTCCATCAGCCTCACGAGGCCGAAGGCCCCTCCGACGACGGCGAGGCTCACGCCGAGCTGGCTGGCGAAGTAGGGGGGGAGCTGGACTCCCACCGAAAGACCCAGCGCGGCGAGGGGAAGGCTGATGGCGGCGAAGGCGAGCGAGGCGGACAGACTGAGCCGGCCGCCCGACGGCGCCTGTTTGACATGCGACACGCTATAGCCCCCCACTTCGTCCGGAGTTTCCGGATCATGCGGAAGGATAGGCCGCGTTCCCCCTGTCAGGGCAAGGGAAATCGCGGCCCAGATGTGGCGTCAGCCGCCCTGCATCTTGCGGAAGAACTTCCCGCTCTGCTCGCCGCCGTTGACATAGGCCTTCTGGCCGGTGGGATCGGTGATGCGGGCGAAGTTGTCTCGGACCTCCTCGACCGACAGACCGCCCTCGCCAAGATAGACGCCTTCGGTCTCGTAGATGCGGGCCTGGGCGAAGGCGCCGGCGCCGGCCGTCAGGATCACGCCGGTCGGCGCCTCTTCTGAGACCAGGTACACCACCGCCGGGGTCACATACTCCGGCTTCAGCTTCTCCAGGACCTCGGCGGGCATCAGGTTCTCGGTCATCCGGGTGGCGGCCACAGGGCTGATGGCGTTGACGTGGATGTTGTTCTTCTGGCCCTCGAGCTTCAGCGTGTTCATGAAGCCGATCAGGGCCAGCTTGGCGGCGCCGTAGTTCGACTGGCCGAAGTTGCCGTAGAGGCCGGTGGAGGAGGTGGTCACCAGGATCCGGCCGTAGTTCTGGGCCTTCATGATCTCCCAGACCGCCTTGGCCGGCTTCACCGTGCCCATGACATGAACATTCATCACGGCCTCGAAGTCGGACATCTCCATCTTCGAGAACGACTTGTCCCGCAGGATGCCGGCGTTGGCGACCAGGATGTCGATGCGGCCCCAGGCGTCCATGGTCTGCTTGACCATGTTGGCCACGCCGGCGTCGTCGGTCACCGAGCTTCCGTTGGCGATGGCTTCCCCGCCGAAGGCCTTGATCTCGGCCACCACGGCCTCGGCCGCGGCGGACGAACCACCCGAGCCGTCGACGGAGCCGCCCAGGTCGTTGACCACCACCTTCGCGCCGCGCCGGGCGAGCTCGAGGGCGTGCTGCCGGCCGAGGCCGCCGCCTGCGCCCGTGACGATCGCCACCTTACCGTCAAACCGGATGTCCGCCATCTGAAGGCTCCCTGCCCAAGTTGAATTCGGGCGGGTTTGTGCGGCGGGGGAGGGCGGGCGTCAAGCCGCGCGTCAGGCGCCGCCCTTCCGGAAGCGCACCAGCACCCGCTGCCCGATCAGCAGGGGCGCCTCGCCGGCGCTCACCACCACCTCGACGACCCGCTCGTCCTTACGCTCGGACGGATCGTCCGACTGCAGTCGCCGGGCGCCGAACACCGCAGAGATTCTCAGGACCTGGCCGGGATAGCTTTTTCCCGGGTCGGCCTCGGGACTGATCTCGACAGCCTGGCCTACCGCCACTGCGGGCAAGGAGCCCTCTGTCACTTCCGCCCGGACGATACGCGGCGTCCCGGGCTCAAGGTCGAACAGGGTCGAGACGTTCAGGGTCGAGGCGCCGGAGCCCGGGTTCGCGTAGCGGCGGGCGATCCGACCATCCACGGGGGCGCGGACGATCGTCAGTTCAAGCTCATACTGGGCCTGGGCCAAGGCCGCTCGGGAGGTGTCCACCGCCGCTTGTCCGGACGCCAGATCGGCCTCGGCCTGCCGCACCTGGTCCTCCGCCTGGTCGAGCTTCTGGGCAGCGACGAAGTTCGATCCGACCAGACCCTGTAGCCGTTCACGCTCGCGACGGGCGCTGGAGACGGCTACCTCCAGACCGACGAGGCGCGCCCGGGCCTCCCCGAGGGCCGCCGAGGCGCGCGCCGCCGCCAGGCGGGGCTCATCGTCCTCCTGGCGGGCCAGCACCTGGCCTTGTGTCACTACGTCGCCCTCGTTCACCAGGACGTCGCGGATGATACCCGCCCGACGGGCGGCGACCGGGATCATGCCGCCTTCGACGTCCACCTTGCCGTTTGCAGCTGCGGCGTAGGGCGAGACGGCCGGCGCGGCAGCGGGCTCAGGCTCCGGGATGGCCAGCATCCTCCAGGCCGCCAGGCCGGCTCCAGCCGCCACCAGGAGGATGAGCCCCCAGACCAGGGGTTTGCGCAACAGGCCCGTCATGTGGTCTCCGCCTCCATTCCGGCGATCCGGCCATCCTCGATATGGATGACCCGATCGGCCCAGGCTTCAAGTCTGTGGTCGTGAGTGACGCAGATCACTGCAGCGTCATGCTCGCGCGCCGCACGCTGCAGGAGGCCGACCACCCTCTGTCCGTTTTCCCCGTCGAGGGCGGAGGTGGGTTCATCTGCAAAGATCAGTTCCGGCTGCTTCGCCAGGGCCCGGGCGATGGCCACCCTCTGTTTCTCCCCGCCAGAAAGCTCCGCCGGGCGCAGGGAGAGGCGCGGCGTCAGCCCCACCTCCTCCAGGGCCTCTGCCGCCCGGCGCCGGGCCTCGCCCCGGGGGCGCCCCGCGAAGGTCAGCACCTGGGCGACCTGGTCGAGGGCGGTAAGGGCCGGGAACAGGTTGAACCCCTGGAAGATGAAGCCGCAGTGATCCATCCGGAACCGGTCGATCGCCTCGGGCCTCTGCCGCCACAGGTCTGTCCCCAGGGCGTTCACGGTTCCGGCGTCCGGGCGCAGCAGGCCGGACAGGACCGCCACCAGGGTCGACTTGCCGGACCCTGAGGGGCCCATGACGAGGGTGATCTCGCCCCGGCGGGCGTTGAAGTCGACGTCGTCCAGAACGGTGAGGCTCGCCCCGCCGGAGGCGTAGCGCTTGGTCAGGCCCCGCGCCACAATGGCGATATCGCCGCTCATCTCAGCAGCTCCGCAGGCTGGCTGCGGGCCAGGGCGCCCAGGGACAGGAAGCCTGAGACCAAGGCGATCATCATCAGCAGGCCGGCAATAAGCGCGACGAAGGGGGGGCTCAAGGCCATCGTGACATTCGTGACTCTGGCGAGGCCGAGCACGCCGGCCATAAGACCGGCTGTGGCGATCAGGCCCGCGACCCCGACCCAGAAAGACAGCTCCAGAACCACGCCCCTCAACGCAGACATCGAGACTCCCAGGGCGCGGAGGCTGGCGAACTCGCGGATGTTGGAGGCGATCGCGCCGCGCAGGGTCTGGGAGGTTATGCCCAGTCCGATCAGCACCGACAGAATGAAGGAGAACCCCAGGACGATGCCGACGATCTGCTCCTCCATGAAGGCCTTCTCGTTGGCTTTGGCGAGATCCCTTGGCAGCCAGGCTCGATAACTCCCGTTCGCCCGGGCGTTAAGCGCATCCCGCGCCCTGACGGCCGCCGCAGGAGTCTCAAGCCGGACAAGCAGAGGCCCGGTCTTGTCGCCGCGTGTCATCAGGCCCAATCGGATCATGCTGTCCCTGGACACGAACACCTGCGGAGACTGCACATTCGCATAGCCCTCGACCGCGCCGCGGACGACGATGGTCTGTCCGTTGAGAATGGCCATATCGCCGACCTGGACGCCCAGAACGCTGAGGCCCGACCGGTCCACCACGGCTGACAGCGGCGTCTGAAGCGCGGTCATGGTAGCCTGGCCGAAGTCGCGGGGCAGGGTGACGGCGTCCGGTACGGGGTCCACCATCGCGACCAGGACGAAGACCTGCCGCTGGGCTTCTCCGGGACCTGGGATGTTCCTCCAGGTGGCGCCGCTCATCTCCCAGGGGCTCAGGTCGCGGACATCCGGCGACAGATAGATCTGCGGAGCGATCCGGCTGGGCAGTTCAATGGCGGTGGGACCGAAAATACTCTCCACCTTGGGGGGCATGATGATCAGGTCCGCCCGGCTCCGGTCCAGGGTCGCGGTGATGGAGCGGACCAGCCCGGTGATCAGCCCAAAGAGCGAGAGGATCAGCACGCCCGAGAAGGCGAGCGCGATCACCGCCGCCTGATAGCGGCGCCATTCATGGATCAGCGTGGCCAGTGCGAGGGACATGGATGCTCCAGTGGACTCTCCGGGACCAGCATCCCACCCGCCGCATTAATCGAAGGTAAGGTTGCGTTGCGTCAACCCCATCCGGGGCCGGGGGTGGCCACCGGCTGCGGTCGCCGCTAGAACCGCCCTCTGAACGCCCGATCAGGGCGCGAACGGATGATGACATGAACCTGAAGCTCGCCGGCGCCCTGGCTGCGGCCGCCCTCACCCTGCCCGCCTCCGCCCTGGCCGACGAGGGCATGTGGACCTTCGACGCCTTCCCCGCCGCACGGGTCGAGCAGTCCCTCGGCGTGAGGATCGACCAGAAGTGGCTGGACCGGGTGCAGGCGGCTTCTGTGCGCCTCACCAGCGGCTGCTCGGCCTCGATCGTCTCCCCGGACGGGCTGGTCCTGACCAACCAGCACTGCATCGTGGAGTGCGCGCAGAACCTTTCGAGCGGATCGGCCGACTATGTGAAGGACAGTTTCCTGGCCAGGACCCGGGTGGAAGAGCGGACCTGTCCCGGCGTGCAGGCCGAGATCCTTCTGTCGATCACCGATGTCTCCGCCGAGGTGACCGGGGCCACCCAGGGTTTGTCGGGGGCGGACTTCGTCAAGGCCCGTAACGCGGCCTACGCCCGGCTCGAGACAGCCTCGTGCGGAGCCGACGCGACGGTGCGCTGCCAGGTGATCAGCTTTTATCGCGGCGGCCAGCACAAGCTCTACCGGTACCGCAAGTATTCCGACGTACGCCTTGTTTTCACGCCGGAACTCGGCGCAGCCTTCTTTGGCGGGGACCCCGATAACTTCAACTTCCCGCGCTATGCCCTCGATGTCGGCTTCCTGCGACTCTACGAGGGCGGCAAGCCGGTCCGCACGCCCCGGCATCTGATCTGGAGGGCGCGGGCCCCGCTTCCGGGCGAGGCCACCTTTGTCTCCGGCAATCCCGGCTCCACAGATCGGTTGCTGACGGTCGCCCAGCTCGAGACCCAGCGTGATCTTGTCATCCCGGTCGGCCAGCTCCAGCGCTCCGAGCTTCGCGGACGCCTGATCGAGTTCTCCCGCCGTGATGCTGAGAGCCGCCGGATCGCCACCGACACCCTGTTCGGTGTCGAGAACAGCTTCAAGGTCTTTTTCGGTCGCCAGTTCGCCCTCAACGCGCCCTCCCTGATGAACGCCAAGCGCGCCGAGGAAGCGGACCTTCGCGCCCGCGTGGCCGCGGATCCCGCCCTGGCCGACCGGGTCGGCGACCCCTGGTCGGAGATCAGCGCCATCCAGAAGGTCCATGCCGACCAGTTCCTTCGCTTCCGGCAGCTTGAGGCGAACTCCGGTGGCGCCTCCGACCTGTTCAGTTTCGCCCAGATCCTGGTGCGCGGCGCCCGCGAGCGCACCCTGCCCAGCGCTGAGCGCCTGCCGGAGTTCGCCGATGCGCGGCTTCCCCTCCTGGCCAAGCAGCTCCTGGATCCGACCCCGGTCGATACGCCCCTCGAACAGCTTGAGCTCGAATTCTGGCTGCTCAAGACCCGCGAGTACCTCACCGCCGACGATCCTGTGACCAAGCTTCTGCTTGGCCGTGAGAGCCCCGAGGCCCTCTCTGCGGCCCTGGTCTCCGGCTCGAAGCTGGGTGACCCGGCCGTCCGCAAGGCCCTCTGGGAGGGCGGCCTGGCCGCCATCCAGGCCTCTGAGGATCCGATGATCCGCTACGCGCTCCGGATCGACGACGAGGCCCGCGCCGTGCGCAAGGCCTGGGAGACCCAGGTCTCCGCCCCCACCGAGGCTGCGGCCGCCCGGATCGCCAGCGCCCGCTTCGCGGTGTTCGGCGACACGGTCTACCCGGACGCCACCTTCTCCCTTCGCCTGTCCTTCGGGAAGGTGGCGGGCTGGACCTGGCGGGGGACGGAGGTTCCGCCGACCACCCGGCTGGCGGGACTTTACGAACGCGCCACAGGCGCCGAGCCCTTCCGGCTGGCTGACCGCTGGCTGGCGGCCCGCGACCGGATGAACCTCGACGCGGTCTACAACTTCGTCACCACGAACGACATCATTGGCGGCAACTCCGGATCCCCCGTGATCAGCGCGAGCGGCGAGGTCCTCGGCGCCGCCTTTGACGGGAACATCCATTCCCTCGGCGGCGCTTATGGCTATGACGGGACCCTGAACCGCACCGTGGTGGTTTCCACCGCCGGCGCCACAGAGGCCCTGCGCCACGTCTACGGCGCCGAGGCTCTGGTCCGGGAGCTGGGGGTCCGCTAGGGGTCGCCGACAGAACAAGACGGGTGAAACCGATGACAGACCTGTTCGCGCCGATGAGTTTCATCCGCGGTCCAGCGATGAAGAACCGGCTGATGCTGGCGCCGCTCACCAACCTGCAGAGCCATCCCGACGGGACGCTCTCCTACGACGAGCACCGCTGGCTCACCCTTCGCGCCCAGGGCGGTTTCGGCCTGACCATGACCGCCGCCGCCCACGTGCAGCGGATCGGCCAGGGCTTTCCCGGCCAGGTCGGGATCTTTTCCGACGTCCACATCCCCGGCCTCGCCCGCCTGGCGGAGGACATCCGCAAGGCCGGCAGCCTCGCGGTCGTCCAGCTGCATCACGCCGGCATGCGGTCCCCCGCCGCCCTGATCGGCGAGGCCCCGGTCTGTCCTTCCGAGGACGCCGAGACCGGCTCGCGCGCCCTGACCCTCGACGAGGTCCGCCGCTTGCGCGACGACTTCATCGCCGCCGCCGTCCGGGCCGACAAGGCCGGCTTCGACGGGGTGGAGATCCATGGCGCCCACGGCTATGTGCTGTGCCAGTTCCTGAGCGCCCAGACCAACCGCCGCACCGACGCGTACGGCGGTTCACCGGAGAACCGGGCCCGCCTGATCCTGGAAATCCTCGACGGCGTGCGCGCCGCCTGCCGCGCCGACTTCAACCTGGGCCTGCGCCTTTCCCCCGAGCGGTTCGGCCTCAGCCTCATGGAGGTCCGCGACCTCGCCGGCCGCCTCCTGTCCGAGGCGAAGATCGACTACCTCGATATGTCCCTTTGGGATTGTTTCAAGGAGCCGGTCGAGGAGGCCCACCGCGGTCGGACCCTCATGTCCTACTTCACCGACCTGCCGCGCGGCGAGGTGCGCCTCGGCGTCGCCGGCAAGATCATGAGCGCCGCCGACGCCCGGGCCATGCTGGACGCCGGAGCCGACTTCGTCCTGCTCGGCCGCGCCGCCATCCTGCATCATGACTGGCCGCAGAAGGCCAAAGCCAATCCCGACTTCAGGCCCGTGAGCCTTCCCGTGACCCGCGCCCACCTCGAGGCCGAAGGGCTCGGCCCGCCCTTCGTCACCTACATGGCCACCTGGGCCGGCTTCGTCGAAGGCTAGCCGGCGCTCAGCTGCACCCCAAGGGGGATCTCCGGACGAAGTCCGGTGAGGGGGTGCAACGGCGCCTCCGCAAACCCCCTCCGGCCCGCTGCGCGGTCCACCTCCCCCTCAGGCGGGGGAGGAATTGGAGCGGCGAATTGCGCCCCATCAGGGGGAGCTCCGGACGAAGTCCGGTGCGGGGGTGCAAC
>NZ_JADCBG010000064.1 GCF_020253645.1 Phenylobacterium sp.
ACCACCGATGCGGAAAATACCGTCTCCGAAGCGCTCCGAGATCTGGCCCGCTGGCTCTACCGCCAGCTCCAACGGGAATACGAGCATCTGACCTCGGACGAGGCCGTCGACGAGGCGATTGCGGCGAACGGCTACACCTTCACCGAAGCTGGCCGGCGCTTCGGCTGAAGCAGGCACGCGTACATCTCACGAGAGGGCGAGAGGGGCCGGGACGGGTTTGAGCCCGGACGGTCGAGAGAGAGCGCCCATGGGCTCGTCCTGTTCCCGCTCTCCTTTCGAGGTTTTCCCCATGTACGATCGTTCCGCGCCAGCCGCACAAGAACATACGCCGGCATCTCATCTGCCACGCGCCGACCGAACCGCCGCACTGCTCGGCGCCGCCCGATCCATCCTCCCCCATCTCGAAGCCGGCAGACGTGTGGACGCCACCCTACTTCGTGAAGCGATGGAAGCGAGCTTCAACGCGTCCGACGCTGCCGGAGCCTGGGATTGGAAGCTGGCCTATGATGCTTGCGAAGCAGCGACCGTTCTTTTCGTCCGCAAATACGGCAGAGCGCTTTTGCACAAAGCCGGTTCTCCGGCCGCCGCCCTGCCGCTGATCGCGAAAGTCGCCGGGCTGCTTCCCACGCACACGCGCCGCTCGATCGACAGCGAGACCTTCCAGCAGTTCTCGACGCCCATCCCGCTCGGACTCATCGCGGCGACCGCTGCCGCCATCCTGCCCTCCGACCGCGTGCTCGAGCCTTCGGCTGGAACCGGTTTGCTCGCGATCCTGTCCGAGATCGCGGGCGCGACCTTGATCCTCAACGAACTGGCAGAAACCCGCGCCAGCCTCCTCTCCTCGCTCTTTCCGGCCGTTCCCGTCACGCGCTTCGATGCGGCGCAGATCGACGATTACCTGGACCCGGCCGCAGTCCCGACCGTCGTGCTGCTGAACCCGCCATTCTCTGCACTTGCAAATGTCTCCGGGCGCATGGGCGACGCGGCGCTGCGGCACATCGCGTCCGCGCTCGCCCGCCTCGCCGAAGGCGGGCGCCTGGTGGCCATCACGGGCGCCAATTGCGGCCCGGACTATCCCGCCTGGCGCGAGGCGTTCATGCGCCTGCAGGAGCGCGGGCGCGTCGTGTTCACCGCGAGCATCGACGGCGCCGTCTATGCCAAGCACGGCACCGCCATCGACACGCGGCTCACCGTCTTCGACAAGCTGCCGGCAGACGATCCGGCCCGCTTTCCGGCATCACCGGGAACCGCACCCGACGCGCGCACTCTCATGGATTGGGTCACGAAGCATGTTCCGTCGCGCCCCACGCTGGCGGACTCTCTCGCCCTGCCCACGCCGTCGCCGATGACGTCGAAGCGGGTTGCCCGTCCGATTGCGCGCGGTCCCGCGAATTCAGCTCTCAGATCCTCGCTCGACGAGCCCAGTTACGTGGATCTCGCCTATGAGACCCTCGACTGGCAGCCGGCCGAGGGCGGTCGCCTGACCGACGCCATCTACGAGGAATACGGACTTCAGACGATCCGCATTCCCGGCTCTCAGGCCCATCCGACCAAGCTCGTGCAATCGGCGGCTATGGCGTCGGTCGCGCCGCCCAAGCCGAGTTATCGCCCGCGCTTGCCCGAACGGCTCATCAAACAGGGCGTCCTGTCAGACGCGCAGCTCGAAACCGTGATCTATGCTGGCGAGGCGCACACGGGCTTCCTCAGCGGCGCTTGGACCATCGACGCGACGTTCGATCTCGTCAGTGCTGCACCGGACGACGCGGCATCCGCCGTGTGCTTTCGGCGCGGTTTCATGCTGGGCGACGGCACGGGCGCGGGCAAGGGGCGCCAGTCCGCCGCCATCATCCTCGACAACTGGCTGCACGGTCGGCGCAAGGCCCTCTGGATCTCGAAGTCCGACAAGTTGATCGAGGATGCGCAGCGCGACTGGTCGGCGCTCGGCATGGAGCGCCTGCTCGTGACGCCGCTCTCCCGCTTCGCGCAAGGACGACCGATCACACTGCCGGAAGGTATCCTTTTCACCACCTACGCCACGCTGCGGTCCGATGAGAAAGCCGAGAAGGTTTCGCGCGTCCGCCAGATCGTCGATTGGGTGGGCTCCGATTTCGACGGGGTGATCATCTTCGACGAGAGCCATGCCATGCAGAACGCCGGCGGCGGCAAGGGAGAACGAGGTGACGTCGCACCCTCGCAACAAGGCCGTGCAGGCTTGCGCCTCCAGCACGCACTCCCCGACGCCCGCATCGTCTATGTCTCGGCAACAGGCGCCACCACCGTCCATAATCTCGCCTATGCCCAGCGCCTCGGCCTGTGGGGCGGCGTGGACTTCCCCTTCGCCACCAGGGCCGAATTCGTCGCTGCCATCGAGGCCGGCGGCGTCGCGGCGATGGAGGTGCTGGCCCGCGATCTTCACGCCCTCGGCCTCTATACCGCCAGGTCGCTGTCTTATGACGGCGTCGAGTACGAGGTGGTCGGGCACCCGCTCACCGATGAGCAACGCCACATCTATGATGCTTATGCGGGTGCGTTCTCCATCATCCACAACAACCTCGATGCCGCGATGCGCGCCGCGAACATCACCAGCGAGACCGGCACGCTCAACCCGCGCGCCAAATCAGCCGCTCGCTCGGCCTTCGAGAGCACCAAGCAGCGCTTCTTCGGGCACCTGCTGACCTCGATGAAGACACCGACGCTGATCCGCTCGATCCAGCGCGATCTCGATGAGGGGCACGCGGCTGTCGTCCAGATCGTCTCCACCGGTGAGGCACTGTTGGAGCGGCGACTGGCCGAGGTACCGACCGAGGAATGGAACGACGTGCGCGTCGACATCACGCCGCGCGAATATGTCCTTTCTTACCTTCAGCACTCCTTCCCGGTGCAGCTCTATGAGCCGTTCACCGACGCTGAAGGCAATCTCTCTTCGCGACCCGTTACCCGTGACGGCCAGCCCGTCGAGAGCCGCGAAGCGGTCGCCCGGCGTGACCGGTTGATCGAGAAGCTCGCAAGCCTTCCGCCGGTGCCCGGCGCGCTTGATCAGATCGTCCAGCGCTTCGGAACCGACATGGTGGCCGAAGTCACCGGGCGCGCGCGGCGCATCATTCGCAAAGGTGATCGGCTGATGGTCGAGAACCGTCCCGGCTCCGCCAACCTCGCCGAGACCGCCGCCTTCATGGATGATGCCAAGCGCATCCTGGTGTTCAGCGACGCCGGGGGAACCGGGCGCAGCTACCACGCTGACCTCGCGGCGCGGAACCAGCGCCTTCGCATCCACTATCTCCTCGAGCCGGGCTGGAAAGCCGACGCCGCCATTCAGGGCCTTGGCCGCACCAACCGCACCAACCAGGCGCAGCCGCCGCTGTTTCGTCCGATCGCGACCGACGTGAAGGCCGAGAAGCGCTTCCTGTCGACCATCGCCCGCCGGCTCGACACGCTCGGGGCAATCACTCGCGGCCAGCGCCAGACCGGCGGACAGGGCCTCTTCAGACCCGAGGACAATCTCGAAAGTCCCCACGCGCGCGACGCGCTTCGCCAGCTCTATCTGCTGATCGTCCGCGGCAAGGTCGAAGGTTGCCCGCTCCAGCTCTTCGAGAGCGCCACCGGCCTCAGCCTGATGGACGAGACCGGCATCCGCGACGAGCTGCCGCCGATCACGACCTTTCTCAACCGACTGCTGGCGCTGACCATCGACCTCCAGGGCGTGTTGTTCACCGCCTTCGAGCAGCTTCTCAATGCCCGGATCGCCGGGGCGCTGGCCAGCGGCACCTATGACATCGGGCTGGAGACGCTGAAGGCCGAGAGCTTCGTTGTCACCGACCGGCACACCATCTATACGCACCCCGCCACCGGCGCCGAGACCCGATTGCTGACGATCACGCAGCGCGAGCGCAACCGGCCCCTGTCGCTCGATCAGGCGTTCGAGCTTCTGGCCGACCCGCGGGCAGCCTTGCTCATCAACGAGCGATCCGCCCGGGCGGCGGTGCAGGTGCCAGCCCCGAGCATTATGCTGGATGATGGTGAAATTGAACGCCGGGTGCGTTTGCTCCGGCCGATGGAACACCACCTTTCTTCGATGGCGGCGATGGCGGAGAGCCATTGGCGGGTGGCTGATCGCGATGTCTTCGCGGCGGCGTGGCAGCGCGAACTGGCGCAAATCCCTGAATTCACCGATAGCTCTATTCATGTCGTCGCCGGATTGCTGCTTCCGATCTGGAAGCGTCTCCCGGACGAGTCCACGCGTGTCTATCGCCTCCAAACGGACGACGGCGAACGCATCATCGGTCGGCGAGTCTCACCGGCGTGGGCAGCGACCGCACTCTCGACCGGCGCGCCGACGCTGACACCCGCCGATGCTTTCGCAGCCTTGGTAGCAGGCGGCACGGTCCTCGATCTCGCTGAAGGCCTCCAACTTCACCGCGCGCGGGTGATGGGCGTCCACCGAGTCGAACTGTCGGGGTTCTCCGACACGATGCGCGATCGCCTCCGGTCCTACGGGCTGTTCCACGAGATCATCTCCTGGAAGCTGCGCATGTTCATTCCCACCGACGCGACCGGTGTGGCCGTCCTCGCCAAGGTGATGGAGCGCTATCCCGTCGCGCGTATCTCTGAACGGGAGGCCGCGTGATGACCGGCTTTGACGCATCCGATCTGGCGGCCCGCCTTGCTGGCCAGGCCGAGGCCGTGTGCCGGCACTATCTGTCCAACGGCACAAGGCAGGGAGGCTACTGGCTTGTCGGCGACGTGCGCAACACGCCGGGCCGCTCGATGTTCGTGCGGCTCAAGGGGCCGGTGACCGGCAAAGGCGCTGCGGGCAAATGGACCGACGCCGCCACCGGAGAGCATGGCGATCTGCTCGACGTCATCCGCGAAACCTGCAGCCTTCCCGACTTCAAGCAGATTGCTGAGGAAGCCCGGCGCTTCTTGAGCCTCCCGCACCCAGAGCCAGCACAAGAGCCGCGACGAGGCAGGACGTCCGCGGCACCAACGGGATCGCCTGAAGCAGCGAGGCGTCTGTTCGCAATGGCGCAGCCGATCAGGGGCACACTCGCCGAAACCTATCTGCGCAGACGCGGCATTACGTCTTTGCACGAAACCGGATCGCTGCGCTTCCATCCCCGCTGCTACTATCGTCCCGACGAACACGCGCCGACCGAGATTTGGCCGGCAATCATCGCGGCCGTCACCGATCTCAACGGCGAACTCACCGGCGCGCACCGCACCTGGCTGGACCCCGGCGGCTTCAACGAGGCGACTCTGGGCAAGGCGCCAGTCGAGACACCGAGGCGGGCGATGGGCAATCTCCTCGGGTCTGCCGTGCGCTTCGGACTGCCGGGCTCAGTGATGGCGGCCGGCGAAGGCGTCGAGACCATGCTGTCGCTGCGCTGCGTCCTGCCCACCATGCCGATGGCGGCCGCGCTTTCAGCGGCACATCTCGCCGCCATCCAGTTCCCCGACACGCTGGACCGTCTGTATGTCGCGCGTGACGACGATCCCGCCGGCGATGTAGCGATGACGACCTTGATGACCCGCGCGGACGACGCGGGAATCGAGACGCTCATCCTCTCTCCGACCCTCGGCGACTTCAATGAAGACCTCCGGCTCCTCGGCCTCGAGGCGCTCCGGGCGGCCATCCGCATCCAGATCGCGCCCCAGGATGTCGCACGCTTCATGGAGCACGCAGCCTAGCCGAGATGAAGGCGGGTGGTTGTTGGTCGAGCACTTCGTATAAAGCCCGCATCTGGGATCACCATTGCGCCAGAGGACCGCGCCCCGGCCTTCCAGAGGGCGATCGGCCATCAGACGGTCCGTCCGGGCAACCTTGTGGCCGACTATTTTCCGGCGGCCCGTTCCACCCCACGCGGCCAAGCCGCGCGGGGACCCCGGCTCGGGCCTTTCCATCGCGAGACAAAATAGCCGGCCCCTGCGGTCCTTCGCTCACGCTGCGGCCCCTCGCTTCGCTCCGGGTGCCAGTCCAGCCCGTCCGACGGCTTCGTCGCCATGAAGGCCGCGGCGGTCGCGGTCCAGCGAACGGAGCTTACCATGAGCGAGCATGACGAGTTCGAGCCCGACCACACCTCCTCTTCCACCGACCACGTTCTGACCGAGCTTCAGCTCTACGGCTTCCACCCGCGCGAGGATGAACCGGATCCCCGGCCTATCCCGGAAGATCGCG
The DNA here is from genome assembly GCF_020253645.1 of Phenylobacterium sp. Taxonomy (GTDB): domain Bacteria; phylum Pseudomonadota; class Alphaproteobacteria; order Caulobacterales; family Caulobacteraceae; genus Phenylobacterium. The sequence continues at coordinate 6,173 of NZ_JADCBG010000064.1, forward strand.
TGATAGCAGGCGCCGTCGCCGACATCTTCGATGCGCTGATCGCCACCATGGCCGACACCGGCCTCGATGCAGACCTCGATGACCTGCTGTGGTCAACGGTCAACAGCTTCCACCGCGCCGTCGAACGGGTCGAACGCACACTCGACGACAACGAGCAGGCGCAAAAGCAAGGGCAGCGTGAACAGGACGGCTCCGAGGTGAAGGCCGTGCAACTCGAAGCGCTGATAGCCACAGGACAGCGGCTGATCGAGCGACGCGACGCCCTCGAACTCTTTCGCGACACCGGCGCCGACCTCTACCGAAAGACGACCGGCTCGAACTGGTCTCCCCGCCATGGCTCACGCGTCAACCATCGCCAGCTCACCTCTGCGATGATCGACAGCCGCGACTTCATCGCCGCACGCAAGCGCGCCGATCGCGAGGTGCTGCTGCCCGCCGGGCCGAAGATCGCGCTGACCGGCGGGCTCGACTTCAACGACCACCAACTGATCTGGGCCAAGCTCGACCAGGTCCGCGCGAAGCATCCCGATATGGTGCTGATGCACGGCAAGTCTCCGAAAGGGGCCGAGAAGATCGCCGCCCGCTGGGCCGACCACCGCGGCGTCGCGCAGATCGGTTTTGCCCCCGACTGGACCAAGCACGGCCGTTCAGCCCCGTTCAAGCGCAACGATCAGATGCTGGACGTGCTGCCAATCGGGCTCATCGTCTTCCCCGGCACCGGCATTCAGGACAACCTGGCCGACAAGGCGAAGAAGCTCGGCATCCCGGTCTGGAGATTCGGTTCAGGTGGCGCGTAGGCGCCACCGAAGCAGCTACGCCTTTTGTGGTTTGGGCTGATGAAGGCGCCGCTTAACATTGGGCTTCAGTGCATTGCTCACGTCCTTGTCGACAGTGGCCAGGTCGAACCACTCGGGATCGAAATATCCTCCACACCATTGCTTGGTTTCCCGATGTTCCGGGTCACTCGGGTCAGCCAAGATTTCAAGAAACCGTTCATAGCCAAGGATTCCGCCGACATCTTCAGGCGGGCGAGCCCGTGCACCCTCGACGCATTTAGCCGTCTTTGGTGCAACATCGAAGGAAAGCCATTGCTCCAACTCAACTGTATGCGACCAGCTGTCGCCGAAATCGTAAAGGTATTTGAAACTTGCTCCAGTTCTCATGAAGTCACCCAAGCGAACGTCCGTTTGCTCAAAGACCTTTGGATCATCCTCGCAGGAGCCTTCGTAGGCAGCAGCCGCATCGCCAAAACGCAAACCACCGATCTGAAATTCATGCAGATGGTAATTCCACCAGTTGAATGCGGCTTGGATCGTCAGGTGGAGTTGCTCCAGATTCCAGTCGATCGGTACGATCAGACGCCTCCAAGCAGGCGGCGCAATGTCGTCAATCGACACGCGAATTTGGATGGCGTTGAACGGTTTAAGCATATCGGCAGAAAGCCTTCGCCTGATGACCACGTCAAGTTCTGTGGTTTGCACGAACAGCAGCCTCGACACCAGCTTACTGGCTCGCCCGACCACTGTTCTGGAACTCCGCATCCCCCGCTTATCTGCGCTGATCCTTGGTCAGACTGATCGCCTGACGCCATCAACCCGTAAAGGGTCGGCTATGCGAGCATGCCGCCGCTTCGGCTGCGCCTGCGCGGTGATTGCAGCGCTCAGTCCGACACTTCGGGCGCCTGTCAGCGGGGGATGGTCCTCCGCTCGGAACAGGAGCCGGATCGATGTCCCTCAACGACGCATATGCCTTCGCAAATAGCCTCGCTGGCACCCTCATGGTCGCCATCATCATCTTCCGGGCGGGCGACGGCACGCTGTCTGTCACTCCCTGCAACGAGTTCGACGGCGATGCCGAGATCGTGGCCGAGATCGATCCGTTCGAAGTTTGACGTCTGGCGGTACAGCTTCGCGGGCGGAGATCGCTTCGATTTCCGCTCCCGAAACGCGTCGAATTTGGCTATACTCTGCTTCGCGCCTTGGTGGTGGTGGATGGCGCACCCGTCAGACCTATTCTTACGGAGGCCACCACCATGATCGTCTTCGCCATTCTCGGTTCGCTTGCCGCCATCGGCGTGCTTTGCTGGTTGCTGTTCACGCTCGCCGTATTTGCGCTTCCAGCCTTCATCGGCGTCAGCGCGGGCATTTGGGCGCATGAGACCGGCGCGGGCCTGGTCGGCGCCATCGTCATCGGCGCAGCTGCCGCCGGAATGGCACTCGGCGTCGGCCAGCTTCTGCTCGCCATCCTGCGGCCGGCCTGGCTGAAAATCTTCGTCGCCCTAGCTTTCGTTGCGCCCGCAGCCATCGCGGGCTTTCACGCGACGCATGGCATCGTGAAGCACACCATGCCCTCGGAAACCTGGCAGCTCGTGTTCTCGGTCGTCGGGGCAATCGCCGTTGCAGTCACGGCCTTCATCCGCGTGACGTCACTGACCCCGCCCGGATCGACCAGCCGAGGCATTGCCAATGCCTGAATGCCGAACTGAACACGCAGCCGGACCAAAAGGCGGTGATGCACCGCGCGTCAACCGTCGATCTGACGTGGAATCGGGCGAAAAGGCGCGCACGGCAGCGCGCAACCTGTCATCCCGCCGGGCTCGCTGATCGTCTGATCCGAGGCTGCTCATCCGGCAACGAACCAAGCGCAGGTCGACAGGCGGCACTGGTCAGGCGCCCCTCATCAGCCGGACGCGACGTGCCAGCTGAGCGCTCAGAAAGTCGATCGCGTGAACCGCGCATGCCACCTTGGCCGATGCCCTGCGGCGCCACGTCATCCCCTCGGGATCTAGCCAGATCGAGCGCACCCAAGCGGCCTCATCAATGGCCTGATCTGGCCGAAGACCGGCTAACGCCTCGCTCGCCTATGGCGCAACAGCGGCGTCACAACTTTCTTCCCCTGCCGGCTGCGCCGTCATTCCTCGCGCGACAAGAAAGTTCCTCCTTTGCTGTCAGGCCCCAAGCCTACCCCAGCAAACTGGGGACCCCAGGCAGGGGTGCGCCGTCGATCGTCTCCGGCCCATCGATCGCCATCGAGGCCGCAATGGTGCGGGCTCGAGACTTCAGATCGAGGAGAACTGACATGGCGACCATCGGCACCTTCAAGAAGACCGGCACGAACGAGTTCACCGGCGAAATCGTCACCCTGAGCGTTCAGGCCAAGAACGTCCGCATCGTCCCCGAGACCCGGGCCACCGGCGAGAACGCCCCCAGCCACCGCGTCCTGGTCGGTCGCGCCGAGATCGGCGCCGCCTGGTCCAAGCGCTCCAACGAAGGCCGCGACTATCTTGGTCTCAAGCTGGACGACCCGAGCTTCAACGCCCCGATCTACGCCAACTTGTTCGACGACGAGGACGGCGAAGCTTTCAGCCTCATCTGGTCCCGCCCCAGCCGCCGCAACGGCGACTGAGGCTCTAGCGACGCCCCGTCCGGTCGATCCGGACGGGGTCTTCGTCTCCCAAAGCATCCGAATCAGCTTGCGGCCTGAACTACTCGAACGACCGCAATAGACGCTCTTCAGTCTGGCCCGAGAAGCAGAGAACGACTATTATAGTCGTAGTTCTGGCGTGCGCTGAGGTCCGAGTGGAGGTGATCATGCATGATCACCGCCCGACTGTCGCGGGCCGCACGCGCGCTGCTGGGTTGGACACAGGAGACGCTCGCTGACGAAGCCCGTGTATCACTGACCGCGCTCAAGCGCCTCGAGTCGGAAAGCGACTTGAAGGTCTACGAGAGCACGCGCGATCAAGTGCGCCGGGCATTCGAAGCGCATGGCATCGTCCTTCTGCAGTCCGACCAAGGTGAAGGGGTGATGCTCGTCCATGGCCGAAAAGCCGCCAGCGATATGCGGAAGAGGAGTTAGCGCCGTTCCACGACGGCCAACCCGCGTTGCGGGCCAACAGCCATACCAGTTGCCGTCGAAGTCGGGCTTGGTTAACGCCATGCCGACACGCAGGGGCTCTGTGATTCCGGGTGGGGCGTCGTGACAAAGGCAGAATTCCTCGAACGGCCGCCCGAGAGCGCGTCGGTCACCGACTATGATCGCGAGCACATGACGCTCTACCTCCGTCTCCTCGATGCCGCGTCGGACGGAGCGGCATGGGAAGAAGCCGTGTCGATCCTGTTCGGCATCAACCCGACTGCCGAACCGGAGCGCGCGCGCCGCGTCCATGACAGCCATCTCGCCCGCGCCAAGTGGATGAGCCAACACGGCTACCGCGAGCTCGCACACGAGCACCCGCGCCGGTAATGCGGGGGTGATGCCGCGGCGGCATCGCCCGTTTCCGATTCTCCGGCTTCCGCTGGCGCTTTCGTGGCGGAATCCTGCGCAGCGAAGCTGCTGCAGGTTTGCTGGCGGAGGATACATGACCCCCGACATCTCGCACTGGCGATCACCCGAGCGCTACGAATACGTCGAAGGCCTCGTCTCGCCCGAACTCGCTTGGGAATGGCTGCGCCGGAACGAGGACTATCAGCGCGACTTCGAGGCCGCTCAGTTGGAACCGAACGCCGACACCGCAGCAATCGAGGCGACGAAGTCTCGATGGGGGCTGCGATTTCCTGTTGTCGCCGGCCCTCGACGCCAAAGAGGCCGCGCCCATCTGGGCGCCCACCGTGAACACTGGCGTCGTACTACTGACCGCACCGCCCGCCATCCTGCCGAAGGACGACACGTCACAATACATTGACGCGCAGGCGCCCGGCCAATCAGACGCGCTAGGCTCCCATTTCGTCCACACCCTCACGAATGGCGACCGGCTCCAGATCCTGCGCCTCAGCGGATTCGGCGCGGACGAAGGCGCGGCGGCCGTCATCCCGCTCGGCCCCGAAGGCTTCGATCGGCTCGAGGCCGTCGCCCGTCTCCTGAGTTCGCTTCATGGTCGCGCGATCCCTGCCGACACAAGGCTCACGCGGCAGCAACGTCAACGTGCGCGACGGATGTTGCAGGCCGTGGACGGTCGTCTCAGCGGCGCCAGCTACCGCGAAATCGCCGTGACACTGTTCGGCACGCGCGACCTTGCTGATGAACCGTGGAAAACATCCTCGCGCAGGTTTGCGACGATGGACCTCGTGCGCGGCGGCCTCGCCATGATCGCCGGCGGCTATCGACGCCTGCTGAGCCATCGCCGTCGACGTTAGCACGCCTGGTGTGGGGATTTGCTCCCGCCAGCTTCCCACTCCCTCCGCAACTTCGCGGTCCGCCAGGGTAGCCGCCAACCGCCGCTGTCCCCCTGCGGCTCTCGCGCAAACTCGGAGGCCCGATCATGTCACCCAATGGCGCCGGCGTGCCGCAACGCTTTCTCCGCACGCCTGAAGCGGCCCGCTTCCTCGGTCTCTCGGATCGCACGCTCGAGAAGCACCGGACCTACGGCACCGGTCCCGCCTATCGCAAGCTTGGCGGGCGCGTGGTCTACGCGCTCGAGGACCTGAAAGCGTGGGCCGACCGCGGCTTCGTCACCTCGACGTCCGATCCGCGCGGCAGTGTCCTTCCCGCCAAGCGCCATGCTGCCGTCACGCCTGCCTTTGGCGGCGGCCAAGCCCGCTGAGCCGTCGGATATGCCGCCGCGGCAGCGCGCCCTCTCCTCAAGCGAACGATCACGGCTCGATCCGTTCGTCGTCGCCACCGGCGACGCCAGCCCGCGCGATCAGCGCGATCTGATGGAGCGGCCCTTCTTCTCGCTCGCCAAGGCCAAGCGCACCTCACCAATCCACTATGAAGCCGGCGACGTCCGCGTCGAAGTCTTCGCGGTCCCGGAGCATGGCATGGCCACGATCTGGGACGCCGATATCCTGATCTGGGCCGCGAGCCAGATCGTCGAAGCCGCAAACCTCGGCTTCCAAACCTCACGCTTCCTGCGGTTTACGCCGTATCAACTCCTGACCGCGATCGGGCGCCAGACCGGATCGCGCGACTATCGGCTCCTCAAGGGCGCTCTGGCGCGCCTTCAGTCGACGGTCATCCGCACCACAATCCGCAACGGCGAGAATTGGCGGCGTCAGCAATTCTCCTGGATCAACGAGTGGGGGGAATGCACGACGCGCGACGGCCGCGTGGAAGGCATGGAATTCGTCCTGCCCGACTGGCTCTATCGCGGTGTCATCGACCGCTCGCTCGTCCTCGCCATCGATCCCGCCTATTTCCGACTGACCGGCGGCATCGAGCGCTGGCTCTATCGGGTCGCGCGCAAGCATGCCGGCCGTCAGCCAGCGGGCTGGACCTTCGAAATCGCGCACCTGCACGCCAAATCGGGCAGCCAGGCGCGTGTTTCCGACTTCGCCATCGACATCCGCCGCATCGTCGCCCGCCAGCCGCTGCCCGGCTATCGCTTGGCTCTGGAGCGTGCGGGTCGTCAAGAACGCCTGCACATTCGACCCATCAACTTGTCCACAGGGCCTGTGGATGGCGTTGTGGATGCGATCGGGACTTCGGGCGCAAATGGTATCGGGATTTCGGGCGCAGCCGTATCGGGACTTCGGGCGCGCGGATCGCAACTAACCCTCTGGCCTGAAACGGCAATTCCGAGCCTTAACTTAGAGTCTAACAAAGATTCTAACTTCTTGTTGGAGCGGGGCGACGGTGGAAAACCACCCCGCGGCCGACGGAGCGCGCGGTCATGATCGTCGCGTTGCTCAACCAGAAAGGCGGCGTCGGCAAGACGACGCTCGCGCTCCATCTCGCCGGCGAATGGGCCAGCCGCGACCAGCGTGTCATGCTCATCGACGCCGATCCGCAGGGTTCCTCGCTCGACTGGTCCGAAGCCCGCGCCCGTGAAGGCCTGCCCCGCCGCTTCGCCGTCATCGGGCTGGCGCGCGACACCTTGCACCGCGAAGCGCCCGAACTGGCGCGCGGCGCCGATCATGTGGTGATCGATGGGCCGCCGCGCGTCGCCGGGCTGATGCGATCGGCCCTGCTTGCCGCCGATCTCGTCCTCATCCCGGTTCAGCCGTCGCCCTTCGACGGATGGGCGTCGGCCGAGATGCTGGCACTGCTCCGCGAAGCACGCCTGTTCCGCCCATCGCTTGTCGCCCGGTTCGTGCTCAACCGTTGTGGCGCGCGCACCATCATCGCACGCGAGACCGCCAAGGCGCTTGCCGAACACGATCCGCCGGTGCTGGCGAGCGCGATCGGCCAACGCGTCGGCTTTGCGGATGCCGCGCAATCCGGCCGCCTGATCTCGGAGCTCGATGGCCAGCGTGCCGGCACGCGCGAGATCGCAGCGCTCTGCGCCGACGTCGGGAGGCTCGCACCATGACCAGGCGCAGCTTCGCCGCGCGGCCCGGCGACCCGGACACCTGGATCAAGGCCGCCGACGATCCGCACGGCCGCAAGGCCGACACCATGGCCTACACCGCGCGCCTCACGATCGACGTCACGCCGGACCTGCGCGGCCGGATCAAGGTCACCGCGTTCCAGCGCGGCCAAACCGTCGCGGACATGCTGCGCGAGCTCCTCGCAGGCGCCTTTCCTGCCGAGGGGGACGCGCCATGAGCGCACCGGCAATTCATGGCGCAGCGGGCGTTCGGCCGTCATCACCTCCCGGTCGGCTCACCGAGGTCGAACTGGTTTGGCGCGAGAAGCAGATCGAGCACTGGATCCGCTTCGGCGACGCGGTCCACGAGCAGATCCTCGACCGACGGCGCCGCGTCCTCAGCTTCCCCGCCGGGGCTGTCTTCGCCTTCGTCCGCTGGGCATCGAATGGCTTTGGCACCGTCGTCTCGCGCATCGACATCCTGCGCGCCGTCGGCGCGGGCGAAGGCTATCAGACGCTCCCCTCGGTGCGGCCCGGTGGTGAAATCCTGCTGCAAACGAGCGGCTGGCCGAACGTCGAACGCGTGCTGCTTCTGATCGACGCGATCGAAGCGCTGGACATCGATCCCGCCGAAGCTGCGCCTGACTATTGGCGCCATGTCCATAACCGGCTCGCCGCCGGGGACGCCCCGCGATCCTACTCCCGACAGCAGCACCGCGCCTGGCGCTTGCGACAGAGGGCCGAGCCATGACGCGCGCCGGCTACCTGCTGACGGCCACGGGCGCCGCGCTCCTCCTGATCACGCTGGCGATGGTGCACGTTGCACCGCGGCTCGTCTGGAACGCATCGGCCAGCGTCCCGGTCGGCCTCTATGAGATCGGTTCGGCTACGCCGCTCGAGGTCACCAACCTTGTCGCGGTCAATGCGCCGGAGCCGCTTGCCGCCTTCCTCGCGGACCGGGGTTATCTGCCGCGCGGCGTACCGCTCTTGAAGCGCGTTGCCGCACTTCCCGGGCAGACAGTCTGCCGTTCGGGAGGGGACATTACCGTCGACGGGATCACCGTCGGCAATGCGCTCGACCGCGACCGTCTGGGACGCACGCTGCCTATCTGGAGAGGCTGCCACCGGATCGGCGCGAGCGAACTCTTCCTCATGAACATCGGCGTCCGGGACAGCCTGGACGGCCGCTACTTCGGGCCTCTCGCCGTCACCACCGTGATCGGCCGGGCCACGCCTCTCTACACCGACGAAGACGGCGACGGTCGCTTCGTCTGGCGCGCGCCGACGCGGTGACGGCGCAGCCATGACCCGTTCCACCGCATCGCCAAGGAGGTTGCCATGAGCCTGATAGGAGAATTCACCCGCACCAAGAGCGGCTATGGCGGCCGCATCCGCACGCTCGCTCTCGACGCCGCTCTGGTGCTGGTGGCGGCGGAGCACTCCGACGCCGAGAACGCGCCCGACTATCGCGTTCACCTCGGCGATGATGCCGATGGGCCGGAAGTGGGGGCGGGATGGAAGCGCACCGGCGAGAAGGCCGGCGAATATGTGTCGTTGCAGCTCGACGATCCGACCTTCGCGCAGCCGATCCGAGCCAACTTGTTCCAGTCGGCCGACCACAAATCAGCATGGGGTCTCTACTGGAACCGGCCGACCAAGCGCAGCGAGCGGGACTGATCGATGCACGTCTCCCGTCGTCAGCCCGCTGCCGGAGCGAAAGGGGCCGCCCGCCGATTCCCCTTCCTTCTCCTTTCCGGCCTGGCCTTTGCCCGCGCGATGCCCGCGCCGTCTCTGGCGCAGACCTCGGTCATCGAGCGACCCGCGGCAGGCTCGGCTTACACACGAGCGGTCGCCGAGGCAGCGCAGCGGTTCGGCATTCCCGAACGCTGGATCTGGGCAGTCATGCGCGTCGAGAGCGGCGGTCGTGTCCGCGCGGTCTCGCCCAAAGGCGCGATGGGACTCATGCAGATCATGCCCGCGACTTGGGCAGATCTGCGGGCGCGCCACGGTCTGGGCGCCGATCCCTTTGACCCGCGCGACAACATCCTCGCTGGTGCAGCCTATCTGCGCGAAATGCACGATCGCTACGGCGCGCCGGGCTTCCTCGCGGCCTACAATGCCGGCCCCGGGCGCTACGATGACTATCTCTCGGCTGGCCGCGCGCTGCCCGCCGAGACCATCGCCTACGTGGCCGCGATCGCGCCGTTGATCGGCAGTGAGCCGCTCGCTGCCGGCGTCGCTGTCGCGACCGTCGACCCGCTCGCGTGGACTCGGTCTCCGTTGTTCGTCGCGCGCTCCGACGGCAGCGTTGCAGCGGAACGATCGCAGCCCGATCGTCAAAGGAACGGCAGCCGAACGGCAGATCCGCAGCAACCCCCAACCGCCGGTTCGACGCAGACGGCAGGCATCTTCGTGACCCGCGCCGATGATGGGGGGCGTCCATGACCAGAATCGCACTCCGGCGCGGTGTAGCGATCTCCCGGAAAGAGGCGGCATCGGGCGGTTGGGGCGAGGCAGACACGAGCAACAGACGGCGAGATAAAAGCGGCTCGCCACTCGCGTGCAAGCCATTGCTTTCGCATGGCTTTTCACGTGCCGGTCGGTCGGGGGCAGTGCCGGTTCCGGCTATTTTCCACGATATTTCAAGGACATTGCCGGCACTGTCCCGCGTTTGGCCCGCCGGAGGCCGGCGATGAGCGACGGCGACAGCGACTTCCGGGTCCGGCCGGGCCGCATCGGTTCGACGCGGGCGCCGAAGCCCAAGAGCTTCATCAACCAAGTCCTGCGCGCCGCCAAGCGCTCGGGGCATGTCGGCACCGGCGGCGGTCCAGGCCGCAAGGCGTCCGGCTATGGCCGTTCGAGCTTCGGGCGCGGACGGATTGCCTTCAGCCGCGCGCGGCTTTTCAGCTCGTCGCGCCGCGTCGTCGTCAAGGCGCGGATCGCCCGCCACCAGGGCCGGGCCTTTCGGTCTGCGCCGCTCAATGCCCACCTCTCTTATCTCAAGCGCGACGGCGTCACGCGCGACGGTGAAAAGGCCGTGATGTTCGATGCCGACAGCGACCGCGCCGATGACGCTGGTTTCGCCGCGCGCTCGAAGGACGACCGGCACCATTTCCGCTTCATCATCTCGCCCGAGGACGCCGGCGAGATGACGGATCTGCGCGCCTTCACGCGCGACCTCGCGCGCCAAATGGAAGCCGACCTCGGGACCCGGCTCGATTGGGTCGCGGTCGATCACTGGAACACCGACAATCCCCACGTCCACCTGCTGGTGCGAGGTATTGACGCCCAGGGCGCCGACCTCGTCATCTCACGCGACTACATCAGCCGCGGCTTGCGATCCCGGGCCGAGGATCTCGTGTCGATCGAACTCGGCCCGAAGCCGGAGCACGAGATCAAGACGGCGCTCGAGCGCGAAATGACCGCCGAGCGCTGGACTCGCCTCGATGTCGAGATTCGCATAGCCGCCGACGAGACCGGCTTCATCGATCTTCGTCCCGAGCAATCCGGTGCCGGTGATCCCCAGACCCGCCGGCTCATGATCGGCCGGCTCCAGCACCTGGAGAAGATGGGCCTCGCGTCATCCGCCAGGCCCGGCGAGTGGATGGTCGGCCTCGACGCCGAACGCCACCTGCGCGACCTCGGGCTTCGCGGGGACATCATCAAGACCATGCACCGGGCCTTCGCCGAGCGCGGTGAGGATCGCGCTGTCGCCGACTATGTCATCGAAGGCGGCAGCGGACAGGCGCCGATCATCGGGCGGCTGGTCGATCGCGGCCTGCACGATGAGCTGACGGGCGAAGCCTATGCGGTGATCGACGGCACCGACGGCCGGGCCCACCATGTCCGGTTCCGCGGTGTCGAGGCCTTCGAGCACGCACCCCCGATCGGCGGCATCGTGGAAGTTCGGCGCTTTGGCCGTGCCGATGAGCCGCGCCCGACACTGGTCCTCGCACACCGGTCAGACCTCGATCTCAGCCGGCAGATCAGGGCGCCGGGAGCCACGTGGCTGGACCATCGGCTGGTGGAAGCGGACCCTATGCCGCTGTCGATGGGGGGCTTCGGCCGCGAGGTGCGCGACGCTCTGCAGGCGCGGGCCGAGCATCTCACCGACCAAGGCCTCGGTCGCCGCCAAGGTCAGCGGATCATCCTGCAACGCGACCTCCTCGCCACGCTGCGGCGGCGCGAACTGGATGCGGTCGGGGCGCGCCTCTCCGCCGAGACCGGTCTGGCGCACATCAAGCTGGCCGCCGGCGATCAGGTCGCCGGCATCTATCGCCAGCGTCTCGACCTCTCCTCCGGCCGCTTCGCGATGATCGAGAGCAAGGGACGCGATGGGGGCCTCGGCTTTCAGCTCGTGCCCTGGTCCCGCGAGATCGAACGCAAGCTCGGCCAGCATGTTGCCGGCGCCGTGAACGACGGCGGCGGCATCGAATGGGGTCTCGGCCGCAAGCGCGGGCTCGCGCTCTGACCGACAAGGAAGAAAGGACCGCCACCGATGTCCGCGACGAAAATCCTCTGGGGCCAGATCACCACCGTCTTCCTCATCGTGCTGCTCACGACCTGGGGCGCGACCCAATGGACCGCCTGGCGGCTCGGCTTTCAGGCGCAGCTCGGCACGCCTTGGTTCGAGCTGGCGGGTTGGCCGGTCTACCACCCACCCGCATTCTTCTGGTGGTGGTATTTCTACGACGCCTATGCGCCGCCGATCTTCGTCGAAGGCGCGGTGATCGCCGCCTCCGGCGGCTTCATCTCCATCGCCGTCGCCATCGCGATGTCGGTGTGGCGCGCCCGTGAGGCCAAGAATGTCGAGACCTATGGCTCGGCTCGCTGGGCCGAACTCCGGGAGGTGAAGGCAGCTGGCCTGCTCGGACCCGATGGGGTCGTCCTCGGCAAGCTCGGCGACGCCTATCTTCGGCACGACGGGCCGGAGCATGTCCTGTGCTTCGCACCGACGCGATCGGGCAAGGGTGTCGGTCTCGTCGTCCCCACGCTCCTCACGTGGCCGGGCTCTGCCATCGTCCACGACATCAAGGGCGAGAACTGGCAGCTGACCGCCGGCTTCCGCGCGAGGCACGGCCGCGTCCTGCTGTTCGATCCCACCAACGCCAAGTCGGCCGCCTACAATCCGCTCCTGGAAGTGCGACGCGGCGAGTGGGAAGTCCGCGACGTGCAGAACGTCGCCGATGTTCTCGTCGATCCCGAAGGTTCGCTCGACAAGCGCAATCACTGGGAGAAAACGAGCCATTCGCTGCTCGTCGGCGCCATCCTGCATGTCCTCTACGCCGAAGAGGAGAAGACGCTGGCCGGTGTCGCCGCCTTCCTGTCGGATCCGCGCCGTCCGATCGAAGCCACGCTGAAGGCGATGATGACGACGCCGCATCTCGGAGCCGGCGGCTCCCATCCCGTCGTGGCGTCGACCGCGCGCGAACTCCTCAACAAGAGCGACAACGAGCGCTCGGGCGTCCTGTCCACCGCCATGTCGTTCCTGGGCCTCTATCGCGACCCGGTGGTGGCGGAGGTGACGCGCCGCTGCGACTGGCGGATCGCCGACCTGATCGCCGACGAGAAACCGGCGACGCTCTACCTGGTGGTTCCGCCATCGGACATATCCCGGACGAAGCCGCTCATCCGGCTGGTGCTGAACCAGATCGGCCGGCGCCTGACCGAAGATCTTCATGCGCGAGACCGGCGGCATCGCGTGCTGATGATGCTCGACGAGTTTCCAGCTCTCGGCCGGCTCGACTTCTTCGAGAGCGCACTCGCTTTCATGGCGGGTTACGGCCTGAAGTCGTTCCTCATCGCCCAGTCGCTGAACCAGATCGAGAAGGCCTATGGCCCGAACAATGCGATCCTCGACAACTGCCATGTGCGGGTGAGCTTCGCGACCAATGACGAACGCACCGCCAAGCGCGTGAGCGACGCGCTCGGCACCGCCACCGAGATGAAGGCGATGCGGAACTATGCCGGGCATCGGCTCAGCCCATGGCTCGGTCACCTGATGGTCTCGCGCTCGGAGACGGCGCGGCCGCTCCTCACCCCCGGCGAAGTGATGCAACTGCCAGCGACCGACGAGATCGTCATGGCCGCCGGTGTCCATCCCATCCGAGCCAAGAAGGCCCGCTATTTCGAGGATCGCCGGTTCAAGGAGCGCATCCTGCCGTCGCCGGATCCGACGAAATGCAGGCGTTCGACTCGAAAGGACGCCTGGGCCGAGTTGAAGCCGCAGCGGCCCGACGCAGACCTCGCGGCCCAGCTCGACAAGGCAGAAGACGCAGCCAATGGCGGTCTGCGGCGCGAGCCGGAGCTGCCCGACCATGTCGCGATCGCCAAGGAAACGACCGGACCGGCAGCGGCCGACGAGTTCGCCATCATGCTGGACGATGAGCCCGAGGACGCCGCGCGGCAGGGGCAGGCGCTGCGGCAGCAGATGCGCGGCGTGGCGCGGCAGGTGGCGCTCGATCCCAATGACGGCATCGATCTGTGAGGCAGCCATGCGCGACCGGATGA
>NZ_JADCBG010000065.1 GCF_020253645.1 Phenylobacterium sp.
AGCCATGTCCGGGAACCTTTTCAGCCTGCTGGCCTCGGGATTTCCGGCCGACCGAAACCGGCCAGCCTTCCGCCAGCCCGGCGCCGCCGATGTTTCCTATGGCGACCTCGAGACCCTGGCGGCCCGGACCGCCGCCGCTCTGCGCGCCGCGCGGGTCCAGCCTGGCGACCGGGTCGCCCTGCAGGTGGAGAAGTCCATCGAGGCCGTCGTCATCTACCTGGCGACCCTGCGGATCGGCGCGGTCTTCCTGCCGCTGAACGCGGCCTACACCCCGTCCGAGGTCCAGTACTTCCTCGACGACGCCAAGCCGGCCATCTTCATCCAGGATGCCCAAGGCTTCGTGGCCGGGGCCCGGGATCTGGCGCCGGATCCCCGGATCGAGCCCCGCACTCCGGGCGATCTGGCCGCCATCATCTATACCAGCGGCACGACGGGCCGGTCCAAGGGGGCCATGCTGACCCACGGGGCCCTGGCGGCCAACGCCCTGGCCCTGCACGAGGCCTGGGGCTTCTCGCCGGACGACGTCCTGCTCCACGCCCTGCCCATCTTCCACGTCCATGGCCTGTTCGTGGCCCTGCACTGCGCCTTCCTCTCCGGCTGCCCGATGGTCTGGCTGAACCGCTTCGACGAGACCGCAGTGCTCGAGGGGCTCTCCCGGTCCACGGTGATGATGGGCGTACCGACCTTCTACAGCCGCCTCCTGGCGAACCCCGGGCTGACCCGGGAGACCGTCTCCCACATGCGGCTCTTCATCAGCGGCTCAGCCCCCCTGCTCGAGAGCGCCTTCGACGCCTTCGAGACGCGCACCGGTCACCGGATCCTGGAACGCTACGGCATGAGCGAGGCGGTGATCATCACCACCAACCCCCTGGACGGTGAGAGGATCGCCGGTTCCGTCGGGTTCGCCCTTCCTGGTGTCGACGTGCGCATCGGCGGCGGAGAGGCCACCGGCGTCATCGAGATCCGTGGGCCCAGCGTCTTTACCGGCTACTGGCGCATGCCCGAGAGGACACGCGAGGAGTTCACGGCCGACGGCTACTTCATCACCGGAGACGTCGGCCGGATGGATCCCGACGGCCGGCTCTGGATTTCGGGTCGGGCGAAGGATCTGATCATCTCGGGGGGCTACAATGTCTACCCGAAGGAAATCGAACTGATCCTCGACGAGCAGCCCGGGGTGCGCGAGAGCGCTGTCATCGGCGTCCCCCACCCGGACTTCGGCGAGGGCGTGGTGGCCGTCGTCGAGGGGCAGGGGGAAGAGACGGAGCTGATCGCCCGTCTTCGGGGCCAGCTCGCGGGCTACAAGACGCCCAAGCGCATCGTCTTCGTGGACGCCCTGCCCAGGAACGCCATGGGCAAGATCCAGAAGGCCCTGCTGAGGCAGGCCTACGGGGATCTCTTCGCCTGATCACAAGCCGGTGAGGGCCAGTTGACCCCCGGGCGGGGTTATGGGCGTATTCGTTACCAAACGTTCACCTTTTGCGGAGGCGCGCCAATGGGTGCGGAGCAACTGGTCCTGATCGTTCAGGTTGTCGGCGGAATCGTCGGCGGTTGCATGGCGTCGCACGTCCTCAGGTCTGCGGATCCGGGCCCCCTCGCGAATGCGGTGCTCGGCGCCCTGGGCGGCGTGGCCGGGGCCAGCCTGGTGAGTTCCGCCTCTCCGGCCCTGGCGACTCTTCCGGGCCTGTCCGGGCTTCTCTTCGCCGGAATGCTGGCGGGCGGGCTTTCGGCCGTCCTGGGCGGACTGGCGGTCAGCGCCCTGCGCCGGCGGGCCTGATCCGGGCTCTCAATCCTTGCCGTAGCTGACCGCCATGCCGGCGCGGACGTCCTGCTGCACGCCGTACTGCGGGAAGGGATAGCGGAATCCGTTGCGCGCCAGGGCCTTCATGCCGGCCAGGGCCTTGACCAGGTATTCCGGCGGGGTCGCCATCAGCATCTCGTCGTCCAGCACGCCTCCGTATCGCCGCTCGGCGAAGCAGGGGATGGACAGGCTGGGCGTCCGGGTGGTCAGGGCCCGGCCCCAGGAATCGGCGCAGGCGGACTCGCCCACGACGCTCCAGTCGAACCTCTTGTAGCCGGACCACTGAAGGCCGTTGATGAAGTACATCATGGCGCCCGGCGTGGCGTAGAAGAGGGCGATGTCGGGCTCTCCCAGCCGGCCGCTCGCCAGGGGCGAGACCGCAAGGGCCTCGAACTGGCCGTCTGGAACACAGTGCATGGCCGCCTGGTGGGCCGCCGCGCCCGCGTCATCCTCGAACCAGACCCCCTTCATGTGCCGGCCGGAGCGCCAGTCGTCGGTCTTGGCGCCGCCGAGGCCCACCACCGCCCGGCACTGGGCGCCGACCAGGTCCTCGGCGGTGACGCCGACGGTCCAGCCAAGCCGGGAGGCCTGTCCAACCACCTGGTCCAGGGTATGGACCGCGCTCGGGCGGCGAATCCGGGGGATGGCCTCCATGTCCTCCCGCAGCTCGAACATCTTCATGGCGAAGGGAATGGAGCGCAGGCGCAGGGTCTGCTCCAGGTCTGCGGACAGGGCGGCCCAGTCCGTCGTCTCGTCGGCAGGCGAAGTCGCTTCGGTCATGGCGGGGGCTCCTTCCAGAACTCGGCGTCATCCTTGACCGGCCGCCGCCGGATGGGAAGGGGGTCCGGGATTGTCCCGGGATTGTCGGGGGTCTCCGGAACCGCCTACCCTGGTTCCCGCGAGGAGTCGGGGGGCTCGGCGCCTGACCCCGGAGCACGTCCATGAAGCTGTTCGCCTTCAGTTTCGCCGTCGCCCTCGCGGTCGCCGCGGGATGGAGCGCTCCAGCCCGCGCGGCGCCGCCGCCGGAGCTTGTCCTGAGCGCGGCGGATCGGGCCGCGCTGTCCGCCGCCCTTGTCCGCTCGGGGCGCCCGGCGCCGGGCCTGGACGAAAGCGACGCCTCCGTCTGGGAGGCGACTGAAAGTCTCGCCCGCGTCGAGCTGGGGCTCCGGTTCCGGCCCGCCGACCTCGATCCCCTCTGGGCGCAAACGCCGGCGCTTCGGACTCCGGATGCGGAAATGGCTGCGGTCCTCGCGGCAGGGCGACTGGCGGAGTGGGTCGCGAACCTGTCCCCGAAGGCTCCCACCTACGACGCCCTTGTGGCGGCGCGTCGGCGCTACGCCGGAATTGTCGCCGCAGGGGGCTGGGAGGGGCTTCCGGAGGGCCTGCGGCTTCGCCAGGGCGATGCGGGGGCCGGGGTGCTGACGCTGCGCCGCCGCCTCGAGGCCGAGGGCGACGCCGCCCCTGCATCCGGGCGGAACGAAGTCTTTGACGCAGCCCTGAGACACACCCTCGCCGCCTGGCAGGCCCGCAACGGCCTTGAGGCTGACGGCGTCCTGGGTCCCCTGACTCTGGCCCGGCTCAGTTTTCCCGCCAGCGAACGCCTGGCGCGGATCGAGGCCAACCTGGAGCGTTGGCGCTGGTTGCCACGTCCCCTCCCGGCGGACCGCATCGAGGTCGATACCGGCGGTGCGACCGGCGTTCTCTATCGGTCCGGCCGTCCGGTCCGCACCTTCCGGGTGATCGTCGGGGCCGTCCGCGACCCGACCCCGCTCTTCCTGTCCGAGATCAACGCCGTGGTTCTCAATCCGCCCTGGAATGTCCCCGACCGGATCGCCCGCGAGGAAATCTGGCCTCGCATCGCCCGGGACCCGGGCTATCTCCAGCGCAACGGCTATGTCCAGATCGGGGGGCGACTGCAGCAGCAGCCCGGTCCGCAAAGCGCTCTTGGCCTGGTCAAGTTCGACCTTGTCAGTCCCTTCGGGGTCTTTCTGCACGATACGCCGGGCCGCGACCTTTTCCGCCGGTCCGAGCGTCATCTCAGCCACGGTTGCGTGCGGGTCGAGCAGCCCATGATCCTCGCCGATCTCCTTCTGGAACCCCAGGGCCGTGGCGGCGCGCGCCTGGCTGCGGACCTCGCCACGGGCCAGACCCTCAGGGTCGGCCTGGCCCGGCCTGTTCCCCTGGTGGTCGTTCACTGGACGGTCCGCGCCGATCCGGAAGGCCGCGCGGGCTTCCTCGACGACATCTATGGCTGGGACGCGCGCCTGGCGGCGGCGCTGGCGGCTTTGTGATCAGCGGCGCTCTTGCCAGCCCGTCTCCGCGCGGGCAAACCGTCGCCGGGGCGCAGAGGAGACCTGTCCATGATCGGACGCCGCCGCCTGCTGGCCGGAGCCCTGGGCCTGGCCGCCCCCGCCGTCATCGCCAGCGGAGCCTCGGCCGCCGCGCCCCGGCGCCTTTCGCTTCTCAACCTGCATACGGGAGAACGGCTCGCCGCCACCTATTTCGAGGCGGGGCGCTACCTGCCCGACGCCCTGGCGGCGCTCAACAATGTCCTGCGGGATCACCGCACCGGCGAGGCGCACCCCATGGCGCCCGGTCTTCTGGACCTGGTCGCCGGCCTGTCCGGCCAGTTCGGGCGGCCGGACGCGGTTCAGGTGATCTCCGGCTATCGTTCGCCGGCCTCAAACGCCACCCTCAGCGCCCGATCCTCCGGCGTCGCCACGCGCAGCCTGCACATGAAGGGCATGGCCATGGACATCCGGATTCCCGGCGTCCCGCTTGCCCGTCTCCGGGACGCCGCCCTGGCGCTGGGCCGCGGCGGGGTCGGCTTCTATCCCGCTTCCGATTTCGTTCATGTCGACGTTGGCCGGGTCCGGCGCTGGTAGTTTCAGCGGGCCTCAGGCCGGCCGCCAGAACAGCGCGCGGGCCCTGACTGGATCGAGCAGGGCGGGGTCCGCCGGGGCGTTCGCCGTGTTCGATGCGGACGGCGATGGCAAGTTCATCCCGGCGGAGATCCGCAGTGGGCGGGAAAAGCTTCAGCAGCGTCGTGGTCGGACCCATTAGAGGTCGCACCAGGCCGATGGGTCACCGGTAAGGGCTACGACAGGAACGGACGTCTCTCCTTGTCCAGGGCGAAAGAGAACGTCTTGCGAACAGAGAACAAACCGGGTACCGCTATGGTCATCGGCGGCAGGCGTCGATGAGCGGCCCCGGGCCGCGGAATCATGGGATAAGGACCCCGGATCATGACCAATCAGGCGGCGTTGAGGCTCGTGGTGAAAGAAGACGGTGAGAAGCAGCGGGCCCTCGAGGCGGCGCTGACCCAGATTGACCGGGCCTTCGGCAAGGGCGCCGTCATGAAGCTCGGGGACAAGGCGACCATGGAGGTCGAGGCGGTGTCCACGGGCTCCCTCGGCCTGGACATCGCCCTGGGCATCGGCGGCCTGCCCAAGGGGCGGATCATCGAGATCTACGGCCCGGAAAGCTCAGGCAAGACCACCCTGGCCCTGCATGTGGTGGCCGAGGTCCAGAAGGCCGGCGGCGCCGCCGCCTTCGTCGACGCCGAGCACGCCCTGGACCCGGCCTATGCGCGCAAGCTGGGGGTCAACCTGGATGAACTCCTCGTCGCCCAGCCGGACACCGGCGAGCAGGCCCTGGAGATCACCGACACCCTGGTGCGCTCCAACGCCATCGACGTGATCGTGATCGACTCGGTGGCGGCCCTGACACCCCGGGCCGAGATCGAGGGCGAGATGGGCGATTCCCTGCCCGGCCTCCAGGCCCGCCTGATGAGCCAGGCCCTGCGCAAGCTCACGGCCTCGGTCTCCAAGGCCAAGACCATGATCATCTTCATCAACCAGATCCGGATGAAGATCGGCGTCATGTACGGCTCGCCCGAGACGACCACCGGCGGCAACGCCCTGAAGTTCTACGCCTCGGTCCGCCTCGACATCCGCCGCACCGGCTCGGTGAAGGCCCGGGACGAGATCATCGGCAACAACGTCCGGGTGAAGGTGGTCAAGAATAAGGTGGCCCCGCCGTTCCGCGAGGTCGAGTTCGACATCATGTACGGCGAAGGCATCTCCAAGCTGGGCGAGATCATCGACCTGGGCGTCAAGGGCGGCGTGATCGAGAAGTCGGGCTCCTGGTTCTCCTGGAACAGCCAGCGCATCGGTCAGGGTCGCGACAATGTCCGCGAGTTCCTGCGCGCCAATCCGGACATCGCCGCCCAGATCGAAGCCCAGGTCCGCGGCGCCCGCGAGGTCATCGAGGAGGAGCTGCTGGTCGGCCCCACCGCCGAGGACGACGCGGGCTGACTTCCTTTCAGGGCCAGGACCCGGCCCCTTCAGGACCGGGTTCCTGCACCCGCGGGGCCGGGGAGTGCGGCCTTGCGCTTGGCGCGGCCGTTCAAGTCCCGTAAACCCTCTGGCTTC
The DNA here is from genome assembly GCF_020253645.1 of Phenylobacterium sp. Classification (GTDB taxonomy): domain Bacteria; phylum Pseudomonadota; class Alphaproteobacteria; order Caulobacterales; family Caulobacteraceae; genus Phenylobacterium. The sequence continues at coordinate 6,235 of NZ_JADCBG010000065.1, forward strand.
CGCGGTGCAGCACGGCCCCGGCCCGCCGGGTCCTGCGCATCATCCCGCCAGTCCAGAAGTCCGCCATGCCCAGTCTGAATGATATCCGCTCGACCTTCCTGAGCTACTTCCAGGCGAACGACCACCAGGTCATCCCCTCGGCGCCCCTGGTGCCGCAGAACGACCCGACCTTGCTGTTCGTCAATGCGGGCATGGTGCCGTTCAAGAACTATTTCACGGGCGCCGAGACCCCGCCGACCCTGCGCGCCGCCTCGTCCCAGAAGTCGGTGCGCGCCGGCGGCAAGCACAATGACCTCGACAATGTCGGCTACACGGCGCGTCACCACACCTTCTTCGAGATGCTGGGGAACTTTTCCTTCGGCGATTATTTCAAGGAAGGCGCCATCGAGCTCGCCTGGGGGTTGCTGACCCGGAACTACGGCATCCCCGCCGAGAAGCTGTGCGTCACGGTCTACCATACCGATGACGAGGCCGCCGACCTGTGGAAGCGGATCGCCAGCCTGCCCGATCACAAGATCATCCGCATCGCCACCAGCGATAACTTCTGGTCGATGGGCGACACCGGACCCTGTGGCCCGTGCTCCGAGATCTTCTACGACCATGGCGACCACATCCCCGGTGGTCCGCCCGGCAGTCCCGATGAGGACGGGGACCGGTTCGTGGAGATCTGGAACCTCGTCTTCATGCAGTTCGAGCAGTTCGCGGACGGAACGCGCAAGCCCCTGCCCAAGCCGCAGATCGACACCGGCATGGGCCTGGAGCGGATCACCGCAGTGCTCCAGGGCGTCCACGACAACTACGACACCGACCTCTTCCGCACCCTGATCGCGGCTTCCCAGGGCCTGGTGGGAAGGGGCGGGGAGCCGGCCTCGCACCGGGTGATCGCCGACCACCTGCGTTCCTCCAGCTTCCTGATCGCCGACGGCGTCTCGCCCTC
>NZ_JADCBG010000066.1 GCF_020253645.1 Phenylobacterium sp.
AGATGTGGAACGAGACCCACAAGATGATCGATCCCGAGATCGCCCTCACCGTCACCTGCGTGCGGGTGCCGGTCATGGTCGGCCATTCGGAGTCGGTGAACATCGAGTTCCACGAGCCCCTCGACGAGGACGAGGCCCGCGACCTGTTGCGCAACAGCCCGGGTCTGATCGTCATCGATCAGCGGAACGACAAGGGCTACATCACGCCCAAGGAGGCCCAGGGCGAGTTCCCGGTCTTCGTCAGCCGCATCCGCCGGGACCCCACCGTCGAGAACGGCCTCAACATGTGGGTCGTGGCCGACAACCTTCGGAAGGGCGCCGCCCTCAACGCCGTGCAGATCGCCCAGCTCCTCGATGAGCGGGGCCTGATCGGCGCCCGCTGACGGGTGGTCGGGGAGGGCTCGCCTTCGACTGAAAGCGCCTCCCGGGCCGCCTTGGGCGCGGGGGTTCTGTGTTATCTCTTCTGGGGCTTTTCACCCCTTTTCTTCCAGGCCATGGGCCGGCTGGGCGCAGACTCCTGGGAGATCCTCGCCCACCGGGCGGTCTGGGGAACCCTGGCCGCCTGGGTCTTCGTCGTCCTCGCCCGCCAGGGCGCCCAGGTGGCGGCGGTCCTGCGCTCTCCCCGGCTTCTGGGGATGCTCGCCCTGTCGGCCCTCCTGATCGGCGGCAACTGGGCCCTCTATGTCTGGGGCGTCAACGCCGGTCGGGTCCTGGAGAGCAGCCTCGGCTACTATCTCACCCCCCTCCTGAACATGGCCGCCGGGGCGCTGATCTTCCGCGAGCGCTTCGACGCCCTGGGGCTCGGCGCCATCGTCCTGGCCGGGATCGGTGTGGCCCTTCAGGGTGTGGCCCTGGGGCACTTTCCCTGGATGGCGGTGGTCCTGGCCCTGAGCTTCGGCGCCTACGGCATCGTGCGCAAGCAGGTCCAGGCCGACGCCCAGACCGGCCTCTTCGTCGAGTGTCTCTTTCTGGCGGTCCCCGGCGGGCTCTGGATGGCGTACCTGGCCCTGACCGGGCAGGGTCATGTGGATGATTCCCCCGCGGCGGCGGCCTGGCTGCTGGCGGCGGGGCCGATCACCGCCATTCCCCTGGTCCTCTTCGCCTGGGCGGCCCGGCGCATGCCCCTGTCGGCCATGGGCTTCCTGCAGTTCATCGGCCCGACCCTCGGCTTCGGCATCGGCCTGGCCCAGGGCGAACCTTTCACCGCCCTCAGGGGCGTATCCTTCGCCTTCATCTGGGCCGGGGCGGCGACCTACATCTTTGGCCTCTGGCGGCGGACCCGAACCCTCGGCGCCTGACGGGCGCTTGCGTATTCCGCCCCCGCGTCTATCGATGTCCCGCAATGAACGGTCGTCCTCGGGACTTCGGCGACGTCTGTGCATTTCCGGAGGAATTCCATGGCCCGCACCCAGTTCGGCGCCTTCCTGGCGCCCCACCATCCCATCGGCGAGCATCCCCGGCTCCAGTTCCGGAACGACATCAAGTTCGCCGTGCGGCTCGAGGAGCTGGGCTTCGACGAGTTCTGGGTGGGCGAGCACCATTCCACCGGCTGGGAGATGATCGCCTCCCCCGAGCTCTTCCTCGCCGCCGTCGGCGAGCATACCGGCCGGATCCGGCTGGGGACGGGGGTGATCTCCCTGCCCTACCACCACCCCTTCAACGTCGCCCAGCGCATGGTGCAGCTGGACTACATGACCGGCGGGCGGGTGATCCTCGGCACCGGCCCCGGCGCCCTGCCCTCCGACGCCCACACCCTGGGCATCGATCCCATGACCCAGCGCGACCGGCAGGACGAGGCCATCGGCGTGATCAAGCGCCTGCTGGCCGGCGAGCGGGTCACCCACGAGAGCGAGTGGTTCACCCTGCGCGATGCGCGCCTCCAGCTCCTGCCCCTGCAGGAGGAGATGGAGATGGTGGCGGCCTCCTCCGTCAGCCCCTCGGGCATGACCCTGGCCGGCAAGCATGGCATGGGCGTCCTGTCCATCGGCTCCAACTCCGAGGCGGGCCTCGCCGCCCTGCCCACCCAGTGGGGCTTCGCCGAGGAGGCCGCCGCCAAGTCGGGCAAGGTCATCGACCGCAAGAACTGGCGGGTCCTGATGTCATGGCACATCGCCGAGACCCGCGAGGAGGCCCGGGCCCAGGCGGCCAAGGGCCTGATGCACTGGCACAACGAGTACCAGGTCGGCACCCTGATGCGGCCCGGCGCGGCGCCGTTTATCTCGCCGGAACAAGCGCTTGAGCAGACCGTCGATGTCGAGGGCGCGGCCGCCGTCATCGGCACGCCGGATGACCTGGTGGCCGCCATCCGCAAGCTCCAGGCCAGCTCCGGCGGCTTCGGCGTGGTGCTCGGCTTCGTCCACGACTGGGCCAACCGCGAGAACACCCTGCGCAGCTGGGACCTGGTCGGCCGCTACGTCATCCCCGAGATCAACGGCTTCCTCGACGGCTATCGCGACTCCCGAGCCTTCGTGATCGAGAACCGCGAATGGTTCGACCGGGCCGGCCAGGCGGTGATGAGCAAGATCATGTCGCACGAGGGCGCCGCCGCGGCGCTGAAGGCGGGGATGGAAGCCGGCGTGGCCATGCGCTCGCCCAACGCCCCCGACCTGAACAAGGCGGCCAAGGGCCTGAAGTAGGGGGTCTCAGGGTCGCTTCAGGGTTCCCTCCGGGCGACTGGGGCCAGGAAACGCCCCGGCGCCGTCAGTAGCGGTAGTGCTCGGGCTTGAAGGGCCCGGCCACCGGCACGTTGATGTAGGCGGCCTGGTCATCGGTCAGCCGGGTCAGCTTGGCCCCCAGCTTCTCCAGGTGCAGGAGGGCCACCTTCTCATCGAGGTGCTTGGGCAGGGTGTAGACCTTCTTCTCGTAGGCCTTCCCATTGGTCCACAGCTCGATCTGGGCCAGGGTCTGGTTGGTGAAGGAGGCGCTCATCACGAAGCTGGGGTGGCCCGTGGCGTTGCCCAGGTTCACCAGCCGGCCCTCGGACAGGACGATGATCTTCTTGCCGTCCGGGAACTCCACATGGTGGACCTGGTCCTTGATCTTGTCCCAGCGGTAGTTGCGCAGGCCCGCGATCTGGATCTCGGAATCGAAGTGGCCGATGTTGGCGACGATGGCGTTGTTCTTCATCCGCCGCATGTGGTCGACGGTCAGGACGTCCTTGTTGCCCGTGGCGGTGACGAAGATGTCGGCCTTGTCCGCCACGTCCTCCATGGTCTGGACTTCATAGCCCTCCATGGCCGCCTGCAGGGCGCAGATCGGGTCGATCTCGGTGACGATGACCCGGGCGCCGCCGTTGCGCAGGCTGGCCGCAGAGCCCTTGCCCACGTCGCCATAGCCGAGGACCACGGCGACCTTGCCCGAGAGCATGACGTCCGTGCCCCGGCGGATGGCGTCCACCAGGCTCTCGCGGCAGCCGTAGAGGTTGTCGAACTTGGACTTGGTGACGCTGTCGTTGACGTTGATGGCCGGGAAGGGCAGCTCGCCCCGCTCGGCCATCTGGTAGAGGCGGTGGACCCCCGTGGTGGTCTCCTCGGAGACGCCGCCGATGGCGTTGCGGATGGCCGTGTAGAAGCCGGGCTTCTCCTTCAGGTACCGCTTCATCACGGTGTAGAGGGCTTCTTCCTCCTCGTTCTGCGGGTTGGCGAGGACCGAGGGGTCCTTCTCGGCCTTGGGGCCCAGCACGCAGAGCAGGGTGGCGTCGCCGCCATCGTCGAGGATCAGGTTGGGATAGCCGCCGTCGGCCCACTCGAAGATGCGGTGGGCGTAGTCCCAGTACTCCAGCAGGGTCTCGCCCTTCGTGGCGAAGACCGGCGTGCCGGCGTCGGCGATGGCCGCCGCGGCGTGGTCCTGGGTGGAGAAGATGTTGCACGAGGCCCAGCGCACCTCGGCCCCCAGGGCCTCCAGGGTCTGGATCAGGACCGCCGTCTGGATGGTCATGTGCAGGGAGCCGGCGATGCGGGCGCCCTTCAGGGGCTGGGAGGGGCCGAACTCGGCGCGCACGGCCATCAGGCCGGGCATCTCGGTCTCGGCGATCGCGATTTCCTTGCGGCCGAACTCAGCCAGGGAAATGTCCTTCACCACATAGTCGGTCATGTCGGGATTCCTTTCGCGCGCGGCGTCGCAGCTCGGGGAAACCTATAGACCTCAGGCCAGAGTCCTGCAACTGGACATAAAGATTGCTTTATGTGAGGGGTCCGGTCGAAGTCTCCAGAAGCTGGCGGACCGCCCGTCCCGCCCGGGCGCGGGCGCCCCGGCGGCGGCCCTGCGACGTCAGGCGTTCGGCCTCGCGCCTTGCGGGCCGGGTCAGGTCCAGGCCCGCAAGGCGCGCCCGGGCGGCTTCGGCGTCATTGTCGGCCCCGAGGGCGTCCTGGGCCTTGCGGAGGGCGGGGACGAGGTCGCTCCGCAGGCCTCCCCACTGCGGAAGGTCCAGGCTCTCCAGGGCGTAGCGCAGGGCCTTGATGCGCAGCCGAAGGTCGTGACGGCCAGCGGAGTCGAGATCGTCGAACCGCCGTCCCAGGCGGCGGATCCGCCGCCAGCGCCGCGCCAGGTCCCCGGCCAGGGCGGCGGCCGGCGCGGCGGCGCCCTCGGCCTCCCGCCAGGCCCCCGCCTCGCCCAGGGCGAGGACGTCCAGAAGCACCCTCCGGGCGGGGGCGGCCTCCAGCCTCCGGACCAGAACGGCAGCGGCCGCCTGACGCGCGGCCCCGAGCTCTGCGAAGAGGACCCCGGCCGGATCGGCGGCGGCGCGCAGGACGTCCAGCTCCCGGGTGGCGGCGCAGGCGCGGGCCAGGTCGCGCAGTCCCCGCCGGACCGCCGTCGTCTCCGAAGGCCGAAGCCGCCGGCGGAAGACGGCCAGCAGACTCCGGAGGCGCCGGAGCGCCACCCTCAGGCCATGAACCGCCTCGGGGGCGGGATCCGCCCCGGCCGCCTGAATCCGGGCGCATGCGTCCGACAGGGCCGATAGCAGGGCGCGCCGGAGCGCCTCGCCGGAGGCGAGGCCGGCGGGCGGAGGGACCGAGACTTCGCCGCCGGCCAGCCGGTAACCGCGGTCGGACTTGGACCGGAGGGAGAGGGTCAGGGGAAGGTCGGCGGCGAGGTCGACGGCGAGGGCGAAGAGGTCGCGCACATCGCCGGAGATCAGCTCAAGCTCGGCCTCGCAGACGATGTCCCGCGCCCCGTCCGCGAGAATCTCGCCCTGGTCGAGCGCCAGTTCGATCCGCGACCCGCCCCGGAGCACCTCGCAGGCGCGCCGTCGCACCTGGACGGTGAAGCGGGGGATGAGGCTTCCGGTCTCCCCGTCCGAAAGCAGGGCCCGCAGATCGTCGCCGTCCAGGTTCAGCCGGCCCGGCGAGGTCTCCACCTCCGCTTCGCGGCGGGCCAGCCCCGTCCCGCTCTTCAGGGTCTGGACGGTGCGCCCCGAGTCGTCGGTCCGAAGCCTCAGGGCGGCCCCCCGGGCGGCGAGGGCGTCCCCGGGGGTGTCGTAATAGACCGACACCAGGCGGCGGTCCCGGCCGGGCCCGGTGAAGACGCGGGCGGCAAGGGCCTCCAGGGTCCCGGCCGTACAGGCGAACTTGATCTCCACCTCGGGCGTCATGACCCCTCCGGGGCTATTCGTCTTCTCCGAAACGCGCAGCGACCAGGGCGACCAGGGCGGCGATCGCCGCCTCGGCGTCAGCGCCCCTGGCGCTGATGTCGATGCAGCAGCCGGGCCCGGCCGCCAGCATCATGAGGCCCATGATGGATCTTGCGTCCACCTCGGCGCCGTCCTTGGCGACACGGATGTCGGCCTTGAAGGCCGAGGCGGTCTTGACGAACTTGGCGGAGGCGCGGGCGTGGAGGCCGCGCTTGTTGATGATCTCGACCCTCGCCTCGGCCGTCACTTGTCCCCCGCCAGGACGTAGGAGGCGACGGAGATGTATTTCCGCCCGGCCTCCTGGGCCTGGGCCACGCAGTCGGCCAGACACAGCCGCGACCGCACGCTGGCCAGCTTGATCAGCATGGGCAGGTTGAGCCCGGCGATCACCTCGGCCCGGGTCTCTTCCATCACGGAGATGGCGAGGTTGGAGGGCGTGCCGCCGAACATGTCCGTCAGGAGGATGACGCCCTGGCCCGCCTCCACCCTGCGGCAGGCGGCGAGAATGTCGCGCCGGCGCTGCTCCATGTCGTCCTCGGGCCCGATGCAGATGGCCGAAATCCCCGACTGGGGCCCGACCACATGTTCCATGGCCAGGAGAAACTCCTCGGCGAGACGGCCGTGGGTCACGATGACGAGGCCGATCATGAGAAGGCTTTCAAGGGGCTGTCTCACCCGTTGCAGGCGCCCGCGGCGCCGGAAGGCGATCTTGATACGACTCTTCCGGCCCGGCTCCAAGACGGCAAAGCGCTTCCTGCAGCCGGTGTGGCGCCGAGGCGTCTGTCAGGCGCAGGCGAAGGCGGGGAACCGCGACGCCGGCCAGGATCAGGACCTCCGGCTCGGGCATCCTCTCCGGCGTTCCCGCCTCCATGACGAGGTCGATCCGGCAGAAGTCGAGGGCCGGCGTGCGCAAGACGCCCTGGCCCCGGATCTCCAGCAGCTCGCGAAGGGGGTCGGCCGCCCGCCCGAAGAGATGTCCGCCGCTGGACCAGACCAGGGTCCTGTCGTCGGCGACCAGCCGGAACCCCATGCCAAGGGCGCGGAGGGCGAGGTCGCTCTTGCCTGACCCCGAGGGCCCGAGAACGAGAGCCCCGCGCCAGCGTCCCCCCGCCCGCAGCGCCAGCAGCCCCGCGTGAAGGACCGGGCTCAAGACCGGGACCTCAGGGGAAGACGCACGACGAAACGCGCGCCCAGCCTCTCGCCGTCGGGGCCGATCCGGTTTTCGGCCCAAAGAACCCCGCCCTGTGTCTCGACGATCTGGCGGGCGATGGACAGGCCGAGGCCGGAGTTCCCGCCGAACGCCGCGCCGGGGGGGCGGGAGGTGTAGAACCGCTGGAAGATGGTCTCCAGGTTCTCCGGCGGTATGCCCGGGCCGTCGTCATCCACCCGCACCTCGGCCCAGCCGCCCTCGCGGACCAGGGACAGGCGGACGGTCGCCTCCGGCGGGCTGAAGGACCGGGCGTTGTCGACCAGGTTGCGGAACACCTGGCCGGCGGGCCCCTCGCGCCCCAGGACGGGCGTGTCCCCTTCCGCACCCTCGAGCGTCACCTGCGGCTCACCCTCCCGGCGGGATGCGGCGTAGGTCTGGACGATGTCCTCGAGAAGCCGACCAAGGTCGAAGGGCCTCGGCGTCTCCCGGGACAGCTCTGCATCGAGCCGGGAGGCGTTGGAGATGTCGGTCACCAGCCTGTCCATCCGCTGGATGTCCTGGCGGATGATCCCGTTCAGACGCGCCCGGGCCTCCGGATCGGACACCAGGTCGAGGGTCTCCACCGCCGAGCGCAGGGAGGTCAGGGGGTTGCGGATCTCATGGGCGACATCGGCGGCGAAACGCTCGATGGCGCCCATCCTCTCGGACTGGGCGTCGGTCATGGCCTCCAGGGCCCGGGTCAGGTCGCCCAGCTCGTCCTTTCGCCGGGAGAGGTCGGGAAGGGAGATGGAGCGGACCCGGGACAGGCGGACCCGGTCGGCGGCGCGCGCCAGCCGCCGTACGGGCAGGGCGATGAGGCTCGCCAGAAGGGTCGAGGACAGGAGCGCCACCCCGACCGACAGAAGGATGAACGGGGCGAGGGCCGCCCTCTGCCGGGCGATGATGCTGTCGACATCATCGGCCTCGACGGTCAGGACGCCCAGGACGGCCTGGACATGCCGGACGGGAAAGGAGACCGAGACCACGCGCCCCTCCGGGTCGGCGCGCCGGACGCCCGAGACGCGTCGTCCCTCGAGGGCCTGGCGGACCTCGGACCGCAGGGCCTCCTGCCCCGGAGTGGCGGCGGACCGCTCTTCCGTCGTCTCCCGCGCGGCGCCCCTGGGACGGACCGGCGGCAGGGGTTTCTGTTCCACCCGGTCCGCGATCCAGTCGCTGTCCGCGATGAGCTGCCCCTCGGCGTCGAAGAGCCGCGCCCTCTGGACGCCGGGGTTGGCCAGAAGCCGCAGGATCTCGCTGGCCTGGGCGACGTCGAGGGCGGGAACGGGCTCGCCCACCGTGGCCGCCTGGTCGATCAGGGTGGCGATCAGCTCGCCCTGGGTGGTGAGGCTGTCGATCCTAGCCTCCACCAGCCCCCGTCGCAGTTCATTGAGGACCAGCGAGCCGACGATCAGGATCGCCAGGCCCAGCAGGTTGAGAGCCAGAATCAGCCGGACAAGCCGCGACGAGGGGGGCCCGCGCCAAAGGCGACGGGGCGGCTCAGGACTCGCGGTACCGGTATCCGACGCCATAGAGGGTTTCGATCGCGTCGAAATCGGGGTCGACCTCCCGGAACTTGCGCCGCATGCGCTTGATGTGACTGTCGATGGTGCGGTCATCGACATAGACCTGATCGTCGTAGGCCGCGTCCATCAGGTTGTCCCGGCTTTTCACGAAGCCCGGCCGCTGCGCCAGGGCCTGGATCAGCAGAAACTCCGTCACCGTCAGCTTCACCGGAAGCCCGTTCCAGAGACAGTCGTGGCGGCCGGGGTCCAGGGTCAGCCGGCCGCGCCGGAGGGCCCGCGAGGCGACCTCCGAGGCGTCCTCCTCCTCGGGGGCCCCGGCGCCGGCCCGGCGCAGCACCGCCTTGACCCTCTCGATCAGGAGCCTCTGGCTGAAAGGCTTGTGCATGTAGTCGTCGGCGCCGAGGTTGAAGCCGAGCAGCTCGTCGATCTCGTCGTCCTTGGAGGTCAGGATGATGACCGGAACATCCGAGGTGCGGCGCAGCCGGCGAAGCACCTCCATGCCATCCATCCGCGGCATCTTGACGTCGAGAATGACCAGGTCCGGCGGATCGTTCTCAAGGGCCGCGAGCCCCGACGCTCCGTCGTGATAGGCCTTTACGGCGTGCCCCTGGCTCTCAAGCGCAAGGCTCACCGAAGTCACGATGTTTTCGTCGTCATCCACCAGGGTGATCCGGGCCATGGCTCGCGTCTGTTCTGTTTCGTCGCCGACTCGACCCTAGTGCCTGATCGGTCCGGATGGAACCATCTCGACGCCCCGCGGGGGCGCCTTTCGCCCGGGCGGGCGGGCCCTCAGCCCGCCGCGCCGCCGGGTCCGGCCGGGGCCTCCCAGGGCGCCGCCGCCGGCTCCATCGCGCCGAAGACCGACCGGAAGGCCGTCCGCAGGGCGTCGTCGGCGTCGTCCATCGTGCAGGTGAGCCCGAGGTCCGCGAGGCTTGTCACCCCGAAATCGGCCTGGCCGCAGGGGATGATGCCGGAGAAGTGGCCGAGGTCCGGCTCCACATTGAGCGAGACGCCGTGATAGGAGACCCACCGCCGGACCTTCACCCCGATGGCGGCGATCTTGTCCTCGCGCGGGGGTGCGCCGGGTTCGCGGCGCTCGATCCAGACCCCGACCCGCCCCTGACGGATCGCGCCATCCACCGCGAATTGCGCGAGGGCCTCCAGAATCCAGGCCTCTAGGGCCGATACAAAGGCGCGCACGTCCCTGCCGCGGGCCGACAGGTCCAGCATGACATAGGCCACCCTCTGGCCGGGGCCGTGATAGGTGTACTGGCCACCCCTCCCGCTCGGGAAGACCGGGAAGCGCCCGGCGTCCAGAAGGTCGGAGTCCCGGGCGGACACGCCCGCCGTGTAGAGCGGCGGATGCTCGAGCAGCCAGACCAGCTCGCCCGCCTCGCCGCTGGCGATGGCCGCCACCCGGGCCTCCATGGCGGCCACCGCCTGAGGATAGGGGACCTGTCCCGGGGACACCGCCCAGCCACAAGCCGCCCCGTCCCGCCGCCCGAGGCGCGGGGCCGGAATCGCTGGGCTTAACCTCTGGTCAATCATGTTGGGTTCAGTGTGGGGGTCGCCGAAGCCGGGCGCAAGCCGGCGCCGGTGCGGCTCAGGGCCTGTTCCCCGCGGCCGCCGCCAGCTTTCTCCAGAGGTCGATCCTTGGGCCAGATCAACGCCGTCAACATCGAGCTTTCGGTGGTCATTGGCCGGTCGCACATGCCCATGGCGCAACTGCTGCGCATGGGTCGCGGCGCGGTGATTCCCCTGGACGCCGCCGTCAACGACGAGGTGTGGATCCTCGCCAACAACCACCCGGTGGCCCGCGGCGAAATCCAGATCAACGACGACAGGATCGCCGTGACGGTCACGCGGGCGGCCGACGTCTACGACTTCATGGCCGGTTCCGGCTTCTGATCGTGCTTCACAAAGCCGTCGGGCTTTGCTAGGCCCCCCGCTCACCACGAGCGGTCGTGGCGGAATTGGTAGACGCGCAGCGTTGAGGTCGCTGTGGGGCAACCCGTGGAAGTTCGAGTCTTCTCGACCGCACCAGTGAGCCAGAGAGTCCGGGGACAGGGTCCGATCAGTCACGCATAGCGCCGGGAGGGCAGGTCCGCATGAGCCGCGACGCTGAACATCCCCTGCGTGACGACCTTGTGGCGACCGAAGCCGCCGAGGACCTCGAGGACCTCGCCCTCGGCGATGACTACGCCCTCAATCCGGACTTCGTCGCCCTGGTGGTGGACGCCGCCGACCGTGGCGACGCCGAGCGCCTGCGCGAGCTTCTGGCCGCCCTGCATCCCGCCGATGTCGCCGACCTGATGGGCTTCCTGTCGGCCGCCGACCGGGAGGAGGTGATGGCCCACCTCGACCCCGAGGCCCTGGCCGAGATCCTGGCGGAGATCGAGCCGGAGATCCGCGAGGACCTGCTGGAGCGCATGCCCTCGGCCACCCTGGTCCGGGCCCTGGGCGAGATGGACTCCGACGACGCCGTCGACCTGATGGAGGACCTGGAGGCGGACAAGCGCGCCCAGGTGCTGGCGGCCCTGCCGGACATCGACCGCGCGGCCATCGAGACCTCCCTGGCCTATGAGGACGAAACCGCCGGCCGCCTGATGCAGCGCGAGGTCGCCTCCGCGCCCCAGTTCTGGACCGTCGGCCAGGCCCTCGACCACTTCCTGAAGGCCGGCGACGAGATGCCGGAGCTGTTCTTCGACGTCTATGTCGTCGACCCCTCGCACCGGCCGCTGGGCGGGGTGCCGGTCAGCCGCCTGCTCCGCCATGATCGCGACACCCCCCTGGCGCGGATCATGGAGCCCCTGACCGAGATCCCGGTGGGCATGGACCAGGAAGAGGCGGCCTACATCTTCAACAAGTACCACCTGATCTCCGCCCCGGTGGTGGAGCCCGGCGGGCGGCTGGTGGGCCAGCTGACGGTGGACGACATCGTCGGCGTCATCCGCGAGGAGGGCGAGGAGGACATCCTGGCCCTGGCCGGCGTGTCCGATTTCGGCCGCGACGCCAGCCTGGCGGGCGCTGTGCGCTCGCGCCTGCCCTGGCTGGTGCTCAACCTCGGGACGGCGGCCGTGGCCTCCAGCGTGATCGGCGCCTTCCAGGGGGTCATCGCCCAGGTCATCACCCTGGCCATCCTCATGCCCATCGTCTCGTCCCTCGGGGGCAATGCCGGCACCCAGACCCTGGCGGTGGCGGTGCGCGCCCTGTCGAGCCGCGAGCTGAACGCCGCCAACTCCGCCCGGATCATCCTGCGGGAGGTGATGGCCGGCCTCCTCAACGGATCGGTGCTGGCCGTCCTGATGGCGGTGGCCGTCCTGGCCCTCTTCCAGGACCCGAGGCTCGCGGTGACGGTGGGTCTGGCGATCGTGGCCAACTTCTTCGTCGCCGCCCTGGCGGGGATCCTCGCGCCGATCATCCTGGACCGGCTGGGCCGGGACCCGGCGGTCTCGTCCTCCGTGCTGGTGACCTTCGCCACCGATTTCATGGGGTTCCTGGCGCTTCTGGGCATTGCCAGTCTGATCCTGCTCTGACGGCCCGCCTCGCCCCCTGCGGGCCTGCGTGGTAATCCACGGACCATGAGCCAGCCGACCTTCGACTTCGCCCTGGGCGAGACCGCGGACGCCCTGCGCGCCTCGGTCGCCCGCTTCGCCGCCGAGCGCATCGCCCCGCGCGCCGCGTCCATCGACCGCGACAACGCCTTCCCCCGGGACCTCTGGCCGGAGATGGGCGCGCTCGGCCTCCTGGGAATCACGGTGGAGGCAGAGGACGGCGGGGCGGGCCTGGGCTATCTGGAGCACGTGGTGGCCATGGAGGAGATCTCCCGGGCCTCGGCCTCGGTGGGCCTGTCCTACGGCGCCCATTCCAACCTCTGCGTGAACCAGATCCGCCGCTGGGGGACGCCGGCCCAGAAGGCTCGCCACCTGCCCCGCCTGATCTCGGGCGAGCACGTCGGCGCCCTGGCCATGAGCGAGGCGGGGTCGGGTTCGGACGTCGTCTCCATGCGCCTGCGGGCCGAGCGGCGGGGCGACCGCTATGTGCTCAACGGGACCAAGTTCTGGATCACCAACGGCCCCCATGCCGACGTCCTGGTGGTCTATGCCCGCACCGAGCCGGACGCCGGCCCCCGGGGCATCACCGCCTTCCTGGTGGAGCGCGGCATGGCCGGGTTCTCCACCAGCCCCAAGCTCGACAAGATGGGCATGCGCGGCTCGGACACCGCCGAGCTGGTCTTCCAGGACTGCGAGGTCCCCGAGGAAAACGTCATGGGACCACTGAATGGCGGCGTCGGCGTGCTGATGAGCGGCCTGGACTATGAGCGGGCGGTGCTGGCCGCCGGGCCCCTGGGCATCATGCAGGCCTGCCTCGACCTCGTCCTGCCCTATGTCCGCGAGCGGAAACAGTTCGGACAGCCCATCGGCGCCTTCCAGCTCATGCAGGCCAAGGTGGCGGACATGTACGTCGCCCTGAACTCGGCCCGGGCCTATGTCTACGCCGTGGCGCGGGCCTGCGACGCGGGCCTGGCCACCCGCCATGACGCCGCCGGCGCCATCCTCCTGGCCTCGGAGAACGCCGTAAAGGTATCGCTGGAGGCCATCCAGGCCCTGGGCGGCGCCGGTTACACCCGGGACTTCCCCGCCGAGCGCCTCTTGCGCGACGCCAAGCTCTACGACATCGGCGCCGGCACCAACGAGATCCGGCGCTACCTGATCGGCCGCGAGCTGATCGGCGCCTGAGGCGATTGCCGCCGAGGGTCTATGGCTCGACGACGGATAGGGTCATGCCGTCCCAACCCTTCTCGCCCACCGTCTGCAGGACGGTGGAGAACAGGCGCGGCTCTCGCCCGAGGGTCTCGGTGAACGTCCGGACTCCGCGGACCCGGTCGTCGTCGGAGTTCACCTCCAAGACCGCGCCGCCGCGAACCACATTGTCGCCAATGATGAGGCCGCCGGGCCGGGTCAGCTTCAGCGCCCAGTCCAGGTAGGCCGGATTGTTCGGCTTGTCGGCGTCGATGAACACCAGGTCGAAGGCGGGGCCGCCTTCCCGGACCAGGCGGGCGAGGGTGTCGAGTGCGGGGCCGACGCAGATCTCCACCCGGTCGCCAAGCCCGGCCTGGTCCAGGTTCCGCCGCGCAAGTGCGGCGTAGTCCGGCGAGGCCTCCAGCGAAATCACCCGGCCTTCGGGCGGCAGGGCCTCAGCCATCCAGCTGGCCGAGACGCCGCCGAGGGTTCCGATCTCCAGAATTCGGCGTGCGCCTATGGCCTTGACCAGGAGGGAGAGAAATCGGCCCTGCAGGGGCGACACATCGTGGGGGGGAAGGCCTGCCGCGGTGTTCGCCTCCCGAATCCGGGCTCTCAGGGGATCTGCTCCAACGAGCGCCTTGACGAAGTAGGCGTCCACCGACACCCAATCCTGGCCTTCAGCCGTCATTTCCGGTCCTCCGCATCATCTCGGGGGCGCTGCCCACTCCGGGGCGCCTGAACGAAACGGGCGGCCTGGTTTCCCGAGCCGCCCTGCACCGATCGTGGAAGTCAAAGCTTCGCACAAAGGCGATGGGAGATTGCTACCGCGCAAGCGCGGAGGTCATCAATCCAGCAGCGACTTCCGAGTGATAACGGTGAGACACTGGATCACCTCCTTTCAATGGTTGGCCAAGGCGGCCAGCCTGCGCCTGCTTCGCCGGTCCTGACAAGACGGGCCGGGTCACGTCAGGGTGATCGCGGGGAGGTCGGGCGCCGCCTCAGGTCCTCCAGCGGGCCCTCGATCCGGTCCAGGGCGGCGACGGCGGCGGCATGGCCGGCGGCCACGGCGGGGTCGTAGGCGCTCCAGTCGCGAATCTCCACCCCGGTCAGTTCGGGCAGGATCAGGACGTCGGCCCCCTCCCGCGCGGCGGCCATGTCCCGGCCCGAGGAGACCGTGGCGGCGCGGATCAACAGGGAGACGATGGGCGGGCCCTTGCGCCACTGGCCCGACAGGACCCAGCGCAGCAGGGACCGCGGCCGGACGATGTCGGCGGCGGTGATGGACAGGCCCCGGCTGACATCGACCCCGATGATGGGACCGGAGAGGCCGCCGCGCATCACATCCACGGGCAGGTTCTTGAGCACCGCCCCGTCCACCAGGACGTTCTGGCCCTGCAGGGCGGGCGGCAGCAGGCCGGGGAGGGAAATGGAGGCGCGCAGGGCGGCGCGGACGCTCCCCCGGCGATGCACCTGGTGGGCCCCCGTGGTCAGGTTGGAGGAGACGCAGAAGCAGGGGCGCCAGAGGTCGGCGAACTGGACGTCCCCGAAG
Organism: Phenylobacterium sp.; assembly: GCF_020253645.1. Taxonomy (GTDB): domain Bacteria; phylum Pseudomonadota; class Alphaproteobacteria; order Caulobacterales; family Caulobacteraceae; genus Phenylobacterium. The sequence continues at coordinate 14,636 of NZ_JADCBG010000066.1, forward strand.
TGCTCCTCCAGCCGCCGGGCGACCTTCTCGCCCCGGGTCATGGCCAGCATGGGAAAGGCGATGTCGTCGAGGGGGCTGGAGGTGACGAAGGCCCTGCGGATTCGCTGGTCCAGCTCGTCCAGGTCCCAGCCGAGGGCCAGGCCCGCGGCGATCACCGCCCCCATGGAGGCGCCCCCCACATGGTCGATGGGCACGCCGCGCTCGGACAGGGCGCGGATCACGCCGATGTGGGCGTAGGCCCGGGCCCCGCCGCCGGAGAGGACAAGGCCTACCGCCCGGCCCGTCAGGCGACGCACCAGGCGCGCCAGGTCGCCGGGGTCGCCCCGGCGCAGGTGGGTCAGGCTCACTGCCCCCGTCGCCGTCATCCAGGCTTCGCCGCCGCGGGGCCGGCGCACGCCCGCCGGCTGGACCAGGATCAGCTCTGCGCCGGTTCCCAGGGCGGGCGGCGTGTGGGCGGCGGCGCCCGGCGGCGGCGGGTAGTCGCCGCGCCCGACCCGGAACAGCCCGTCCACCTGCCGCGCGATCTTGGCGGCCCAGGCCCCCTCGCCCTGGCCGGCGACATAGAGGGCGTAGTCGACGCCATGCTCCAGGTTGGAGAACCAGGAGGTCTCCTCGTCCTGGGCCTCCGATCCGGCGACGGCGGCGGAGAAGCCTGCGGCGCGGATGCCCCCGGCGAGGGACTCCACCAGCCCGCGGAGGTCTTCGACCGGCCCCTGGGCGATGAAGCCGAAGACGGTGGGCTCGACCAGCTCGGCGGTCCGCCCGGCGTTACGGGCCCGGCCGACCATCAGCCGGGCGAGGTCGGTCATGATGTCGGGGTCGGTCTCGCAGGCGGCGAAGAAGGCCTCGCGGTCGAGGGACAGGACCTCGGAGTCCCTCAGGGCGGTGAGCCGCCCGGTGTGGACGGCGCCCGCGATCACGCTCATCTCGCCGGCGGGCTCTCCGGGGCGGACCACGCCCAGGAACCGGGGTCCGTCGCTCCCGTCGATGCGGAAGGCGCCCAGGCGTCCGGCCCGGAGCAGGTGCAGGTCTGCGGCGGGGTCGCCGGGCTCGAACAGGTGCTGGCCGGCGGGCAGGCACCACCAGCGCGCCGTCCCGTCCAGGCGGGCGGTCTCGAAGAGCCGGGCGAGGGCTGTCAGGGGCGGGGTCTGCACAGGGGGCATGATACCCCCGGTTCGGCGACAAACGGAAACCCGGCGTCGGGGCGCCCCGGGTCTTCACGGACTAGTCGCCGGGCCGGCCCCCGGCTATGCCTTGTTCATGCCCGTCCTGAAGTCCGCCCTCGATCCGGCCTCGGCGGCCTTCCGCGCCAATGCGGAGGCCAACCGCGCGCTTGCGGCGCAGCTCTACGAGCGGACCGCCCGTGCGGCCCTCGGCGGATCGGAGGACAGCCGGCGACGGCACGAGGCCCGCGGCAAGCTGCTGCCCCGGGACCGGGTGGAGGGCCTGCTCGATCCCGGCGCGCCCTTCCTGGAGATCGGGGCCCTGGCGGCCTTCGGCCTCTACGAGGACGAGGCGCCGGCGGCCGGCCTGATCGCCGGGATCGGCCGGGTCAGCGGCCGTGAGGTCATGATCCTGGCCAACGACGCCACGGTGAAGGGCGGAGCCTATTTCCCCATCACGGTGAAGAAGCATCTGCGGGCCCAGGAGATCGCCGAGCAGAACCACCTGCCCTGCGTCTACCTGGTGGACTCCGGCGGCGCTAACCTGCCCCACCAGGCCGAGGTCTTTCCCGACCGCGACCATTTCGGCCGCATCTTCTTCAACCAGGCGCGGATGAGCGCCAGGGGCACCGCCCAGATCGCCTGCGTCATGGGCTCGTGCACGGCGGGGGGCGCCTATGTCCCGGCCATGTCCGACGAGACGGTGATCGTCCGGGGTGCGGGGCCCGAGAGCCAGGGCACCATCTTCCTGGGCGGCCCGCCCCTAGTGAAGGCGGCCACGGGCGAGGTCATCTCGGCCTCGGACCTCGGCGGCGCCGACGTACACGGACGACGATCGGGCGTGGTGGACCATGTGGCCGAGGACGACCTGCACGCCCTGGCCATCGTCCGCCGCATCGTGGCGGGCCTCAACACCCGGAAGCCCGAGGGACCCGTCCTGGCCGATCCCCGGCCGCCCCTCTTCGACCCCGAGGAGCTCTACGGGGTGATCCCGCAGGATGTGCGCGCCCCCTATGACGTGCGCGAGGTGATCGCCCGGATCGTCGACGGCTCGGCCTTCGATGAGTTCAAGGCCCTCTACGGCCAGACCCTGGTCTGCGGCTTCGCCCGGATCTGGGGCTATCCGGTGGCCATTCTGGCCAACAACGGCATCCTCTTCTCGGAGAGCGCGCTGAAGGGCGCCCACTTCATCGAGCTGGCCTGCCAGAGGGGCATCCCCCTTCTGTTCCTGCAGAACATCTCCGGCTTCATGGTCGGCGGCCGCTACGAGGCCGGCGGCATCGCCCGGGACGGGGCCAAGCTGGTCACCGCCGTGGCCTGCGCCGAGGTCCCCAAGCTGACGGTGCTGATCGGCGGCTCCTTCGGGGCCGGCAATTACGGCATGTGCGGCCGGGCCTATTCGCCGCGCTTCCTGTGGAGCTGGCCCAACAGCCGCATCTCGGTCATGGGCGGCGAGCAGGCGGCCAGCGTCCTGGCGACGATCCGCCGGGACGGGATCGAGGCCCGGGGCGGCGAGTGGCCCGCCGACGAGGAAGAGGCCTTCAAGGCGCCGGTCCGGGAGCGCTATGAGGCCGAGGGCGATCCCTACTTCGCCACCGCCCGGCTCTGGGACGACGGGATCATCGACCCGGCCCAGACCCGCGACGTCCTGGGCCTGTCCCTGTCCGCCGCCCTGAACGCCCCCGTCGCGCCGACGCGCTTCGGCGTCTTCCGAATGTGACCGATCCCCGAACCCGGAGCCCCTCCATGTCCAACCCCATCGCCGATCCCCTGGTTGAAGGCCTCGACAGCGACGCCACCTCCGACCTCGTGCGACTGGACACCACTCAGGAGGGGGTGGCCGTGGTCACCCTGAACCGGCCGGACGCCCGCAACAGCTTCAACGCTGAGCTGATCGGCGCCCTCCATGAGACCTTCGAGACCCTCCAGGCCGCCGAGGGCGTGCGGGTGGTCTTCCTGCGCGGCGCGGGCAAGGTCTTCTCGGCCGGGGCCGACCTGAACTGGATGCGCGACGCTGCGCACTGGACCGAGGCCGAGAACCGCGACGACGCCATGGGCCTGGCGCGGATGCTCAAGGCCCTCTGGGACCTTCCCGCCCTGACCGTGGCCCTGGTCCAGGGCGGCGCCTGGGGCGGGGGGTGCGGCCTGGCCGCGGCCTGCGACATCGCCGTGGCCGAGCGGGGGGCGAAGTTCGGCTTTTCCGAGGCCCGGCTGGGCCTGATCGCCGCCACCATCAGCCCCTACATCGTCTCCGCCATCGGCCCGCGGGCGTCCCGCGGCCTGTTCGCCTCGGCCCGGATCTTCGACGCCGACGAGGCCCTGCGCCTGGGCCTGGTGAGCGAGCTGGTGGAGGACGCCGCCGCCCTGGCCACGGCCGCCGATCGCATCGCCGGTGAGGCCATGGCCTGCGCCCCGGGCGCCATCGCCGCCTCCAAGGCCCTGGTGGACGCCGTCGCCTGGCGGGAGATCGACCACGCCCTCATGGAGGACACCGCCCGCCGCATCGCCCAGGCCCGGGTCAGCGACGAGGGCCGCGAGGGCGTGGCCGCCTTCCTCGACAGGCGCCGGCCCGGCTGGGCCGGATAGCGTTCAACCGACCTCCAGCGTCCCGACGAGGGATGCGCGGTGCGGACCGACCCTCCCGGGCCAGCAGGAGTTCGCGATAGCCGGTCGGCTCGCCCTTCGGGATCGGCTCGGCATAGGCGTTGATCTTCAGGACCGATCCGTTGGCGTCGTGGCGATGCTGATCCTGGCCGCGGCGGATTCGCAGCAGATGATCGAAGGGCGTTCCCGCCTCGCCCCGCCAGAAGGCCAGGACGTCTTGGAGAGTATTGGTCGACATGCCGATGTCGACTCGGGGCTTGGCCAGGTCCATGGGCGCCTCCCTGGGTTTGCCCCCCTCCGGGCTTGCCCGCGATCCTGGCCCGTGACAAGTCGGAACCTCAGGGAGACAACGAACAGGAGCCAGGCCCATGAAGGCGGCGGTCTATTACGAGAACGGCGGACCCGAGGTCCTGCGCTACGAGGACGTCCCCGACCCGACCTGCCATCCCAAGGGCGTGATCATCCGCGTCGAGGCCATCGCCATCGAGGGCGGCGACACCCTGAACCGCTTCGGCGGCCCCCTGGTCACGAAGCCGCACATCGTCGGCTACCAGGCTGCGGGCGAGATCATCGAGGTGGGCGCCGAGGTCACCCACCTGAAGGTCGGCCAGAGGGTCGCCACCGTGAACAATTTCGGCAGCCACGCCGCCCTGCGCAGCGTGCCGGCGCGTAACTGCTGGCCGGTGCCCGACGGCTACGACATCGCCAAGGCCTCGGCCATCCCGGTGACCTTCGGCACCGCCCACGACTGCCTGTTCGAGTACGGCCGGATGAAGGCGGGCGAGATCGTCCTGGTCCAGGCCGGGGCCTCGGGCGTCGGCGTCGCCGCCATCCAGCTGGCCCGCCGGGCTGGCGCGAAGATGATCCTGGCCACCGCCAGCTCCGACTCGCGCCTGGAGCGCCTGAAGTCCCTCGGCATGGACGCTGGCATCAACTACCGCGAGCATGAGGTGCCCCGGGAGGTCCGCCGCCTGACCGACAACCATGGCGCCGACGTGGTGGTGGACTCCGTCGGCGGCTCGACCCTGCAGGGCTCCATCAACAGCCTGGCCTACCGCGGCCGGGTCTCGATGGTGGGCGCCGCGGGCCGCGAGCCCATGGTGGTGGATGTCGGCTCCATGATGGGCGGCAACCGCAGCCTCTCCGGCGTCTTCCTGGGGGCCGAGATCATGACCGACCGGGTCCACGACATGATCCAGGGCCTGATCGACGACGCCGCCCGGGGCGAGCTGGAGGTGGTGATCGACCGGACCTTCCCCCTGTCGGAGGCCGCCGCCGCCCATGCCTATATCGAGAGCCGCGCCGCCGTCGGCCGGGTCGTCCTGGTTCCCTGAGGCGCGGTCGGCCATGCCCTTTGCGACGAACGGCGAGGTGCGGATCTGCTGGGAGAGCTTCGGCGATCCCGCCGCCCCCGCCATCCTGCTGGTCAACGGCCTCGGCTCGCAGATGACCCGATGGCCGGAGGCCTTCTGCGAGGTCCTCACCGGCCGGGGATACCGGGCCCTGAGGTTCGACAACCGCGACACGGGCCTGTCGACCTGGTTCGGCGAGAACGACGCCTACACCCTGGAGGACATGGCGGCCGACGCCATGGCGGTGCTGGACGCCGCCGGAGTGGAGACCGCCCATGTGGCGGGGGTGTCCATGGGCGGGATGATCAGCCAGGTCATCGCCGCGGACCACGGGCGCCGCACCCTGTCCCTGACCTCCATCATGTCGACCTCCTCGGCGCCCGGCCTGCCCCAGGCGACCCCTCGGGCCATGGCCGTGCTGACCCAGCCGACGCCAGACTTCAGGACCGACCCCGAGGCCCATGTCGCCGCGGCGGTGCAGAACGCCCTGGTGATCGGCAGCCCCGCCTATCCCTGGCCCGAAGGCGCCCTGGCGGAGCGGGCCCGGGCCGAGGCCTCCCGGGCCTGGAACCCGACCGGGTCAGGGCGCCAGATGCGTGCCGTCGGCGCCACCGGCGACCGCTCGGCGCGCCTGGCCCGGATCACCGCCCCCACCGTCGTCCTGCATGGAGCGGACGATCCCCTCCTGCCCGCCGAGGGCGGCCGGGACACCGCCGCCAAGATTCCCGGGGCGGAGCTCCGGATCATCGAGGGCATGGGCCACGACCTGCCCCCCGCCCTGTTCGGCCTCGTCGCCGACGCCATCCTCGCCGCCGCCACGCGCGCCGGCTGACCCTTTCAAGGAGCCTCACCATGGGACGTCTTTCCGGAAAATCCGTCGTCATCACCGGCGCCGGCTCAGGCATCGGCCGGGCGGCCTCCCTGCTCTTCGCCGGCGAGGGGGCGAAGCTGGTCATCGCCGACAAGTTCGACACGGTGGAGGAGACCGCCCGCCAGGTGCGCGAGGCCGGCGGGACGGCCCTGGCCCTGACCGGCGACGCCGGCGAGGAAGACTTCGTCTCGGCCCTGGTCGACCGCGCCGTGGCGGAATACGGCGCCCTGGACGCCATCTGGGCCAACGCCGGCATCTCCGGCGGCGCCACGCCGCGGGAGGAGCAGGACGCCGCCCACTGGGCCGAGGTCCTGCGGGTCAACCTGATCGGCCCCTTCCTCGCCATCAAGCACGCCAGCCGGGTCATGGTTCCGCGCGGCCGGGGCTCCATCGTCATGACCGCTTCGGTGGCCGGCATCCGCTCCGGCGCCGGCGGCCTGCCGTACTCGGCCTCCAAGGCCGGGGTGATCAACCTGGCCCAGACGGCGGCCAACGACCTGTACGGGACGGGCGTGCGGGTCAACGCTATCTGCCCCGGCCTGATCGAGACCGGCATGACCAAGCCCATCTTCGACGGCGCCCGGGCGCGGGGGAACGAGGCCAAGATCGGCCAGCTCAACCCCCTGACCCGCTACGGCGTGCCCTCCGAGATCGCCCACGCCGGCCTCTTCCTGGCCTCGGACGACGCCTCCTACGTGAACGGCCAGGCCATTGCGGTGGACGGCGGCCTGTCCTCGTCGCACCCGGTGGTGCGGCGGCGGTAGGCGGTCCACGGCCCCTCAGCAGACCCCCTCACCCGGCTTCGCCGACAGCTCCCCCGCAGGGGAACAATTCGCTCCGTAATTCCTCCCCCTTCCAGGGGGAGGTGGACCGCGAAAGCGGGACGGAGGGGGGCTGCCGAGGGGCCGCAGCGCCCCCTCACCGGGCTTCGCCCGGAGCTCCCCCGCAGGGGAGCAATGGCTCCGTAATTCCTCCCCCTTCCAAGGGGGAGGTGGACCGCGAAAGCGGGACGGAGGGGGGCAACGGCGCCTTGGCAGACGCCCTTCGGCCTGCGCCCTGTCTGGTCAGCGGGCGCGCGGGCGGCTAGAAACCGCTCGGCAACGCCTATTGCGCTCAGGAACCCATGGCCGGACATTCCAAGTTCAAGAACATCATGCACCGCAAGGGCCGCGCCGACGCCCAGCGGTCAAAGCTGTTCTCCAAGCTCTCGCGCGAGATCACCGTCGCCGCCAAGTCGGGCATGCCCGACCCGGCCATGAATCCGCGCCTGCGCCTGGCCGTGGCCAACGCCCGGGCCGAGTCCATGCCCAAGGACAATATCGAGCGGGCCATCAAGAAGGCCTCGGGCGCCGACGCCGCCTCCTATGAGGAGATCCGCTATGAGGGCTTCGGACCCGGCGGGACCGGCGTGATTGTCGAGGTGCTGACCGACAACCGCAACCGGGCGGCGGCCAATGTCCGCTCGCTCTTCTCCAAGCACGGCGGCAACCTGGGCGAGACCGGCTCGGTCTCCTTCATGTTCGACCGGGTGGGACGCATCGTCTATCCGGCCTCAGCCGGGGGCGAGGACGCCATGATGGAAGCCGCCATCGAGGCCGGCGCCGACGACGTGGAATCCGATGAGGAGGAGCACGTGGTGTTTTCCGCCTTTGAATCCCTCAACGAGGTGGCGGCGGCCCTGGAGGCGGCCCTGGGCGCGGCCAAGTCCACGGGCCTGGCCTGGCGGCCCAAGAGCCTGACCCCCGTGGAGGGCGACGCCGTCGCCACCCTGCTCAAGCTGATCGACTCCCTGGAGGACGACGACGACGTCCAGACCGTCTGGGGCAACTACGACATCTCCGACGCCGACCTCGAGGCCTTCGGAGGCTGACCCCGCAGGAGGGGCCGTCATGGCCAGAACCGTCCAGTCCGCGACCGGGAATCCCGTCGGCCTGATCCTCCTGGCCTGCCTGGGCTCGGCCTATTTCATGACGGTCAGCGACTTCCCGCCCCTGACCTTCATCTTCGTCATGCTGGGCTGGATCCTGGCCGTGGCCGTCCACGAGTTCGGCCACGCCTGGGTCGCCTGGCTGGGCGGCGACCACACGATCGAGGACAAGGGCTACCTGACCTTCGACCCGCGCAAGTACGCGGACCTGCAGACCACCCTGATCTGGCCCCTGATCGCCCTGGCCCTGGGCGGCATCGGCTTTCCGGGCGGCGCCGTCTGGCTGCGAGAGGACCTGATGCGCGGTCCTCTCTGGCGCTCGGCGGCCTCCCTGGCGGGCCCGGCGGGGTCCTTCCTTGTCCTCGTCGTGCTGGCGGTCCCCCTGACCCTCTGGTCGCCGGAACCGGGTCAGGAGACCCTGGCCGCGGCCCTCGCCTTCCTGGCCTTCCTTCAGGCGACGGCGGTGGTCCTGAACCTCCTGCCCGTGCCCGGCTTCGACGGCTTCGGCGTGCTGCGGCCCTTCCTGCCTGTCCGGGTGCGCATCGCCGCAGCGAAGGTCGAGCCCGTCGCGCCCCTGATCGTGCTCGCCGCCCTCCTGCTGCTGCCGGGCGCCTCGACCCTCTTGTTCGGCCTGGCGGTCGGACTGGCGCGGGCGGTGGGCCTGCCGACCGACCTGGTCTTCCAGGGCCTGTCCGACTTCCGCTTCTGGACGCAGCTGGGCGGATGAGGCCCGATCCGGCCATCGATGTCCTGGCCGAGAGGCTGGTCGCAGCCCGCCCCGACGGCCGGACCCTGGTCACCGGCCTGACCGGCGCCGTCTCGGCGGGCAAGAGCACCCTGGCCCAGCGCCTCGCCGACCGCCTGACGGCCCGGGGCCTGTCCGTCGAGGTGATCTCCACCGACGGCTTCCTCAAGCCCAACGCCGTCCTCGGCGCCGAGGGCGCCCTGGACCTCAAGGGCTGGCCGCACACCTTCGACACCCCGGCCCTGCTCTCCACCTTGGCGCAGGTCCCGTCAGGTCCGGTGGAGATTCCGGTCCACAGCCATGTGACCTATGACATCGACCCGGCCCTGGCCCGCCGCATCGACCGGCCCGACATCCTGATCGCCGAGGGGCTGAACCTGCATTTCCGGGCCGAGACCCAGGCCGGGGCCGATCCCCTTGACCTCCTGGTCTACCTGGACGCCGACGAGGCCGACCTGGAAGCCTGGTACGTGGCCCGGTTCCTGGGTTTCTGGGAGGCGGCCGAGCACGACCCGGCCTCCTTCTACGCCCGCTTCCGGGGAATGGACCGTGAGGCCGTCACGGGCCTCGCCCGCCGGGTCTGGGAGGGGGTCAACCTGCCCAACCTGCGCCAGCACATCCTCCGCGCCCGGCCAACGGCGGACCTGGTGGTGCGCAAGGGGGCGGACCACGCGATCATGGGGATCGGACGGCCCAGCGTCTGAGTTACAGTCGTCCTCGACGCCCCCTTCCCGCCGCCCGCGAACCGGCCTAGGAACACATCACGAACAGTCGCCGGTGGAACCGCATGAGCCCCGCACCCCTCCGAATCCTGGGCCTTGACCCCGGCTTGCGAAAGACGGGCTGGGGCGTGATCCGGGTCGAGGGCAACCGGCTCTCCCACCTCGGGCACGGGGTGATCGCGCCGGACGAGAAGGCGCCCTTCTCCGAGCGGCTCCTGGCCCTGTTCGACGGGATCAGCGCGGTGGTCGCCGACTGGACGCCCGATGAGGCGGCCATCGAGGAGACCTTCATGAACAACAACGCCGCCTCAGCCCTGAAGCTCGGTCACGCACGGGCGGCGGCGCTCCTGGCGCCGGCCAAGGCCGGCCTGCCGGTGGCGGAGTACGCGGCCCGGTTGGTCAAGAAGTCGGTGGTCGGCACCGGCGCGGCGGACAAGGACCAGGTGGCCTTCATGATCGCCCGCATCCTGCCCGGCTCGGCCGGCGCCTCGGCCGACGCCGCCGACGCCCTGGCCGTGGCCATCGCCCACGCCCACGCCCGCACCCGGGGGCGGTTGGCGGCATGATCGGTAGGCTGGCGGGCAGGGTCCTGGAGACCACGGAGGAAGAGGCCCTGATCGACGTGGGCGGGGTCGGCTGGGTCGTGCGCTGCGGCGCCCGGACCCTGTCGCGCCTGCCCGCCGCGGGCGAGGCCGTGGTCCTGCGGGTCGAGACCCAGTGGTCGGAAAGCGCCGGCCCCCGCCTCTACGGCTTCCTCGACGCCGACGAGCGCGCCGCCTTCGTCCTGCTCCAGTCCGTCCAGGGGGTCGGACCCAAGGCCGCCCTGGCCGTGCTGGACGTCCTGACCCCCGCCGCCCTCGCCGAGGCCGTGGCCCGCGACGACAAGGCCCAGGTGGGGCGGGCCAGCGGCGTGGGCCCCAAGCTGGCCCAGCGCATCCTGGTGGAGCTGAAGGGCAAGCCCATCGGCGCCGCCAGCTTCAGCGCTTCCGGCGTCGCCGCCGCCCCTTCGTCCGGCCCCGCCCCGGTCTCCGCCGCCGGCGAGGCCGTCGTGGCCCTCATGGGCCTGGGTGTCGCCGAGATGCAGGCCCGCCGCCTGGTGGAGCAGGCCGCCGCCGCCCTCGGTCCTGACGCCGCCGTCTCCGACCTCGTCCGGGCCGGCCTGAAGGAGATGGGCCGGTGACCCGGCTGGTTTCCGGCGAACCCGGGCCGCCCGAGCCCGGCGACCGGGCCCTGCGCCCCCAGACCCTGTCCGAGTTCGTCGGCCAGGCGGCGGCCAAGTCGAACCTGTCCATCTTCATCGACGCCGCCCGGGGCCGGGGCGAGGCCATGGACCATGTCCTGCTGTTCGGTCCGCCGGGTCTGGGCAAGACCACCCTGGCGCAGATCATCGCCCGGGAGCTGGGGGTGAACTTTCGCGCCACCTCCGGGCCGGTGCTGGCCAAGGCGGGCGACCTGGCGGCCATCCTCACGAATCTCGAGCCCCGGGACGTCCTGTTCATCGACGAGATCCACCGCCTGGCCGCGCCGGTGGAGGAGATCCTCTACCCGGCCATGGAGGATCACGTCCTCGACCTGATGATCGGCGAGGGGCCCGCGGCCCGCTCGATCCGCATCGACCTCGCCCCCTTCACCCTGGTGGCGGCCACCACCCGGGCCGGCATGCTGGCCACCCCCCTGCGGGACCGCTTCGGCATCCCGATCCGGCTGGAGTTCTATTCGGCGGAAGAGCTGCGGAAGGTGCTGGCCCATGCGGCGGGGCGGCTGGGCCTGAACCTCACCGAGGACGGCGCCGGCGAGATCGCCGCCCGCGCCCGGGGTACGCCGCGCGTCGCCGGTCGCCTCCTGCGCCGGGTGCGCGACTTCGCCGAGGCCGAGGGCGCCGCCGCCATCGACAGGCCCGCCGCCGCCCGGGCCCTGGCCCGGCTGGAGGTGGACCCCGCCGGCCTGGACAGCCTGGACCGCCGCTATCTCCAGGCCCTGATCTCCAACTACGCCGGCGGGCCGGCGGGGCTGGAGACCCTGGCCTACGCCATCGCCGAGGCCCGCGACGCGGTCGAGGACGTCATCGAGCCCTACCTGCTCCAGCAGGGCTTCATCCAGCGGACCCCCCGGGGCCGGGTGGCCTGCGCCCGGGCCTATGAGCACCTGGGCCTGACGCCGCCGCCTTCGCCACCCGTCGCCGGCCAGGGGGGACTTTTTGACGGAGACGAGGATGCCGTCTGACCCCCGCGATGCGCCGTCCAGCGGCCGGTTCGAGGGCCGCGAGCACATCCTGCCCGTGCGCATCTACTACGAGGACACCGACTTCACCGGCGTCGTCTATCACGCCAACTACCTGCGCTTTTTCGAGCGGGGGCGCAGCGACGCCCTGCGGGCGGCGGGCGTGTCCCACTCCGATCTCCTGGAAGGCGAGCGGCCGTCGGCCTTCACCATTGTTCACATGGAGATCGACTTCCGCCGCCCGGCGCGTATAGACGACGCCCTGGAGGTGCGCACCCTCTATGAGCGGATCCGCGGGCCGCGCCTGTTCATCCGCCAGCGCATCCTGCGGGGTGCGGAACTGTTGTGCGAAGCGCAGGTGGAGGCCGCCTGCATCGACCTGTCCGGCCGACCGACCCGGCCCTCTCCGCGCCTGGTGGCGCAGCTGACTCCCATACTGGGCGACGCGGGCTAAGGGTCTTTCCAGGCGCCGCCCGGCGGGCGTCCCGGCTCCCGTTAACCAAAAAGTCGGGGCTGTGCGGCTAGGGTCCGCCCTATCTTCGCCATCCTGACCTGTAGTCTGCGCGGGGCCCTGAACGGGCCTGGCCGATCAGCCCCGGAGAGACCATGGAGCCCGCTGCCATCACGCCGGAATCCTTCACATTCGTCGCCCTGTTCGCCCGCGCGGACTGGGTTGTGAAGTCCGTCATGATCCTTCTGGGGCTCGCCTCGCTGGCGTCCTGGGGCGTCATCCTGGACAAGGCGATCCGCCTCCGGAACCTGAACCGGGCGGCGGACGCCTTCGAGGCCGAGGCGGCTTCGGGCCGCAGCCTCGAGGATATCGCCCTCGAGGCGGGGGAGAACCCGCCGCACGCCCTGCACCGGATGCTCAAGGCCGCCCTGTTCGAGTGGCGAGAGGCCCGGTCCCGGGGTCCTGTGTCCGAGGCGCAGGCGGCCTTCCTGGTGCAGAGGATCGATCGCGTTCTGGACGCCTCGATCGCGCGGGAGTCCCTGAGAGTGGAGACCGGACTCTCGGCCCTGGCCATTGTCGCCACCGCCTCGCCCTTCGTCGGTCTCTTCGGGACGGTCTGGGGGATCATGCACAGCTTCCAGGCCATCGCGGTGCAGAAGAACACCAGCCTGGCGGTGGTCGCCCCGAGCATAGCCGAGGCCCTCTTCGCCACGGCCATCGGGCTCATCGCCGCCATTCCGGCCTACATCGCCTTCAACCACTTTTCCTCCGAGGTCAGCCGCTACGCCGCCCGCCTCGAGGGATTTGCGGATGACCTGTCCACCGCCGTCCAGCGGCGCCTGGCCTCGAAGGTCTGAGCCATGGCCCTGTCCGCCCACGACGCCTTCTCGGGATCCGGCGGCGGCGGCCGGCGGCGGCGCTATGGCCGCGGCCGCCGTTCCGCCCTGTCGGAGATCAATGTCACGCCCTTCGTGGACGTGATGCTCGTGCTGCTGATTGTCTTCATGGTCTCTGCGCCCCTGCTGTCGGCCGGGGTGCCCCTGGAGCTTCCGAAGACGGAGGCCGGGGCCATCCGCGAGAGCGAGGCCCCCCTCACCGTCTCGGTCCGGGCCGACGGGTCCATCTTCGTCCAGGAGCAACGGACGCCCTTCGAGGCCCTTGGACCAGCCCTTGCGGCGGCGGCCCGGGACCCCGAGCGGGAGGTCTTTGTCCGCGCCGATGGCCGGGTCTCCTACGAGGAGGTCGCCCGGGTCATGGCCGCGCTCTCCGTGCGGGGCTTCACGCGGATCAACCTGATCACGGATACCGGCGGACCCCTCGCGGGACCCCCGGCGGACGCCGCGCCCCCCGCCGGGGAGGTCGCCACGCCGTGACGCTGACGGGCAAGGTCAACCCGGCCTACCTGGCGTCAACCCTCCTCCACCTGGGGGTGCTGGCGGCGCTCGTCCTTGTCCGGCCGGTCGTGGGCGATCCCGCCGGCGAGGGTCCGCCCGTCGCCGTGCGGCTCGCGGACTCCGGCGACCTCGCCGCAGCGCTGGCGGCCGCCGGCGCGCCGCAGACGGCGGCCGAGCCCGCCCCGGATCCGCCGGCCCCGGAGGAGAGCGCGCCGGAGGTCCGCCCGCCCGAGCCCGCCGCGCCGGCCCCGGCGCCGCCCCCGCCCTTGCGAAAGCCCGTCCCCGCGCCGACTCCCAAGCCCGTCCCCGCGCCGGCCAGGCAGGAGGTCGCCGCACCCAGGCCTGCGCAGGCCGCCCCGAAGCCCCCCGCGACCCGGCCGCCGAACCCCAGGCCGGCCGCCGCCGCCCCCGCCCAGCCGCGCCCTCCGGGAGGACTGGATCTCGACGCCCTGGCCAGTCAGGTGGCGCGTCTCGGCGGAGCGCGCCCCGGCGCCCCGGCGTCGGGGGGTGCGGCGTCCGGCCCCAGCGCCGCGGCGCTCGCCGGCCTCCAGGACCAGCTCCAGAGGCGCTGGACTCCGAACTGCGAGGTGGAGGGGGGGCGCGACGTCCGGGTGCGGGTCAGCTTCCGGCTCGGTCCGGGCGGCGACCTTGACGGGCCCGTCGAGGCCGGCGGACTCGAGCAGTCGGGCAACGCCGTCGTCCGCGCCGCCGCGGAACGGGCGATCCGCGCCGTCCATCAAGCCGCTCCATTTCCGGCGCTTTCCGGCGCCTCAGGTCAGCGAATCGCCGTCAACTTCAACGCCCGGGAGGCCTGTTCATGAGGATGTCCGCTGCAGCCCTGATCTTCGCAGGTCTCGTCATGACCGGCGCCCTTCTGGGCCCGGCGCAGGCCCGGGCGGAGATCGAGGTGGACGTCAACCGGGGGGACCTCAGGCCGCTTCCCGTCTCCATCCCCGCCTTCTCCGGCGACCGCGGCGCCGACATCGCGGGGGTGATCGCCGACAATCTCGGTCGATCGGGGCTCTTCGCCCCTGTCGACCCCGCGGGGAACCAGGCGGAGGTTTCGACCGAGCCGGATTTCCCGGTCTGGACGGCCCTGGGCGCCCAGGCCCTGGTGAATGGCGCCGCCACCCTGGTCGACGGTCGGCTTCAGGTTGATTTCCGGCTCTGGGACACCTTCGCCGGCCAGCAGCTCCTGGGCCTGCAGTTCACCTCCACCCCCGAGAACTGGCGCCGCGTCGCCCATAAGATCTCCGACGCGGTCTATGAGCGCCTGACCGGCGAGAAGGGCTATTTCGATACCCGAGTGGTCTTTGTCTCCGAGACCGGCGGGCGGCTCAACCGCACCCTGCGCCTCGCCGTCATGGACCAGGACGGCGCCAACCCCAGCTATCTCACCGACGGCTCGGAGATCGTGCTGTCTCCGAGATTTTCCGCCTCCAGCCAGCAGATCACCTACATGTCCCTCCGCCAGGATGGCTCGGCGGTCTTCCTCCTGAACCTGGAGACCGGGCGGCGCGAGAGCCTGGGCCAGTTCTCCGGCATGGTCTTCGCCCCCAGGTTCTCGCCCGACGGATCGCAGGTGGCCTTCGCGCTTGAGCGGAACGGGAACTCGGACATCTGGGTGATGAACCTGGTCAATCGCCAGAGCCGGCGCCTGACGTCCGACCCCGCGATCGACACCTCTCCCGCCTTCTCTCCCGACGGAAGCCGGATCGCCTTCAACTCCGACCGCGGGGGATCGCCGCAGCTCTATGTCATGGACGCCAATGGCGGCGGCGCCCGGCGGATCTCGTTCGGGGAGGGACGCTACACCTCTCCGGTCTGGAGCCCGGCCGGCGACTTCATCGCCTTCACCCGGCAGGGAGGGGGCCAGTTCCACATCGGCATCATGCGTCCTGACGGTTCGGACGAAAGGACCCTGACCTCCAGCTATATGGACGAAGGCCCGACCTGGGCCCCGAACGGCCGGGTCCTTCTCTTCAGCCGGCAGGAGGCGGGCGGCGAACCTCGCCTCTGGACCGTTGATGTCACAGGCCGCATTCTGAAACCTGCACCCTATGCCGGCGGGGCGTCCGACCCGGCCTGGTCGCCCCTGTTCAACTGACGTCCATCGACTAGAGACCCGAGGAGATCCCGATGACCCGAAACAACGCCCTCAGATGGACCGTGCTGCTGGCGGCCGCCTCGGTCCTGGCCGCCTGCCAGTCGGCGCCCAAGCCCCAGCCGGAGACGTCACCCCCCCCTGCGGCCCCCGCCGCCGATGCGGCCGGGGCGTCCTCCGACGTCCAGACCGTGCGCCGGCCCCCGCCGGTCTCCGGGACGCCGCTTCCCGGCACGGTGCAGGACTTCGTGATCAACGCCTCCGACCGGGTCTTCTTCGACGTCGACCAGTATGAGGTCCGCCCGGACGCGGCGGTTGTCCTGGAGAGGCAGGCGGCCTGGCTCAGACGTTACCCGGCGGTCCAGGTGCGGATCGAGGGCAACGCCGATGAGCGGGGCACCCGGGAGTACAACCTCGCCCTGGGTTCGCGCCGGGCCAATGCGGTGCGGGAGCACCTCATCGGCCTGGGGATTTCCCCCGCCCGGATCTCGACCATCTCCTTTGGAAAGGAGCGTCCGCTTGATCCGGGTGCGGATGAGGAGGCGTTCAAGCGGAACCGCAACGCGCGGACCGCGATCGCCAGCGGGGCGCGCTGATCGCCATGCGAGCGAGGTCCGCCCGCCCCTGGACAGCCGCCGTCGCCCTGGGTCTTGCGATTGCGCTGGCCGGCGCGGCCTACGCCCAGAGGGTCGCGCCGGAAGATCCCAGGGATGTCAGAATCCGTGAGCTTTCGGACCGGCTTTCCGACCTCGAGCGGGCCCTCCAGGGCCTGAACGCCCAGCTGGAGGCGACCACCCGGGCGGCGGACCTGGCCCGGGGCGACCTGACGCGACTGACGGACAGGGTGTCCGGCCTGGAGGCTGGCCGACCGGGCGGCGCGGTCCCGGCCCCGCCGCAATCCAGCCCTGGCGCCGCCCCGCCCGTCGCGGCGGGGGCGCCCCCGGGAGTCCCGCCTTCTGGCCCGCCTTCTGGCGCGACTCCTGCCCCGGCTCCTGGCCCGGCTCCCGCCGCCCAGGCCAACCCGACTCCGGCGCCGGCCCAGACCGCCGGCTCTCCGCCGGCCGCCGTCGAGGACGGCCTCACCGCGGGGCGCCGACAGCTGCAGGGCGGGGACCCCGCGACCGCGGAAGCGACACTCACCGCCTGGCTGGCCGCCAACGGGGCCGACCCCAGGGCCGGCGAGGCGACCTACCTGCGGGGCCGGGCGCGGGCCCTTCGGTCGGCCTGGGCGGACGCCGCCTCGGACTATATCGCCGCACTGAGGGGGTGGCCCCAGACCTGGTGGGCCCCTGACGCCGTCGTGGAACTCGCCCGGAGCCTTGGGAGGCTGGGCAAGCCGGCGGAGGCCTGCCAGGCGCTGGCGGAGCTCGGGGCCCGCTATCCTGCAGCGACGGAAGGCGCCCGCCGGCGCGCCGCGGCGCTGGCGGTCCAGACCGGGTGCGGCGCCTGAACCCGGACCTGGACGGCCGGGTCCACGCTCGCCTGGACGCCCGGCTGGCCCGGGACTCCCGTGCGCCCCTGGCCGTGGCCCTTTCCGGGGGCGGCGATTCCCTGGCCCTTGTGCTGATGGCCTCGGACTGGGCGCGTGCCCGCGGTCGCCCCCTGCGGGTCCTCACGGTGGATCATGGTCTTCAGCCCGACGGCCGGGCCTGGACCGAGACCTGCGCCGGGATCGCTCGGCGTCTGGGGGCCGGCTTCGAGGCGCTGGCCTGGCGCGGTCCCTACCCGGAGACGGGGTTACCCGCAGCCGCCCGGCAGGCCCGGCACCGGCTTCTGGCCGAGGCCGCGCGTCGCACCGGGGCGCGGGTTCTCCTGATGGGGCACACCGCCGACGATGTGGCGGAGACTCAGGTGATGCGGTCCGAGGGCGCCCTCACCCCCTTTCCGCGGGAGTGGTCGCCCTCTCCGGTCTGGCCGGAGGGCCGCGGCGTATTCATCCTCCGGCCGCTGCTGGGCGTCAGGCGTGAGAGCCTGCGACGCTGGCTTCTGGACCGGGGCGAAGTCTGGGTCGAGGACCCGGCCAACAGCGACCTTCGCTTCGCCAGAAGCCGGGCGCGCAGGGTGCTGGCGGGGCCCGGAGCGGGCGCCTCCGAGGTCTTCGCGGCTGCGGAGACCGAGGGGCTTTCCGAGGCTGCGGAGGCGGCGCTCCAGGTGGAGGGCGGCCGCCAGGGGCTGGTCCTGCCCAGGGAGAGCCTCAGGACGATGAAGTCTGCGGCGGCGCGACGACTGGTGGCCGCGGCCTGCCTGTCGGCAGGCGGAGGCGGACGCCCGCCGAGGGGTGAGGCCCTCGATCGATTGGTGGGTCGACTGGTTTCGGAGGCCGGGGTTCGCGCCACCCTCGCCGGCGCCCTCGTCCTGGCGGATGACGACCGGGTGATGTGGGGGCGGACGGCGGGAGAGATGCAGAGGCAGAGCGCCGGGGGACTGGATCTGCCGGAAGGGGGCGAGGGCGTCTTTGACGGCCGCTTCGAGGTCAGGGCCAGCCGCAACATCCGCCTCTTCCCCCTTGCGGGGCGGCTCGCCCGGCTGCCCCAAACGGACCGGGCCGCACTCGCCGGGGTTCCGGTCCCCTTCCGGGGGAGCCTCCCGGGGGTGCTCGCGGAGGACGGCGTTCGGCTGGCCGGCGCGCCCGGTTCGGGCGCCGAGGTGCGCTTTCTGGGGCGGGCCCGACTGGTCTCGGCGTGTGGCGGGGCGCCGGACGAAGGGTCCGCTGCGGCTCTGGAGCTCAGCGGGCGCTGCTGATTTCCAGGATGTGCTGCACCCCGCGGATCACCCTGCCGGCGTGCCTCGGGCCCAGGAGATTGGCGTGGTCAGCGCCCTCGACGCGATCGGAGAACCCTGCGCGTGAGGCCCGGGCGGGGGAATCCTGGAGCGCCCTGAGGTCTGGCGGGAGACGGCTCTCCCCGGCGGTGATCACCGCGACCGGGAGGTCCGGGTCGAAGGGTCCCTCCCGGCGGCCTTGCTCGGCTGATTCCAGCCATTGCTGAACCTCCCGGGCGGAAGCTCGGGCGTGGGAGGCCGAGGCGTAGATCCGTCGCTTCTCCCGGGACACCGGGGGAGGCAGGCCGATCCTGTCTCCGGCGACGAGGGACCAGGGGCCCATGACCCCGAGGTCCGCCACCCGGTCGAGGAGGAACATGGCCTGCCGGAAGCCTCCGATCCAACGGGCGGCCAGCGGATGGTCCACAACCTCGGGCAGGACCGCGTCCACCAGGACCACCCCCTTCAGCCGGGGCCTGACCCTGGGCGCGAGGACCCGCAGGAAGAGCCCGGCCATGGAGTGACCGGCCAGGATCAGCGGCGAGGGATCCGCAATGCGATCGAGGAGTCCCTCAAGGTCGTCGGCGATCGCCCGGGCGTCCCGGGGTTCCGGGCCGGGATCGGAGAAACCCAGCCCCGCGCGGTCGTAGGCCAGGCTGCGGACGCCAAGCCGGGCCAGGCCCTGCTGGACCTCATGCCAGTCGGCGGAACATCCGAAGGCGCCGCATTCGAGGACCACCAGCGGCCCCTCGCCGGGCCTCTCGGCCCAGGGACCGGCGCGGACCCCCCGCAGGCGCCGGCCGCCGATATCGATCCATTCGCCTCGCGAGAGCTGCTCCACCGTCTGTCCTTTCAGAGGTCAACCCTCGGTACATGGGCCCATCTACCGCCAGATGTAGGGCACCGGCCTGTCTTTCGGTCCGAAGGCGATCTCGATGGACGTCACCGCCTTGGCCCCTTCCGGAGGCTGGAACACCGCCCGGGTCGCTTCCGGCCGCACAGCGACCGGCGGGCCGCCATCGAAAGAGACCCTGACTTCGCGAACACCCTCCTCGGGCGCGCGCAGGACCGCCGGCGGGGTGACGTCGCCCGGCGACCCGCCGGTGATCTGGAAGTAGCGCTTGGTCTGGCTCTTGCCGGCGAACCAGACGACCTTGAAGCCCTCTCCCGTCACCCACCAGGCCGGCGTCATCGCCACCTGAGCTGCGTAGGTTTTCTCCCCCGTGCCGACGAGCACCTGGGCCGAACGGGCCTCCAGCACGCCGTTGGTGTTAGGCTCGAGGGGAATCGAGAATGCGACGGGCGCCTCAGACTCGGCGGGCGTTTCAGGACCGGAACAGGCGGAAATCAGAAGAACCGACGCGAGCAACAGCCCGCTAGCAAGATTGCGCATGGCTTTCCTCCCTGGTTATGGGAGGAGCATGGCCCCTGAAGGCGGTTGCGGCAAGCCGCAGCTCAGACGGCCGGTCATGGCGGAGACCGGGTCTCCGGGTCAGAGACCCTTGAGTATCCCCTCGACCATCTTCTTGGCGTCGCCGAAGAGCATCATGGTGTTGTCCCGGAAGAAGAGTTCATTCTCCACGCCGGCGTAACCTGAGCTCATGCCCCGTTTCACGAACAGGACGGTCCGCGCCTTTTCCACATCGAGGATCGGCATGCCGTAGATGGCGCTGGACGGATCGGTCTTGGCGGCCGGGTTGGTCACGTCGTTGGCCCCGATGACAAAGGCCACGTCCGCAGTCGGGAACTCGGCGTTGATGTCCTCGAGCTCGAAGACCTCGTCGTAGGGTACGTTGGCCTCGGCCAGAAGGACGTTCATGTGCCCCGGCATGCGTCCGGCGACGGGGTGGATGGCGTACTTCACGTCGACGCCCTCCTCCTTCAGCTTGTCGGCCATCTCGCGCAGGGCGTGCTGGGCCTGGCTGACGGCCATGCCGTAGCCCGGGACGATGATCACCTTGGAGGCGTTCTTCATGATGAAGGCCGCATCATCGGCGGAGCCCTGCTTCACAGGCCGGGTCTCGACCCGCCCGCCGGCCGCCGCTGCGCTATCGTCGGCCCCGAAGCCGCCGAGGATGACCGAGACGAAGCTGCGGTTCATCGCCTTGCACATGATGTAGGACAGGATCGCGCCGGACGAGCCCACCAGGGCGCCCGTGATGATCAGGGTCACGTTCTCGAGGGTGAAGCCCAGGGCCGCGGCCGCCCAGCCGGAATAGCTGTTCAGCATGGATACGACCACGGGCATGTCCGCGCCGCCGATCGGGATGATCAGGGTGATCCCGAGGATCAGAGCCAGGGCGAAGATCGCCCAGAACGCCCACAGGGCGGACCCGCCGCTGGCCACCAGCACTCCGATCAGGCCGATGAGGGCGAGGCCGATCAGGATGTTCAGGACATGGCGGGCGGGCAGCAGGATGGGCGCCCCCGACATGTTGCCGTTCAGCTTGGCGAAGGCGATGACCGAGCCGGTGAAGGTGACGGCGCCGATGGCGAGGCCGAGGGAGAGCTCCACGAGGGAGATGGCGTAGATGGCCCCGGGGGCGCCGATTCCGTAGGCGCCGGGCGTGTAGATGGCCGCGACGGCCACCAGGCAGGCGGCCATCCCGACGAGGCTGTGGAAGGCCGCCACCAGCTGGGGCATGGAGGTCATGGCCACGCGCCGGGCGATCACGGCGCCGATCACGCCGCCGACGCCGACGCCGCCCAGGATGAGCCCGACGGTGAGGAGGTCGAGCTTGCCCTCTGCGAACAGGGTGGCCAGGGTCACGCCCACGGCCAGCGCCATGCCGATCATGCCATTGCGGTTGCCCGCCTGGCTGGTCACCGGGCTGGACAGGCCCCGCAGGGCGAGGATGAACAGGACGCCGGAGGCGAGGTAGAGGATGGCGGCGAGGTTGGCGCTCACTTGGAGGCGTCCTTCTTCGCCGGGTCCTTCTTCTTGTACATGGCGAGCATCCTCTGGGTGACCAGGAAGCCGCCGAAGATGTTCACGGCGGCGAGGGCCGCGGCGAGCGCGCCCGCGCCCTTGGAGATCATGACGGCCCCGGCGCCTGCGCCCGGCGCCGCCTGGGCCGCAGCGGCGAGAAGGGCGCCCACGATGATCACGGAGGAGACGGCGTTGGTCACCGCCATCAGCGGCGTGTGCAGGGCCGGCGTCACGCTCCAGACGACGTAGTAGCCGACGAAGATGGCCAGGACGAAGATGGCCAGCCGGAAGACTGTGGGATCGACGTCCATGAGCGCCTCCGTCAGGACCCGGTGAGGGCCGGGTGCACGATCTTTCCGCCGCTGACGACCAGGGCGGCCTTGAGAATCTCGTCCTCGCGGTCGGGGGCCAGGGCCCCCTCCTTATCGAGCAGCAGGCCCGAGAAGGCGAGGAGGTTGCGCGCGAACAGGGCCGAGGCGTCCGCGGCGATCCGTCCCGGCAGGTTGGGGATGCCGAGAATCTTCACGCCATTCGCCGTCTCGATGGTCTCGCCCGCCCGGGCGCCCTCGACATTGCCGCCCTGCTCGACGGCCAGGTCGACGATGACGGACCCCGGCTTCATCGCGGCGACCTGGGCGGCCGTCACGAGTCGCGGCGCAGGCCGACCGGGGATCAGGGCCGTGGTGATGACGATGTCCTGCTTGCCGATATGGCCGGAGATGAGTTCGGCCTGCTTGGCCTGGTACTCCGGGCTCATTTCCTTGGCGTACCCGCCGGCGGTCTGGGCGTTGCGGAACTCGTCGTCCTCGACGGCGATGAATTTCGCACCGAGGGACTCCACCTGCTCCTTGGTGGCCGGGCGGACGTCGGTGGCGGTCACGACGGCGCCCAGGCGGCGGGCCGTGGCGATGGCCTGGAGGCCGGCGACCCCGACCCCCATCACGAAGATCTTGGCGGCGGCGATCGTGCCGGCGGCGGTCATCATCATCGGCAGGGCGCGGCCATAGGCGGCGCTGGCTTCGATCACGGCCCGGTAGCCGGCGAGGTTGGCCTGGGAGGACAGGACGTCCATGACCTGCGCCCGGGTGATGCGGGGAATGAACTCGAGGGCATAGGCCTCTGCGCCCCGGGCTGCGAGGGCTTCGAGCCCGGCGCGGTCCTGGTGCGGATTCAGGGAGGCGGCCACAATGACGCCGGGCTTCAACGCCCCAAGGGCCTCGGAGGACGGTGTGCGGACGCCGAAGAGGATGTCGGCGCCTGAGACGGTCTCTTCGACGGAGGCGCTGATCCGCGCGCCGGCGGCGGCGTAGTCGGCGTCGGGGCAGGATGCGGAAACGCCGGCCCCCGCCTGGACCGAAACCTCGAAGCCGGCAGCGATGAGCTTGCGCACGGTCTCTGGAGTCGCGGCGACGCGGGTCTCCCCGGGGTGGGACTCACGGATGACGGCGATCACGGCCATGGCTTGGACCGGTCCTCCCAATGTGCGCCCGAGCGACAGGCGCCTGTTCGTCGGGGCCTAGTGGTCCGACCCGGGCTTGTCGCGCAGCAGGAACACGCCGGCCACCGTCGTGACGAGGGCCGACACAAAGCCCGGTATGAAGCCGGCGGGCGTGCAGAACCAGACCGTGAAAAGGACCAGGAGGGCCGCGATGGCCAGGGAGCCCCACTTCGTGAGCGCCATGAAGGCGGCGTAGGTCGCCTTCTGCTCGCTGATCTCCATCTCGCCGCGGTGGTATTCGGAAGCCATTCGGGACTCTCTCGTTCGGACCCAACGTCTGGAAGTGGGGTTACACGCTCAGGGCGCGCCGCTCAAGCCCGGCTCGCGTCCACAGGCGGCCAGACCGACAGCAGGCCGCGGAGGGCGGAAATGAGGGCGAGGGGCTGGTCGATCATGATGTGATGCGCTGAATCCGGGATGGCGATCTCGAGTGTATGCGCCGGCAGGGGCGAGGGCCCGCCCTCCTTGCGCCGGCTGATGATCGCCGACCGGTCGCCGTAGATGTGAACCAGCGGGATCTCCACCCTGGGCGGGCCCCCGTCCATGAGGCCGCTCATCACGCTGCGGTCGAGCTTGGCCCACATGTTCGGATCGAAGCGCCAGCTCCATCCTTCCCGGCCGTCAGGCCCGACGCCTTTCTTGAGGGATCGCCTCGCGATGAAGTCCGCCACGAACAGGTTCCCCGCCGCCTGGGGCGGCATCAGCCGGAACCTTGCAAGGGCTTCCTCCAGGGTTGGGTAGACCTTCTGGGCCCTGTCTCCGGAAGGGATGTTGCGGACCTGTTCGGCCATCCGCTTGCCCTCCGGGGAGTCCGGCGGCGGACCGCCGAAGCCGGTGTCCACCAGGACGGCGGCGCGCATCCGCTCGGGATGACTGGCCGCGGCGAAGAAGACCTGGGAGCCGCCAAAGGAGTGGCCGATATAGATCGGCTTGCCGGCGTCGTAGAGCCCCGCCGCCCGGGCCACCGCCTCGGCGTCGGCGGCGAAGTCCTGAAAGGCGTAGGAGTCGCGCCAGTCCGAGTCGCCCATGCCGGCGAGGGACATCGAGGCGACCCGGAAGTCCTGGGCCAGGAAGGGGGCGATGAAGCTCCACCAGTCCGCATGCGCGGAGTTGCCGTGAACGAGCAGCAGACCCGGCTTTCCGCGCTGACCCCAGACAAGCATTTCGATGCGGGCCCCGAGGGACTCCACGTGGCTTCGTTCCGGGGCCTGGGCGATGGCGTTGCGGAACCACTCCGGAGAGTCCGGCTCCCGACCGCGGAAGGGCGCGAGGGGGGCCTGGACCTCGGGCGGCAGTGCGCCGGGCTCGGAATGGATGGGCCGGTCGTCATAATAGCCGACGGGCGCGCCTTCCTTGATCGCCGGGTCGATGGCCATGTTCTACTCCTGCGCCTCCCGGTAACCCGCCTTGCGGCGGATCGACCGGATCCCCTTGTAAACCCCCGTACCGGTCATCAGCGTCCGGTCGCCGCACCAGATGCGACCCGCGACGGTAAAGATATCGCCATCCTCGGCGATGATCTCGCTGGTTCCCTCGACCCAGTCGCCCATGAGGCCGGGCGCCATGAAGTCCGTCACCAGGCGTACGGTGACCCAGCCGACCTCCCGCTGGTTCGAGATCACCCGACCCCAGGCCATGTCGGCGAAACTCATCAGCATGCCGCCGTGGCAGTTGTTCATGCCGTTGGCGTGGTGCTCCTCAACCCGGAAGGCCATGACCTCCGCGTTGGTCGCCGGATCCCGCGACGAGTAGAAGGGCCCCACTGTGCGGCCAAAACCCCGCTGCCAGAGGTTGATCACGAAACCCTCGGGCACGACGGCCGTCTGGCCTTCTGTCAGGTCGTCAGACATAGCCGGGGGTGACTAACGGACCGACCGAAAATGGCAAGCGCCTTCAGGCTTGGCTTACGGACCGATGCGGTTGAAGATCATCCCTGCTGATCCTGGAGGGGGAGCCGAATGCCGAGACCTGCAGCGTGGACAGTGGCGCTGGCCGCCCTGGTGCTTTCCTCGTGCGCGACCGCCTCCGGCGCGCCCCCCAAGGCCCGCCCCGGGGCCGCCGCGACCAAGGCCCTGCCTGCGGGGCTTGATCCGGTCGCCCGGCAGGACGCCTTTCCCTCCACCTACAGGCCGCTTCCCTCTGCACCCTTCGCGATTACCG
Source organism: Phenylobacterium sp. (assembly GCF_020253645.1). Classification (GTDB taxonomy): domain Bacteria; phylum Pseudomonadota; class Alphaproteobacteria; order Caulobacterales; family Caulobacteraceae; genus Phenylobacterium. Next base: position 39,536 of record NZ_JADCBG010000066.1, read on the forward strand.
GCGCGCGCGCCTACACCGGGACCGGCGCGGCGCTGGAGAACGCCACGCTCATCGTCCGGAACGGACGGATCGCCGCCATCGGGGAGGGGCTGCCGGTTCCCGCCGGCCTGGAGACCCTCGACGCCCGCGGCAGGTGGATCACCCCCGGCCTGATCGACGCCCACTCCCATCTCGGCGTCTACGCCGCCCCGGCCGTGCCCGCGCACTCGGACGGCAATGAGCTGACCGACCCGACCACGCCCGAAGTCTGGGCCGAACACTCGATCTGGCCGCAGGATCCCGGCTTCAACACCGCCCGGATCGGCGGGGTCACCACGGTCCAGATCTTGCCGGGATCGGGCAACCTGATCGGCGGGCGGGGAGTCACCCTCAGGAACGTGCCCGCCCGGACCATGCAGGAGATGAAGTTCCCCGGGGCGCCCTACACCCTGAAGATGGCCTGCGGCGAGAACCCCAAGCGGGTCTACGGCTCGCGCGGACGGGCGCCGTCCACCCGGATGGGCAATGTCGCGGGATACCGCGCCGCCTGGATCGAGGCGGCGGACTATGTGCGCAAGTGGGATGACTACCGCGACAAGGTCTCCCGGGGTGAAAAGGCCGATCCGCCCCGCCGGGACCTCGGGCTCGACACGATGGCCGGGGTCCTGCGCGGCGAGATCCTGGTGCAGAACCACTGCTACCGGGCCGACGAGATGGCGATCATGATCGATATCGCCAAGGAGTTCGGATACCGGATCTCGAGCTTCCACCACGCCCTGGAAGCCTACAAGATCGCCGACCTGCTGGCGCAGAACGGCATCTGCACCGCCACCTGGGCGGGGTGGTGGGGCGGCAAGATCGAAATGTACGACTCGATCGAGGCCAATGTTCCCCTGCTTGAGGCCGCCGGGGCCTGCGGGGTCATCAAGTCGGACGACCCGGACCTGATCCAGCGCCTGAACCAGGAGGCGGCGATGGCGCTGGCGGCCGGCCGGGCCGCAGGCCTGGAGATCTCCGAGGCCGAGGCGATGCGGTGGATCACCTCCAATCCCGCCAGGGCGCTCGGGATCGCGGATCAGACCGGGTCCCTTGAGGTGGGGAAGCGTGCGGACATCGTGCTGTGGGACCGCAATCCCTTTTCCATCTATGCGCGGACCGAGACGGTCTTCATCGACGGGGCCATAGCCTGGGACCGTCGTGACGCGCGATACCAGCCGCGGTCCGACTTCGACCTTGGCCAGCCTGGCGAAGGAGCCCGCTGATGCGCCGTCTGACTCCCCTGGCGGCCGTCCTGGCCCTGTTCACGACCCCGCCGGCTTTGGCGGAGACCCTCGCCATCACGGGCGGACGGCTGATCACCGCAGGGCCTCAAGGAACCCTCGAGACCGGCGTCATCGTGATCCGTGACGGGAAGATCGTCTCCGTGGGGCGCGCCGCCCCGCCGCCCGGAGCGCGGGTTCTCGACGCCAGCGGGGCCGTGATCACGCCCGGTCTCTTCGCCACGGGCAGCCTCCTGGGCGCCGTAGAGATCAGTGCGCTCGGCGACGACCTTTCGGTGGACAACCCGCAGATCGGCGCCGCCTTCGATCTGCGCGAAGGCCTTGATCCGGCCTCGACCCTGATTCCCGTGGCGAGGACCGGAGGCCTAACGAGCGCCGTTGTCCTGCCCCAGCCGGCCGGCGGCGGCTTTGCGGCCCATGAGCATGACGGCGAGGTGTCCGGCCGGCGCCTGACCGCTGGGGGCGGGCACGAGCCCCGGCCCAACACCCTGTTCGCGGGCCAGGGCGCCGTGGTCCGGCTCAACGGGGCCCCGGACATGGTCGTGAGGGGGGGAGTCGGAATCTCCGTCGCCTTCGGCGCCACAGGCGCGCAGGCGGGCGGCGGCGCGCGAGGCGCCCAGATCGCGGCCCTCAGGGCGGTGTTCGCGGACGTCCGGGCCTTCGCCGCCAACCGCAGCGCCTGGGAGACGGGCGCTTACCGGGAACTGGGACTGTCGAAGGCGGACCTGGAGGCTCTTGTCCCCCTGGTCCAGGGGCGCACCCCCCTGGTCGCCCGGGTACACAGGGCGGCGGACATCCGGGCGGTCCTCAGGCTCGCCCGCGACGAGAAGCTCAGGCTGATCCTGGAGGGGGCCGAGGAGGGCTGGATGCTGGCCCGCGAGATCGCGGCGGCGGGTGTTCCGGTGATCCTCAACCCGATCACGAACCGGCCGGACACCTTCGAGATCCTCGGGGCGACCCTGGAAAACGCCGCCCGGCTGCACGCGGCGGGCGTCACCCTGGCCTTCACCGCCCCCGAGGGTGCGGCCCACCGGGCTCGGGAGACCCGTTACGGAGCCGGAACCGCCGTGGCCTGGGGCCTGCCCTGGGATGCGGCGCTCGCCGCGGTGACGATCAACCCGGCGCGGATGTTCGGGGTCGGCGACCGCACGGGCAGCCTGGAGCCCGGCAAGGACGCCGACCTGGTGATCTGGTCCGGAGATCCCTTCGAACCGCTCTCGACCCCGAGGGCGGTCTATATCCGCGGCCAGGCCCAGGACCTGACGACCCGGCAGACACAGCTGCGCGACCGCTACAAGGACCTCGGCGGCCCCCTGCCCCCGGCCTATCGCCACCGCTGAGCTGAACGGCCGCGGGTCGCGGCCGGGCAGCCGTCGCCCGACCCTCAGCGCCTCAGCCTACAAGCGCCTCGAAGGCGTCGACCCGGCGCTCCAGCTGGCGGACGCCCGCGGCCCAGAACTCGGTCTCGCGAGGGTCGAGGCCGAACCTCGCGAGGGCCTCGACGCAGGTCCGTACGCCCCCCGAGGCGAGCAGGTCCTCGTAGAGAGGCGTGAAGCCTTCGGGGTCCTCGCGCCGCTTTTCCATGAGGGCGCGGACGAGGAGGTCGCCGAAGGCGTAGGCGTAGACGTAGAAGGGCGAGTGCACGAAGTGGCTGATATAGCCCCAGTAGTGCTCGTAGCCCGGGTTGAGACGGATCGCGGGGCCGAGACTCTCGCCCATCACCTCCAGCCAGAGCCCGCCGATCGCTCCGGACGACAGCTCCCCGTCCCGGCGGGCGGCGTGGAACCGGGTCTCGAAGCGATGGAAGGCCATCTGGCGGATCACCGTATTGAGGCCATCCTCGATCTGCCCGGCCAGCAGCCCAAGCTTCTCCCGGGGCCCCGCCTCGGCGAGGAGGCGTTCGAAGACCAGTCCCTCGCCGAAGATGGAGGCGGTCTCGGCCAGGGTCAGGGGAGTGTCGGCCAGCAGGGTCCCCAGGGGCGCGCAGAGGCGCTGGTGAACGGCGTGCCCGAGCTCGTGGGCCAGGGTCAGGACGTCCCGCCGCTCTCCCATGTAGTTCAGGAAGACATAGGGGTGATGCGGGGCGATCACCGGATGGGAATAGGCGCCGGACTGCTTGCCAGGCCGCGGTCGGGCGTCGATCCAGGGTTGTTCGAAAAGGTCCCGGGCGCTGTCGGCGAACCTCGGGGCGAGGTCGCGGAAGCTGGACTCCACCACCTCCCGGGCTTCGGCCCAGGACCATAACCGGGGCGCGGAGGTCTCCAGAGGCGCGTTCCGGTCCCAGTGGTCCAGGGCCGGGCGACCCATGACCCTGGCCTTGAGCCTGTAGTAACGATGGCTGACACGCTCGTAACCTGCGGTGACGGCGGCCTCGAGCGCCTGCACGGCCTCCCGGTCCACTTCGTTGGCCAGGTGCCGGGACGCCGCCGGATCGGGATACCGGCGCCAGCGGTCCTCGACCTGCTTCTCGAAGGCCAGGGTGTTCAGGACCAGGGCGAGGGTGGGGGCCGCCTCGCCAAGGGCCGTGGAAAGACCGCCGGCGACCTTCCGTCGACGGTCCGGATCCGGATCAGACAGGGCGTTCAGGGCCTCGGGAAGGGTCAGGCGGCTGCGACCCGCCTTGACCGTCATCCGGGCCAGGGTCTCGTCGTGGAGCCGGGTCCAGTTGGCGACCGCCGGGCCTCGGTCCACGAGCAGGCGCTCAAGGTCGGCGGCCAGCTCATGCGGGCGGAAGGCCCGGACCCGGCGCAGCCAGGGCCGCCAGCGCGCCGCAGCCGGGACCGCAAGGAGGGCGGCCTCGATCTCGGCGTCCTCCAGCTCGTTGATCTCCAGGGTGAAGAACAGGCTCTCGGCGCCAATGGCCGCAGTGCGCGCGCGGATGTCCGCTTCGAACCGGGCCCAGTCCGGATCGCTCCTCGCGGTCGAAGCAGCGAGGCCGGCGTAGGCGCCCACCCGCCAGAGCGCATTGGTCGCAGCCTCGTAAAGGCGGACCCCGCGGTCGATGCGGTCCCCCAGGGTTGGGGGATCGGCGCGGGCGGCGACAAGCTGCCCCTTGAGCGCCAGGAGTTCAGCGTTGGCGGCGGCGGCGGCGTCCAGGTCGGCGTCAAGACGAGGGTCTTCGCGACCGGCGTAGAGATCGTCGAGTCGCCAGACGGGAAGGCTTTCAGGTGGAACATGAGCAGTCATGCCCAAGTCCTAACCCGAGCCCTCCAGCCGCCGCCAGTCCTTCCGGCCCCCGGACCGGTCAACGCCGTCTCTTGACGAGGCGTGGGGCGCCGCGCGATTTTGAGCCGGGGGCTGGGGTGGCCGTCCACGCCGCAGGAGTATGACCTGAAATGATGATCCGAGCCGCCGCCGTCGCCGCGGTCCTTCTCGCCGGCGCTGTCGTGACCCCTTCCGCCAAGGCGGAACAGCCGCGCGCCGCAGACCCGCCCTGCTTCCGCCTCAGCGACCTCGGAGGGCACAAGGTCGCAAGCCCCGACACCCTCTACTACTCGGTGCGCCGCAAGGAAGTTTACAAGTTCACCTTCAGCGGGTCCTGCCTCGCCGGCGTGACAGCCTCCGACCCCCTGATCCTGGAGCCTCTTGGCGCGTCCAGCCGGATCTGTCGTCCCCTGGACCTGAACCTGAGCGTGGGCGGAACGATTCCCCGCCGCTGCATCATCAAGTCGATCGAGCGCCTGACCCCCGAGCAGGTCGCGGCCCTGCCGAAGAAGCTCAAGCCCTGAGGTCTGGGCCTCACCGGGCCTGAGGGAGCGGCTCCAGGCCCAGGCAGACCGAGACGCATCGACGGGCCAGTTCTTCTCCCGCGTCGATGAAGGGGACCTCAGAGTCCGCCGGCTGCAGCACCAGCGGGACCTCTGTGCAGCCGGCGATCACGGCCTCGGCGCCCTCCCGGACCAGGGTTTGCGCGAGGCCGGCCATGCCCTCGCGTACGGCGGGGCCGACGTCTCCGGCCTTGATGCGCGCCAGCAGGTCCATGAAGCGCGCCTGATCCTCCCGGGAGAGGGTGACGAGACCCATCCCCTGCGCGGCGATGTACTCGTGATAGAGACGTACGGCGTCCCGCGTTCCCAGGACGCCGGCCCGCCGGGCGCCGGTGTCACGGGCCGCCCGGGCGGCGGTCTCGATCATGTCGACAAGGGGCAGGTCCGAGGCCCGGCTGATCAGGTCGGCGTGGAGGTGGGCGGTGTTGCAGGCGATGGCCAGCACCTCGGCCCCGGCGCCGCGCAGTCCGCCCGCCATTTCGGCGAGGACGGGCCCGGGGCGGGCGAAGGGATCATTCCGGTCGGGGACCTGCGGATTGATGTCGACGATCACCCGGATATGGTCTGCGTCCTTCTGGGCCGGAGTCATGGCCTGCAGCTTGGCCAGGAAGTCGAGGGTGGCGGCGGGGCCCATGCCCCCGAGGACGCCGAGAACGCGGCTCATTCGAGATGTCCCTCCAGAACGGACGTGTATCCAGCCAGACCCTGAGCCCCGCCGGTGTGAAGGAAGACGACGGTCTCGCCCGCCCAGCGGCCCTTCCGGGCGTAATCGACAAGCCCCTTCATGGCCTTGCCCGAATAGACCGGATCGAGGAGCAGACCCTCCGTCCGGGCTGCGAGGCGCAGGGCCTCGAAGACCCCTTCGTCGGCGATCCCGTAGCCCGCGCCGACACAATCACAGTCGGCGACGATCATCTCGCGCCGCACCCGGTCGCCGTGGCCGAGCCGGGCGGCGGTCTTGACGGCGAGGGCGTGGACGTTGGCCTCCTGCCTCTCCTTCGGCGCGCGGACGCCAAAGCCGTGGACCGGGATCTCGGCCCCGATCACGGCGAGTCCTGCGACGAGGCCCGCGTGGGTGCCTGCGCTTCCCGTGGCGGTGACGATCCTGTCGATCCTGAGACCCTGCGCATCCGCCTGGGCGACCAGCTCGCGGGCGCAATCTGCATAGCCCAGGGCCCCGACGGCGTTCGATCCGCCCCCCGGGATCACATAGGGCCGACGACCCTGCGCCCGGACCTCCTCCGCGACCCGTTCGAGGGCCGCGTCCATGTCGGTCCCTGCCGGGACCCGCCGTAACCGCCCGCCCAGAAGCCGGTCGAGCAGGACGTTGCCGGACAGATTGTAGTCCTCGGCGTCCGTGTTGAGCCGCTCTTCCAGGACGATCTCGCAGGCCAGGCCGAACCGGGCGGCCGCAGCGGCGGTCTGGCGCGCATGGTTGGACTGCACCGCGCCGTGGGTCACCAGGGTGTCGGCGCCTTCCCGGAGGGCCTCGCCAAGCAGGAATTCCAGCTTGCGGGTCTTGTTGCCCCCGCCGGCCAGGCCTGTGCAGTCGTCCCGCTTCACCCAGAGCGAAGGCCCCCCGAGGGCTTCGCTCAGCCGGGACATGGGTTCCAGCGGCGTCGGAAGATGGGCGAAGCGGACACGGGGAAAGCGGGCCAGATGCATGCGCGACTCCTGAACTTCGCCCCTTACACCGGCCCGGCCGGACGCGCATCCCGCCGACGCACCCCGGCGGCGGGATATTCCCCCGGGACGGCTGCAGCCCTAGATAGGGTCATGTCCACGCCCCCGCCCCTGAGGATCCGAGGCCTCGCCAAGTCCTTTCCCGGCGGAAGACTCCTCTTCGAGGGTCTCGACCTTGATCTCGCGGCGGGCGAGGTGGTCGCCGTCATGGGCGAATCCGGGGCGGGGAAGTCGACCCTCCTGAACCTGATCGCCGGGCTGGATACGGCGGATGCCGGAGCGATCGACATCGCCGGGACGCCGCTCTCCAGCCTGGACGAGCCGGGGCGCACCCGCCTGAGGCGCGAGCATCTCGGCTTCGTGTTCCAGGCGTTCCACATCCTGCCCTACCTCACCGTGGCCCAGAATACGGCCCTGCCCCTGGTGCTGGCCAATGTGGATCCGTCCCAGGCCCTGTCCCGCGCTGCGGAGATGCTCGCCGCCGTCGGCCTGGCCGGGCGGGAGGCCGACCTGCCTTCGCGCCTGTCGGGCGGCGAGCTCCAGAGGACCGCCATCGCCCGCGCCCTGGTTCATCACCCGGCGCTGATCCTGGCCGACGAGCCGACCGGCAACCTGGATCCGGAGACCGCCGAGCGCAGTCTGGGCCTTCTGCTGGAGGCGGCGCGGACGCGCCGTGCGGCCGTTCTCCTGGTCACCCACTCCGCACGGGCGGCGGAGTCGGCGGACAGAACCCTTTTCCTCGGCCGTCGCGGGCTTGGCGCGCGCCATGCCGTCTGACCCTGCGCTTCCGCGGACCCTCTTGTCCTGGATGGTCCGCGGCGAGTGGCGGGCCCACCCGATACGGACCCTCGTGGCGGTCCTGGCCATTGCGGTGGGCGTGGCCCTTGGTTTCGCCGTCCACCTGGTCAACCGCTCGGCCCTTGCAGAGTTCGACGCCGCCGTTCGCACTGTGACGGGCTCTGCTGACCTCCGCGTGGAGGCGGTGTCGGCGGAAGGCTTCGATGAGTCGCTCTATCCCAGGGTCGCGCGGCTTGGGGTGCTGTCGGCGACCAGCCCCGTCGTGGTGGTCAACGCCCGGGCGAAGGACGGACGCAGCCTCACGGTCCTGGGCCTTGACCCCCTGAGGGCTGCGCGGGTCACCCCGGCCCTGGCGGTCGGCGCCGGCCCGGCCTTTGGTGCGGGCGGCGCGGCGTCGGGGGAGGATTCGGTCTGGCTCTCGCCGGCCCTCGACGCCGGCGCCGGGGAGCGACTGGAGGTCCGCGAGGGCGGACGGCGGGTCTCCCTGCCGGTCGCCGGCGGACTTCCGTCCGTCGAGACGGGCCAGAGGCTCGTCGTCGGAGACATCGCCGCCATCCAGATGAAGTTCGACCGGATCGGTCGCCTCGACCGACTCGATCTCCTGATCGCCCCGGGCGTCAGTCCGGCCGCAGCGGCAAAGGCCGTCGCCGCTGTCCTGCCCCCGGACGCCCGGGTGGTCACGCCCGAGGCGGAGAGCCGGCGGAGCGGCGACCTCTCCCGGGCCTACCGGGTCAATCTCGGCATGCTGGCCATGGTCGCCCTCCTGACCGGCGGCTTCCTCGTCTTTTCCGCCCAGTCCCTTTCCATCGCTCGCCGACGGTCCGCCTTCGCCCTCCTCCAGGTGCTGGGCCAGCGCCGCGAGGGCCTGTTCCTGCAGGTTCTGGCGGAAGGGGCGGTCCTCGGGCTTATCGGGTCTGTCGCGGGCCTTCTCGCCGGCGCCGCCCTGGCCTGGTCGGTGCTTGGCCTGCTGGGCGGCGACCTGGGCGGCGGCTACTTCAGCGGCAGCCGTCCGCCCCTTGAAATCTCTCCGGCCTGGACCGTCCTGCACGGCGCCCTCGGCCTTATCGTCGCCCTGGCCGGAAGTCTCATTCCCGCCCTCGACGCCGCGCGCATCCCTGCCGCCCAGGCGTTGAAGTCCGCCGGCCAGGCCGGGGATCCGGGCCGCCGGCCGCCCCTGGCGCCGGCCCTTTTCCTGGGCGCGACGGGACTCGCCGCCGCCTTCGCTCCGCCGGTCGGGGGGCTTCCCCTGTTCGGCTATGCGTCCATCGCCCTGATCCTTGCCGCGGGCGTGGCCGCCATGCCCTGGCTGGCCCGGCTGATGATCGCCCCGCTGGCCCGCCTTCCCGCCCCGGTCCCGGTGCGCCTCGCCGCCGCCCGTCTTGCAGGTGCGCCGGACCAGGCCGCGGTCGCTCTGTGCGGCCTCGTGGCCAGCGCCGGGCTGATGGCCGCCATGGGGCTCATGGTGTCCAGCTTCCGGGGTTCGGTGGACGAGTGGCTGGGGGCCATCCTGCCCGCCGACGTCTATCTCCGGGTGGCCAATGCCGAAACATCGGGCCTTGATCCCGCCCTGCAGGCGGCGCTCGCCGCCCTGCCCGGGGTCGACGCCATGGAGTCGCGCCGGTCCCTGACCCTGACCCTGGCCGCCGAGCGGCCCGCAGTGACGCTTCTGGCGATACCTCCGGGGGAGGGAGGCGCGCCGGACCTGCCCTGGCGAGCCCCGCCGCGCGCCTGGGGCGAGGGCGAAGTCCCGGCCTGGATCTCCGAGCCCCTGTCCCGCCTCTACGGCCTCTCTCCGGGCGACCGCATGGACCTTCCGCTGGCCGGCCGGACAATCACGGTGCGCGTCTCCGGGGTCTGGAGGGATTATGGCAGACAGTTCGGCGCAGTCGTGCTCCGCCGGTCCGATTACCTGCAGATCACAGGCGACGCCGGGGCCAACGAGGCGGGCTTCACCCTCGCGCCCGGCGCCGACCGGACGGAGACCCTTCGCCGGATCCGCCAGGCCCTGCCGCCGGACCTCGCCGCCCAGACCGAGGTCGCGCCCTCGGCGGAGATCCGCGCCGTGGCCCTGCGGATCTTTGACCGAAGCTTCGCCGTGACCTACGCCCTGGAGGCGGTGGCGGTGCTCGTGGGCGTCGCCGGAGTGGCCGCCACGGTGTCGGCGCAGACCCTGGCCCGGAGACGGGAATTCGGCATGCTGCGGCATGTCGGGGCCGGTCGCGGCCAGATCCAGGCCATGCTGGTCCTCGAAGGCGCCTTCCTCGGGGCCGTGGGCGCGGTCGCCGGCCTCGCCCTGGGCGCGGTGATGGGTCAGATCCTGATCCACGTGGTGAATCCCCAGTCCTTCAACTGGACCATGGACACCCGATGGCCCTGGGGCCTCCTTGGCGGCCTTGCCCTCGCCCTGACTCTGGCCTCGTCCCTCACCGCCCTGCTGGCCGGGCGAAACGCGCTTTCTTCGGACGCGGTCCGCGCCGTCCGGGAGGACTGGTGACATGGACAGGCTGACACGCAGAGGCCTGCTGACCGCCGCGGCCGTCGCCGGGATCCTTCCACCAAGCGGCGCGACCGCCTCGACCGCCTTCGCCCAGGTCATCCCTGGCCGTCACCTGGTCTTTCCGAGGGACCATGGGGCCCACCCGGACTTCAGGACCGAGTGGTGGTATGTGACCGGCTGGCTGGAGGGGCCGACGGGTCCCCTCGGTTTCCAGATCACCTTTTTCCGGACCCGCACGGGTCTTGGTGAAACCAACCCGAGCCGATTCGCGCCCCGCCAGGTTCTCTTCGCCCACGCCGCCCTCTCGGATCCCCGGATCGGCAAGCTCCTGCATGGCCAGCGGATCGCGCGACAGGGCTTTGGCCTCGCGGAGGCGTCGGAGCGCGACATGGACGTCGTCCTCGACGACTGGCGTCTGGTGCGAGGGCGCTCCGGGGCGATGCGCGCCCGCGCCGGAGGAGAGGGCTTCGACCTGGACCTGGTCCTCACGCCGACCCAGCCCATCCTGCTCCAGGGCGAACAGGGCTTCAGCCGCAAGGGACCCAAGCCGGAACAGGCCAGCTGGTACTATACACTTCCCCACCTCGAGGTCTCCGGACGCCTGGCGAGGGATGGCCGCTGGGCCCCTGTGAGGGGCAGGGCCTGGCTGGACCGGGAGTGGTCCTCCACCCTGCTGGACCCGTCCGCGGTCGGCTGGGACTGGACCGGGATCAATCTCGACGACGGAGGCGCCCTGACCGCCTTCAGCGTGCGCGACGCCAGGGGCCGGGCCGTCTGGACCGGGGGCTCCCTGCGGACGGCGGACGGTCGACTGTGGACCGCACCCAACGGCGCCGTGGCCTTCGAACCCGGGCGGACCTGGCGCTCGCCCCGGACGGGAGCCGTCTATCCGGTGGCCCCGACGGTGCGCCTGAAGACTGTGCGAGGGGAAAGGCGCTGGACCCTGAAGCCGCTCTTCGACGACCAGGAGCTGGACAGCCGGCCCTCCGGCGGCCCGGTCTACTGGGAAGGCGCGGTGCGGGTCCCGGGCGGCTCCGGCTACCTGGAGCTGACGGGCTATGCCGAGCCGCTGCGGCTCTGAAGGACGTGGACCGGCCGGAGGCGGTCGCCCCGCAAGCCGCCTGCCGGCGCCATCCCGCGAAGGGGGGCGCCGCCGGCCTGATCTCCGCACCACGTGCAACAGGCATTCAGCATGTCCCGAGAGTGGGCTAGGGTTCCCCGCCCGCTGGGAGCTGACCTGAAGATGCGTATGCTCCCGCCGGGCGCCCATGTGATTCTGTTCGGTCTCCCGCCAGGAGTTTTCGCCTTGACCTTCGTCCAGCCCTAGGCGCGCCCGTGTTCCGCTCCGTCCTTGTCGCCAACCGGGGCGAGATCGCCCGCCGGATCTTCCGCACCGCCCGCCGCATGGGGATCGAGACGGTGGCCGTCTGTTCTGACGCCGACCTGGAGGCGGCCCATGTGCGCGAGGCGGACCGTGCGGTCCGGATCGGACCGGCGCCGGCCGCGGAGAGCTACCTGTCCATCCCCGACCTCATCGCCGCCGCCGTCGAGGGCGGCGCAGAGGCCGTGCATCCGGGCTACGGTTTTCTGTCCGAAAACGCCGCCTTCGCCGAGGCCGTGCAGGCGGCGGGCCTGATCTGGATCGGGCCCTCGCCGGACGCCATCCGCGTCATGGGGCTGAAGGACTCCGCCCGCGAGCGGATGATCGCCGCCGGCGTGCCGGTGACGCCCGGCTGGCAGGGGGACGACGGCGCCGAGACGACCCTGCTTGCCGCGGCCCGTGAGCTTGGCTGGCCTGTCCTGATCAAGGCGGCGGCCGGCGGCGGCGGGCGCGGCATCCGGCGGGTGGATGACGCCGCCGATTTCGCCGCCGCCCTGGCGGCCTGCCGGCGCGAGGCCCTGGGCGCCTTTGGCGACGACCGCGTCCTGCTGGAGCGCTGCATCGAGGCGCCCCGGCACATCGAGGTCCAGGTGTTCGGCGATTCCCAGGGCGGCCTCGTCCACCTGTTCGAGCGTGACTGCACCCTGCAGCGCCGCCGCCAGAAGGTGATCGAGGAGGCGCCCGCCCCGGGCATGACGGCGGAGGTTCGCGAGGCGGTCTGCGCCGCCGCCCTCGCCGCCGCACGGGCCGTGGACTATGTGGGCGCAGGCACGGTGGAGTTCATCGCCGACGCCCGGGACGGCCTGCGCGCCGACCGCATCTGGTTCATGGAGATGAACACCCGGCTGCAGGTCGAGCACCCTGTCACCGAGGCCGTGACCGGGGTGGACCTGGTGGAGTGGCAGTTCCGGGTCGCCGCCGGAGAGCCCCTGCCCCTATCCCAGGACCGGATCGCCCTGAACGGCTGGGCCTTGGAGGCCCGGCTCTGCGCCGAGGTCCCCGAGCGCGGCTTCCTGCCCTCGACGGGCAGGCTGGAGCACCTGTTTCTGCCGGAGGGCCTGCGCGTGGATTCGGGCGTCGAGGCCGGGGACGAGGTCGGTCCCCACTACGACTCCCTGATCGCCAAGCTCATCGCCTGGGCGCCCACCCGGGAGGGGGCCACCGAGGCCCTGGCGGAGGCCTGCGGGGCGGTGGAGACCTGGCCGATCCGCACCAACGCCGCCTTCCTCGCCCGCTGCCTGGACGACCCCGATTTCCTCGCCGGGCGCATCGACACCGGCTTCATCGGCGACCGGCTGGACCGCCTGGCCGCCGCCCCGGAGCCCTCAGCAGATCTCGCCGCAGCCGCCGCAGCGGCGCTCTCCGCCCTTTCTTCCGATGGTGCAAGCGCCCCCTCCCACGATCTCGCCGGCTTCCGCCTCAACGCCCCGCCCCGGGAGCAGGTGCGGATCTGGTGCGACGGCCAGCCCCTCCTCGCGGCACTCGACGGCGGGCCGGAGGAGGCCGACCTCCTGGACGCCGGCGAGACCCTGATCCTCTTCGAGGGCGGCTCCGCCTTCGCCTTCTCGGCCACGCCGCCTGACCCAGAGGGCGGGGCGGCGGCGGGTGGCGACGGCGCGGTCAGCGCGCCCCTTCCCGGCAAGGTCGCCGCCGTCTCCGTGTCGGAGGGGGCCCGTGTCCTGCGGGGCGATATCCTGCTGGTGGTCGAGGCCATGAAGATGGAGCACGGCCTGGCCGCGCCCTTCGACGGGGTGGTGGAGGTCCTTTCGGCCTCGGTCGGCGACCAGGTCCGCGAGGGCGAGGTCCTGGCGCGGGTGCGGAGCGAGGCCTCGTGACCCTGCACATGATCCGCCTCTGCGTGGGCTGCGACACCATCGAGGATCTCGTCGCCTGGCACGAGGACAGCCCCGATCCGTGGCCCCTGTTCACCCGGATGGCGCCCAAGCGCGTCGACGAGCTGCTGGACGGCGGATCCCTCTACCGGATCTTTCGGGGCCTGATCCTCTGCCGCCAGCGCATCCTGTCGGTCTCCCGGGCGGAGGCGGGCGGCGAGAGCCATTGCCGGATCGATCTGGAGCCGCGCATCATCCGGGTGGCGCCGACCCCCCGGCGGGCCTTCCAGGGCTGGCGCTACCTTGACCCTGCCGACGCGCCGCCGGATCTGGACGAGGTCGGCGGGGAGGGGATTCCGGACGACCTCGCCCGCCGTCTGCGCGAGGCCGGCGCCTGGTAGGCGGCGTCAGGCGGCCATGTTGTCGATGAGTCTGGCGCGGCCCAGCCAGGCCGCGGCGAGGATGCGCGCGGAGCGTCCGGGGAGAAGGCGGCCGGGGCCCAGCCGCGACAGGTCCGCCGCGTCGCGGACCTCCACATAGTCCACCGGCCCGAAGCCCGCCGCCCGCAGGCGTCCGACCGCGCGGGCCTCGACCCCCGCCACCTCCGCCCCTGCCCGGAGGTTGCTGACAGCCTCCGTGAGGGCCGCCGCCAGTTCGGGCGCCCGGCGGCGCTCGTCGTCGGTCAGGTAGGCGTTGCGGGAGGACAGGGCCAGGCCGTCCTGCGCCCGGGCGGTCGGGGCGCCGAGGATCTCCACGCCAAGGTCGAGGTCGGCGGCCATGCGCCGGATGACCTGGAGCTGCTGGTAATCCTTTTCGCCAAACACGGCCACATCGGGCCGCGCCTGGTTGAGCAGCTTGGCCACTATGGTGGCCACGCCTGCAAAGTGCCCTGGCCTCGCCTGCCCGTCGAGGGGCTCCGAGACGCCGGAGACCGTGACCACCGTGGCCACCCCGGGCGGGTACATCTCGGCCACGGAGGGGGCGAAGAGAAGATGGCAGCCTGCGTCAGCCAGACGTGCGGCGTCGCCCGCCTCGTCGCGGGGATAGGCGGCCAGGTCCTCGTTCGGGCCGAACTGGGTCGGATTGATGAAGATCGACGCCACGACCCGGTCGGCGCGGGCCAGGGCCAGCCGGACCAGCGAGATGTGCCCTTCATGCAGGGCGCCCATGGTGGGGACGAAGCCCACGGTCAGGCCCTCCCGACGCCAGCCGGCGACAGTGCGGCGGAGGTCCGCCACGGTGCGGGCGGCGGGAAGGGGGAGCATGGCGGTCTCCGGCGGGGCAATGGGCGGCGCGCTTATGCCCTGCAGGCGGGCCAGTCGTCCATCCATCCACAGGCGATCCGGACGTGTCCGTTGACGCCCCGGCGCCGGACGACAAGGCTGTGCAGCGACGGGAATCGGTCCGGGCGCTCCGGCCGGTCGCTCCGGCGGAGGCAGCGGATGGCCGACATCATCGTCGTGGGTAATGAAAAGGGCGGTGCGGGGAAGTCGACCCTCGCCATTCACCTCCTGACCGCCCTGCTTCATGAGGGCGCCCGGGTCGGCGCCCTGGATCTGGACGTCCGCCAGCAGTCCCTCGCCCACTTTCTGGACAACCGCGCCACATGGCTGGCCGCCAACGGCGCCTCGGCGCCCATGCCGGAGAGCGTCCGGCTGGAGGCCGCCCTGGCCCGCGCGCCCGAGGACGAGGCCGGCGCCCGACTGGACGCCGCCTTCGAGACCCTGTCCACCTGCGACCTCATCGTCGTCGATACGCCCGGCGCGGACACCTTCCTGAGCCGCGCCGCCCATGCCCGGGCGGACCTCATCGTCACCCCCATGAATGACAGTTTCGTCGACTTTGACACGCTCGGCGTGGTTGACCCGGTCACCCTGGAGCTCAAGCGTCCCAGCCTGTACTCCGAGACGGTCTGGAACAGTCGCAAGGTCCGGGCCGCCTCCTCGGGGCGGACCATCGACTGGGTGGTCCTGCGAAATCGACTGGCGCCGGCCGACGCCCGGAATCGCCGCCGGGTGGACGAACGCGTCCAGGCCCTGTCCAGACGCGCCGGATTCCGCGTGGGACCCGGCCTCCGCGACCGGGTCATCTACCGAGAGCTTTTCCCCTTCGGCCTGACCATCGCCGACCTCTCGCCCGCGATCCGACCGGTCTCCATGAGCCTGCAGCATGTGGCCGCCCGCCAGGAACTTCGGGACCTTATGGGATTCATCGGCCTGACCTCGGACGGCGCCCAACTGGCGGCCCAGTAGTGAGCTGGCTTCTTCTCGCCGCCGTCGCCGCCTTCGCCGTCCTCATCTGGGCGGGCCGCAGGGGCGACCGGACAGGGCGGCGGGAATGGCGCCTTATCGCCGGGGGCCTGGCCCTCGCCGCGGTGGTTGGCGGGACGGTGCTGGCCCTGAGGGGCGCCTGGCCTGCAGGCCTGGTGCTGATCTTCACCGGCCTCGGTCTCGCCGGTCTTGCGCGATCGCCGGGGCCGCGACCGGGGCCCGCCCCGACTGCGCCTTCCCCGGATCCGGACGGAATGAGCCTCTCGGAGGCGCGGTCCGTCCTGGGCGTCGGGCCGGATGCAAGCCGTGAAGAGATCCTGGAGGCCCACGCCCGGCTGATCCGGCGGACTCATCCGGACGCCGGCGGAACCGACGGCCTCGCCGCCCACCTGAACGCCGCCCGGGACCGGCTGCTCGGGCCTTGATCGGACCCGTCGTCCGACGCCGGCGACCCTGCGCCGGACAATTGCGCGACAAGGTGGGGAATTGCGGTGTAGGGTCCTTCCGACCGGGCCCGGACCCGGCGAACTGAAAGTGGAATAGCCCGCTGTGAAGCCTCCGGCAGACCCCGAACAGGAGCCCGTCTCCGCCCGTATCCGCGCCCGGATCCAGAAGTCGAGGAAGCGGTTCTTCGCCAACGACAACATCTCTGCGTTCATCCGAGAGGGCGAGCTTGAAGCCCTGCTCTCCGAAGTGGAGGGCAAGTTCAGGGATGTGCTGAAGAGCCTGGTGATCGACACGGACGCGGACCACAATACCCAGGACACGGCGAAACGCGTGGCCAAGATGTATGTCACCGAGGTCTTCCGGGGTCGCTATACGAGCGCCCCGCCGGTGACGGAGTTCCCCAACGCCTCCTCGCTCAACGAACTGATGATCGTGGGGCCGATCACGGTCCGAAGCGCCTGCAGCCACCACTTCTGCCCGATCATGGGCCAGATCTGGATCGGCCTGATGCCGAACGAGCACTCCAACCTCATCGGCCTGTCCAAGTACTCCCGCCTGTCGGACTGGGTGATGTCCAGGCCGCAGATCCAGGAAGAGGCCATCACCCAGTTGGCGGACCTTTTGATGGAGAAGGTCCGGCCCGACGGCCTCGCGGTGGTGATGAGAGCCGACCACTTCTGCATGCACTGGCGCGGCGTGAAGGACAGCGAGACCATGATGATCAACTCCGTCATGCGCGGTTCGTTCCTCAAGGACCACACCCTGCGCTCCGAATTCCTCTCCCTGATCAAGCAAAGGAACTGAACGGCATGCTCGTTCGCTGCCTCTATGCAAGCCGACCCGCCGAGGCCATGAGCGGCCCCCTGCTCGATGCGATCCTCGACCAGTGTCGCCGGAATAACCCGCGACAGGGCGTAACGGGTCTGCTCTGCGTGGCGGATGACCTATTCATCCAGGTCCTCGAGGGCGGCCGGGACGAAGTCTGCGAGATCTTCAACGCCATCGTGCGGGACGACCGGCACAAGAATGTCCGGCTGCTGTCCTACGAGGAGATCACCGAGCGCCGGTTCGGCAACTGGACCATGGGCCATGTGTCCATTTCCCGGGTCAATCCTTCCCTGCTGCTGAAGTATTTCAAGCGGGTGGAACTCGACCCCTTCGATGGCCCAGGCCAGGCGACCCTGGCCCTTCTGGGAGAACTTGTCGCGACGGCGTCCATCATCACGCGCGGAGACTAGCAGGCCTCCGCCGGCCTTCTCCGTCATGCAGCGCGCCTCAAGGATGGAGGTCCGGCCCGCAGACCGTTGACGGGGTCTGTGGCCGTGCGGTCATCCCGCAGGGCGGGAGCGGAGTTCAGGCGCCGCCGTTGAGCCGCTCAGGCTGAGGGCGGGAGCACCATGCACGGCTGGCCACGGCTCTTCAGGGCGCGGCAGGCGGCCCGAGCCTCGGCTTCGGAGTATCCGGTGAACCGGGTCCTCCAGGACGAGCCGGCCCTCTCGGCGCGGCCTGCGGCGTCGAAGTGGGAAGGGGCCAGCCTTCGGACAATGGAGGCCTGCTTCCGGGCCAGCTCCTGGGACTTGAAGGCGCCCACCTGGACCGACCAACGGCCCGTCTCGCCCCGCGTCGGTTGACGGAGCCCGCTGGACGCCCCATCGACGATCTCGAACCCGGAGAGGTTCCGCGGCGGCGGCGCGCTCGTCAGCACCACGCGATCGGGGGGAAGGGCTCCGGTCTCGGTCCGGGCCTGCGCCAGTCCGACGGCGGGCGCCGCCTCGCTCTCAAAGCTGGCCTGGGCGAACTGGACCCGCTCTCCGCGGTCGCGCCGCTCCGCCAGGTCGAACGCCGTGAGCATCAGGCTTTCGACCTTCGCGTTCCTGCGGGCGTTGGACGGCCCGCCCAGGACCACCGCGATGAGCCTCCGGTCTCCGCGCACCGCAGAAGCCGCCAGATTGTAGCCGGACGCGCTTGTGAAGCCGGTCTTGAGGCCATCCGCCCCGGCCATGCGCCAGAGGAGGCCGTTGTGATTGTTCATCCGGCGGCCCTGGAAGGTGAAGCCCTGCTGGCTGAACAGGGCGTAGTGCTGGGGGAAATCCCTCAGGACGGCGCGGGAAAGGATGGCCAGGTCCCGAGCGGTGCTGACCTGGCGGACATCCGGCAGGCCGGATGCGTTCGTGAAGTGAGTATTCACCATGCCGAGTTCGCGGGCGCGCAGGGTCATCATGGCGGCGAAGCGTCGCTCGCTGCCCTCGCCGAGCCGCTCGGCCAGGGCCACGGCGATGTCGTTGGCCGACTTGATGGCCAGGGCCTGCATGGCTTCGGAAACCGTCAGGGTGGCCCCGACGGGCAGTCCGAGCTTGGTGGGGCTCTGGGCGGCGGCGCGGGGCGAGATGACGATCGGGTCGTCGGGCGACAGGCGGCCGGTGGAGAGGGCCTCGAAGGTCAGATAGAGGGTCATGACCTTGGTGATCGAGGCGGGATACCGAAGGCTGTCGCCGCGCCGTGAGAAGAGGACCTCCCCGGTCTCGGCATCCACCACGACGGCCGCATACCGCATGTCCTGGAAGGGCGGGGTGGGCGCTGCAACCGCGCCGGGAGTGAAGAGTCCGGCGCCGAGGGCGAGGGACAGGGCCGCCGCAAGCCCGGCGATCCAGGGGCGAGTACGGGCGGGACGGCGATTGGCGGTCGGCAAGTCGGGCGTCCCTGTCGTCTCCGGCTCGGCCGGCGGGTTTCAGGATGAAGGAACATCTTAGACCGCGCCGCATTGCGGGAAAGTAAATTCGACCTGAATCCTCATCACGGCCTGGTTATGTTGCGCTGCACAATCAGCTTGACTGCTGCGTTGCAACATGAGATATGGCGGTGCAGCAAAACCGAGCCCCGGGGTGTCCGTCGCAGGCCCCCGGAGTTCAGCCCGAACCTTCCCGGCCCAAACACCTGGGCCTGAACCCTGGAGCACCCCATGGCCGCCGCCAAGACCGCCGCACAGTCCGCCGCCGACAAGATCGCCAACGCCGGGAACGAAGCCCTGCGGGACGCCATGGAAAAGGGCATGGCGGGCCTGAATGACGTGACCGCCCACTCGCGGAAGAACCTGGAGGCCGTCATCGCCTCCGTGACGGCCGCAGCGAAGGGCGCCGAGGCCCTCGGGTCCGAGGCCGTGACCTTCTCGAAGGCCGCCGTCGAACGCCAGACCGCCGCCGTTCAGTCCCTCTCTGGCGTCCGCAGCGTTCAAGACCTGATCGAAGTTCAGACTGACCTCGCCAAGACGCACATGGAGGCCTGTGTCGCCCAGATGGGCAAGACCACCGAGCTCATGACGGCCATGTTCCGTGACGCCTATCAGCCCTTCAGCGCCCGCATGACCGCGGCGGTGGAGAGCCTGCAGTCGGGACGCTGATCTTCAAGCCCCCTGAGGGCGCCGAAGACTTTCCAGAGGCGCGGTTCCTTCGCGGGGGCCGCGCCTCTTTCGTTTGACTCGGCGGTCACGGCCGTGAAAGTCGGGGCCGCATGCTTCCGACCCTTCGGCAACTCCAGTACCTCAAGCTCCTGGTGGAGCACGGCGGCTTCGGCAAGGCGGCGGAGGCGGCGCATGTCACCCAGCCCACGCTCTCTGCGGGCATCCAGGAGCTGGAGAGGATCCTCGGCTCCCCGGTCGTCGACCGGACCCGCTCGGGGGTGATCCTCACCGACGCGGGCGAGGCCGCCCTGGCCAAGGCCCGGATCATCCTCAACGAGGCGGACGAACTGGTCCAGGCGGCGCGCAGCGCCGGCCAGCCCCTGACGGGCCGATTTCGCCTCGGTGTGATCCCGACCATCGCCCCCTTCCTCCTTCCCAGGGCCCTGCCCCTGCTGAGGTCGAGGTTCCCCGACCTGCGGCTGTACCTGAAGGAAGACCTGACCCAGAGGCTGATCGCCGCCCTGAAGTCCGGACATCTCGACGCCGCTCTCATCGCCCTGCCCTTCGACCTTTCGGGGCTGGAGTGCGCCCACGTCTCCGATGACGAGATTCTCGCCGCACTGCCGGCGGGTCACCGGCTTGCGGCGCAGGATCGCACCCGGCCTTCGGAGCTCGAGGAAGGCGACCTGATCCTCCTTGAGGATGGACATTGCCTGCGCGACCACGCCCTGGCCGCCTGCGGCCTGAGACCGCCGCGCGCGGGCGACACGTCAATGACCTTCGCCGCCACCTCCCTGCCGACCCTGGTCCAGATGGTGGGATCCGGTCTGGGGGTCACCTTCCTGCCTTCCATGGCCGTCGCGGCGGGCCTGACAGAAGGGGCGTCCATCGAGATCCGACCCCTGCAGGCAGAGGATCCCACCCGCGAGATCGTCGTCGCCTGGCGGTCCGGATCCATCCGCGGCGCCGAGGGCCGGCTGCTCGCCGAGACCCTTCGGCAGGCCTGATCAGTCCATCAGCCGGCGGGCGAGATAGACATAGTGCCGGGCCCAGCGCCGGGCGTTCAGCTCAGGGTCGGAGTCGTTGGAATGCCCGCCCAGGGTCTGCTCGTGGTAAAGATAGGGGACCCCCAGCGCTTCGAGCCGGGCCGCGAACTTGCGGGCGTGCCCCGGATGGACCCGGTCATCGCGCGTGTTGGTGGTGATGTAGGCCTCGGGGTAGGCGACTCCGGGCTTGAGGGCCTGGTAGCCCGAGTACCTGGCGATGAAGGCCGCGTCCGCCGGGACATCCGGGTCGCCGTACTCGCCGACCCACGAGGCGCCCGCCGAGAGCTTGTGGTAGCGCAGCATGTCCACGAGCGGGCTTTCCACCACCACGGCGTTCCAGAGCCCGGGATTCTGGGTCATGGAGACCGTCGTCAGGACGCCGCCGTTTGATCGGCCATAGATGCCGAGGCGACGCGGCGATGTCAGCCCCCGGGCCGAAAGGTCCCTCGCCACCGCCGCGAAGTCGTCAAAGGCCAGCTGGCGCTTCTCGCGCAGGACCGACTGGTGCCAGGCGGGCCCGAACTCGCCCCCGCCCCGGATGTTGGCGATCACATAGGCGCCGCCGCGCGACAGCCACAGGCGGCCCATCTCCGGCATGTAGACGGGGGGCTTGGCGATCTCGAAGCCGCCATAGCCATACATCAGGGTGGGGGTGGAGCCATCCTTACGGGCGTCAGGCGGCGAGACCACGAAGTAAGGAATCCGGGCCCCGTCGCTGGAAGTCGCCCAGTACTGGGCCACGCGGGCGCCCTCGGTCGGGAAGCGCGGAGGCAGGGCTGCGACCCGGGTCGACTCTCCGGTGGCGGCGTCGACCCGCCAGAGCGAGGGGGGATCAAGGAAGCCCTCCGCGGAGATCATGACGACATCGTCGACCTCGCTGGCCGAGACCACCTGGAAGGTGGCGTCCTTCGGCAGGGCCAGCCGCTCGGCCGTCCACCGGCCGCCGGTCATGTCGAAGACCTCCACCGCGCCCCTCACATCATCCAGCAGATTGATGACCACGAGGCCGGCCGTCACCCTCACGTCCTGGACAGCCTGGCGGGGACCGGGTGCGAAGACAAGTTCGGGCGCCCCGCCCGGATCGTCGCGGCGCAGGGCCACCACTGATCCGGCTCCAAAGCCCTTCCAGTCCTCCTTGATGATGAAGATCATCCGCCCCTGAGCCGAGCCCTGGTAGGTCGTCCGGAGCGGCAGGGGCAGACGGATCAGGCGGCCGTCTCGCCAGAGGCTGAACTCGGACCGGAAGAAGTCCACCGCCCGATTGACCACGAGACCCCTGGCCTGCCCGTCCTCGCCCCGCAGGACGGCGGCGCTGACCCCAACGTCGGAGGGCTGTCCGCGGAAAATCTCCCGGGTCTGACCGCGGCGGTCCACCGTCCTGACGACAAAGGGATATCCCGAGGCCGTGATCTCTTCCGGGGTCCAGTCGCGTGCGACGACCAGGGTGTCGACATCCAGCCAGTCCAAGGTCAGCTTGAAGGCCGGGAAGCGGAACCCGCCCTCCACGAAGGTGCGGCGGGCGATGTCGAACTCGCGGATCTCCACGGCGTCGCCGCCCCCGTCGGACAGCCGGACGAGGCATCGGGTTGCAGCAGGGGGCAGGCAGGTCGCGCCCTTGAAGATCCAGTTCCGCCCCTCGGCCTTCGACAGGGCGTCGAGGTCCAGGAGGGTGGTCCATTGCGGCCGGCCTGCGGCGTAGGCTGCGGCGTCCGAGGTGCGCCAGATTCCCTGAACGTGGGAGGCGTCCTGCCAGAGGTTGTCCACCGCCGCGCCGCGGAGTTCCGGCCAGGCGATCCGGTCCGGCGCCGTGAAGATTGCGCGCGCTTCCTGCAGGAAGACGGCATAGCGGGGATCACCTTCGAGGACCTCTGCAGTACGGGCGTTCTGGCGGTTCACCCATTCCAGCGCCCTCGGGGACTCGATGTCCTCGAGCCAGAGGAAGGGATCCTCGGCCTGCGCCGCAGCAGGCGGGCCGGCGAGGGCCAGGGCCAGGAGGAGGGTGCGGAGGGCGTCGCCCAGGAGCTTCAAATGCGTCTTCATGGCCGTCTTCTTGCGCAAAGGCTCGCCAATGTCTTCTGAAAGTCGCCCGGAAGACGCCGGCGGACTATATAGGAGCGCCATGGAGCGCCCCTTCCTGAAAATGAACGGCCTTGGCAACGACTTCATCGTCGTGGACGCCCGCAGCGAGGCCTATGACCCGCACCCGGACCAGATCCGGCGGCTGGCCTCGCGGTCGGCGGGGATCGGCTGCGACCAGTTCGTGGTGATCGGGCCATCCGAGGCGGCGGACGCCTCCGTTCGCTTCTGGAACCCGGATGGCGGCGAGGCCGGCGCCTGCGGCAACGCGACGCGCTGCGTCGCCTGGCGGTTGATGGAGGAGTCGGGCGCAGACGAGGTCCGCCTCGCCACCACCGGCGGTCTGCTTCACGCTTGGCGCCGGGGCGACCTGCGGGTGTCGGTGGACATGGGCCGTCCGCGCCTCCATTGGCGGGCCATTCCGCTGTCGGGTCCCGCCGACACCCTGTCCGTGACCGTGCCCGAGGCTCCGGAACCTGGCCCGGCGACCTGCGTCTCCATGGGAAATCCCCACGCTGTCTTCTTCGTCCCCTCCGCCGAGGCCGTGGACGCCGTCCGGATTGGCCCGGCCGTGGAGACCAGCGCCCTTTTCCCCGAACGCGTCAATGTGGGTTTCGCCGAGGTCCGCACCCGCACCCGCGTCCGCCTGCGGGTCTGGGAGCGGGCCGCGGGCCTGACCCGGGCCTGCGGCTCCGGCGCCTGCGCCGCCCTTGTGGCCGGGGTCCGGAGGGGCCTGCTGGATCCGGCCGCCCGGCTGGAGCTGGATGGCGGCGAGCTGGAGATCGTCTGGGGCGCCGACGGCCATGTCCTGATGACCGGGGACGTCGAGCTTGAGTACGAGGGCCGGCTGCCATGAGCGGGTCCGAGGTCCGCGTGGTCACCTTCGGGTGCCGTCTGAACGCCTACGAGAGTGAGGTGATCCGCGCCCGTGCGGCCGAGGACGGCGTGACGGACGCGGTGGTCTTCAACACCTGCGCGGTGACCGGCGAGGCCGTGCGTCAGGCCCGCCAGGCCATCCGCAAGGCGCGCCGGGAAACCCCAGGCGCCCGGCTCATCGTCACCGGCTGCGCCGCCCAGATCGAGCCCGGGACCTTCGCCGCCATGCCGGAGGTGGACCTCGTGCTCGGCAACGCCGACAAGGCGCGGCCCGGCGCCCTCTCGCCGCAGGCGGAGGGTCCCCGTGTCCGCGTCAACGACATCATGAGCGTGCGCGAGACCGCCGGCCACCTGATCGCCGGGGTCCGCGACCGGGCCCGGGCCTATGTCGAGGTCCAGAACGGCTGTGACCACCGCTGCACCTTCTGCGTGATTCCCTTCGGCCGGGGGAACTCGCGCTCCGTTCCCGCCGGCGAGGTGGTGGAGCAGGTCCGCCGGCTCACCGCCGAGGGTTGCCGGGAGGTGGTGCTGACCGGCGTCGACGTCACAAGCTGGGGGGCGGATCTGCCGGGCGCGCCCTCGCTGGGCCAGCTGGCGGGCCGGATCCTTCGCCTCGTCCCGGACCTGCCGCGCCTGCGCCTGTCTTCCATCGACGCCGCCGAGATCGACCCGGACCTGATGGCGCTCCTGGCCGGCGAGCCCCGCCTCATGCCCCACCTGCACCTGTCCCTTCAGGCGGGCGACGACATGATCCTGAAGCGGATGAAGCGACGCCACAACAGGGCCGATGCGCTCAGGCTCGTCGCCGACGTCCGCGCCGTACGGCCAGACACCGCCTTTGGCGCGGACCTGATCGCAGGCTTCCCGACCGAGACCGAGGCCATGTTCCGCAACACCCTCGAACTTGTCGAGGAGGCGGGCCTGGCCTTCCTGCACGTCTTTCCCTACAGCCCCCGCCCTGGGACGCCGGCCGCCCGCATGCCGCCGGTTCCCAAGTCCGAGGTGCGCGAGCGCGCGGCCCGGTTGCGGGCCGCGGGCGAGGCCGCGCTGGCGCGCCATCTCGCCGCACAGGTCGGCCGGGAGGTCAGCGGTCTGGTCGAGCGCCCTGGCCTCGCCCGGGCCGGAGACTTCTCCGAGATCGCCTTCTCCGGCGTCGCCCCGGCGGGAGAGATCCGACCGTTCCGGGTCATCGGCCAGGATGGGCGGCGGCTGCTCGCCGAACCCTCCCCTAGGATCGGGACGGACCAGCCGCTAGAAGCCCTGCATGACTGAACCCAAGACAGGCTGGTTCCAGCGGCTCACCGGCGGACTCGCCCGGACCTCGCGGGCCCTGACCGAGCAGGTGGCTTCGACCTTCACGAAGCAGCCCCTCGACCAGGCGCGGCTCGACGCTCTGGAGGAGATGCTGATCGAGGCCGACCTTGGTCCCCGGGCCGCGGCCCGGATCACCGAGGCCTTCGCCGCCACCCGTTTCGGCAAGGCGGTGGATGAGGCCGAGGTTCTGGAGGCCCTTTCCGAGGCGATCGCCGCCGAACTGGCCGGCCACGAGGGCCGGTTTGATCCCCTGTCCGGCCCCCGGCCTTACGTGGTGCTCTTCATCGGGGTGAACGGCTCTGGCAAGACCACCACCCTTGGCAAGATCGCCGCCGACCTGAATCGTCGCGGCGCCCGGGTCCTTGTGGTGGCCGGCGACACCTTCCGCGCCGCCGCGGTGGAGCAGCTCAAGGTCTGGGCCGAGCGGGCCGGCGCCGACTTCATGAGCCGCCCCACCGGCGCCGATGCGGCGGGCCTGGCCTTCGACGCCATCGAAAGGGCGCGCGCCGAGGGTTACGACGTGGTCCTCATCGACACGGCGGGGCGGCTCCAGAACAAGCAGGGCCTGATGGATGAGCTCCTCAAGGTGATCCGGGTGATCAAGAAGGTCGAGCCGGAGGCCCCGCACGAGACCCTGCTGGTCCTCGACGCCACCGTGGGCCGCAGCGCCCTGGCTCAGGAGAATATCTTCGGCAACCAGATCGGGGTCAGCGGCATCGTCATGACCAAGCTTGACGGCACGGCGCGGGGCGGGGTCCTCGTGCCTGTCGCCCAGGCCTCCGACTCGCCCATCAAGCTCATCGGGGTGGGCGAGGGGATCGACGACTTACAGCCTTTCGACGCCCGGGCTTTCGCCCGTTCAGTCGTCGGACTCGGGGAGAACTGAGCCATGACGCAGAGCCGGGGCGGCGCCCGCCGCTGGATCTCCAGCCTTGTGGACTTTGGCTGGCCGCTGGGACTGATCATCGGCTACCTGATCACCCGGGACATGGTGATGGCCAGCTGGGGACTGGTGGCGGGTGCGGCCATCGCCCTGGCGACCGGCTACATCCTGGAGCGGCGGATCGCACCCATGCCCCTGGCGGCGGGGGTCATGGCCCTGCTCTTCGGTCTGCTTACCCTGGTCTTCCAGGATCCACGCTTCGTCTATGTGAAGCCGACCATCACGTCTGCAGCCTTCGGGCTTCTCCTGCTCGGAGGCCTGGCGATCCGGCGCAACCCCCTGAAGATGCTGCTGGGCTCCACCCTTCCCATGCCCGATGAGGGCTGGCGCAAGCTGGCCTTTCGCTACGGAATCTTCTTCCTGGCCATGGCCGCCCTGAACGAGGGCGTGTGGCGGACACAGCCCGAGGAGGTGTGGCTGGCCTTCCGCTTTCCGGGGTCGACCGTGATCAATTTCGCCTTCGCCCTCGCCCAGGCGCCGCTTGTCATGCGCCATATGCGTCTCAAGGAGACGCCGCCTCCGGCGGCGGAGTAGACCCCCGGACGCCGGAGCCATCGAGGAGCCCTGCATGTCCACAAAGCCACCCCAATCCGGAGCCGTCCTCGGGCATCTCCTGCACCGCGCCGTCCAGCTTGCCGATGACCTTCACGCCGAGCGCTTCGGACCTGAGGGCCCCACCCCGCGCCAGTACGCCGTTCTCTCTGCGGTTTCGGAAGAGGAAGGTCTGAGCCAGAACCGGATCGTGGCGGCGACCGGGGTGGACCGCTCCACCTTGGCGGAGATGCTGGCGCGACTGGCGGAACGCGGCCTGGTCGCCCGAATCCGGTCCCCGGGTGACGCACGCGCCAATCTGGTGACCCTCACCGAGGCTGGACGAGCGGTTCTTCAGGCGGCGCGCTTCCGCGCGGAGGAGGCCGACCTCGCCCTCCTGGAACGCCTGCCGGAGGATCGGCGCGCCCGATTCGTGAAGGACCTGCGGAGATTGGTGGCCGGCCCGTCGGCTGGCGGCAGGTCCAAGCGCAAGAAGCGCAAGAAGGGCGATCGCCGCAAGGACGAGCCCCTTACCGCTTCCGATCCCTCCGCTCCCGACTCCTGACGGGCGCGACCCGCTGAAGGTCGCCGAGGTCTAGACGCGGATGTCGATCAGTGATCCGGGCCTTGATGTCTGGAGCGGCCTGGAAGGGTCGGCCGGGGTCTGCGACTGGCTCTCCGGGAGCGCCATCGAGGTCGGCGCAGCGCGGCTGGCGCGGGTCTGCTCGGTCCGGGCGGCTCCCTCTGCGCCCGGGGTGTTCCTGAGGGTCTCAGGCAAACGCGCCCCTTCCGTCGCCCTCTGGAGCGGCAGGGGCGGAAGCGGGGAGGAGCCGGGGCGCAGGGGGGTGACCATGAGGGCCTCAAACAGGGTTAACGAACCCCGACCCTCTCCCCGCCCGGTTCAGGAAGGGTTAACGACGGAGGCTGGCCGCCAGACGACGGGCGTCTTCCTCGGATAGGGGGGCGGAGATCTTGTCGGCGATCCGCCCCGAGCTGTCGACGAGATAGGTCTCGGGCACGCCGGAGACCCCGAGCTCCACCCCCGCACGGCCTTCCCTGTCGACCAGCACCCGGACATAGGGATCGCCGGTCCGGTCCAGGAAGGCCTGGGTCTTGGCGGGGTCGTCCTTGTAGGCGACGCCGATGATCGGAATACCCTGCGCCTTCATCGCCACCAGGATCGGCGCCTCGAGTTCGCAAGGCGCGCACCAGGAGGCGAAGACGTTGATCAGGTAGGGCCCCCCGCCCGGCGCGGCCAGGGTGTCGGGCAGTCCATCCGAAAGGGTCGGCAAAGTGACTTCGGGAACGGGCTTTCCCACCAGGGCCCGAGGCAGGAACCGAGGGTCGTCGCGGAGACCGAACAGGGCGAACAGGAGGCCAAGCGCCACCAGGATCGCGACGGGGGCGAAGGCGAGAAATCTCTTCACCGGAGGTCTGCGCCCCGCGCCTCCTCCGCCCTGAGGCGGACTTCGAGGTCTTGCGCCCGCCGTCGCCAGCGCCGGGCGAAGGTCAGGCTGGATATCGCCAGCCAGGCCAGCGCCCCTGCGCTGAGCCCGTAGGATGTCCAGATGTAGAAGCCGTAGGGGCCGGGATCCAGGTCGAGCATGGTCACCTCGCCAGCCGGTTTTCCGCCGCGGCGGCCCGCCGCCGCCAGACCTCGCCGCGGATCCGCACCAGCCAGAGGGCGCCGAACGCAGCCATGTAGGACAGGGTCATCAGGAAAAGCGGCGCCAGGAAGACCGTCGCAGCCCGTGATCCCCCGGCTGCGAAGACCGTCCGGCCCTGATGAAGGGTGTTCCACCACTCCACCGACCAGTGGACGATGGGCACGTTGATCAGGCCGACCAGGGCCAGGATGGCCGCCGCCCGGGCGCCCTTGGCCTCGTCGTCAATGGCGGCCCGCAGGGCCATGTAGGCGAGATAGAAGAGGAACAGGACGAGGACGCTGGTCAGCCGGGCGTCCCACACCCACCAGGCGCCCCACATGGGCTTGCCCCAGAGCGACCCGGTGGCGAGGGCCAGGGCCGTGAACACGGCGCCTATGGGCGCGGCCGCGCGGGCCGCCGCGTCGGCCAGGGCCTGCCGGAAGACCAGGGACAGGAAGCTCGCGCCGCCGAGGCAGACATAGACGAAGAGCCCCAGCCAGGCGGCGGGCACATGGATGAACATGATCCTGACGGTGTCTCCCTGCTGGTAGTCCTCAGGGGCCGTGAAGCCCAGCCAGAGGCCAGCCGCAGCGAGGGTGATGGCGAGGGCCCCGAACAGGGGCGCGGCCCAGGCCGAGAAGGCCATGAACCGGTGGGGGTTGTAGAGGAAGGCGAGCGCCTGCGTCATCCCCCGCCCCTTAGCCTTGGTCCGCGCCGGCGGCAATGGAAAGCCGCTGGCGCGGAGCCCCGGCCTAGCGAGGCGCCTCGGGCCCGCCCCCGGGGCGCATGTCCATCATGTGGCGCTCAATCCGGATCTCCCGCCGGTCGCGGCCCGCCGGCGGAAGGGCGTCGAAGGCCTTCTTCTGGGAGGGCGTCAACTGGGCGTAGAAGGTGCGGGTGGCCGCAGCGCGGCGGTCGAAGGCTGCAAGGCGCTCCGCCATCCGGGCCCGCTGGCGGTCCAGGCGCTCGGGCGTGGTCAGGCCCGTCGCGCGCGTCTCGGCCGGCTTCAGTCGCTCTGCAGGCTTCGCGGCCTCTAGGAAGGTCTTCAGCGCCGGCTCCTGCGCCGGCGTCAACTGCAGGACGTCGCGAAGCCTCTGGGCCTGGGCCTCAGGGTCAGGCCGCTTCATCTTCATCGCCCCCATGGCGCCGGACGGCGCGCCGGCGGGGGGCGGGGTCTGGGCGAGGCCTGCGCTGGCGACGGCGAGGGCGAACGCCCCTGCGATGCCGGCGGCGCCGAAACGTGAACGGATCATGTCTTTGCTCCTTGGAGACGCCCCTCGGTGACCTGAACGCGCCGCCGGCGGGTTTCCGTCGCAGGCGCTCGCCTGGCGGGTCAGGACAGGGCGTTTCGGCATGCGGCGGCCATGGCCAGGGGGCCAAGGGCGACTGCGGCGGCGGCGTAAGCGCCCAGAAGGGCGAAGCCGGCGCGCCAGGACAATCCCGAGCTGAAGGCGTCCAGGGCACCCCCGCCGAAAATCACCGGGGGTACGAAAAGCGGCAGGACAATCACCGCCGTCAGAAGCCCGCCACGCCGGGCGCCAAGGCTCAGGGCGGCCCCGATCCCCCCGGTGAAGGCGAAGGCGAGGCCCCCGGCGAGGGCGCAGGCGAAGAGCAGAGGCGCCAGGCTGGTCGGCGCCCCCAGGGCTATGGCCGCCGCCGGGGCGAGCAGGGCCAGGGGCGCGCCGGTCGCCAGCCAGTGCCCAAGGCATTTCAAGGCGCAGATCGCCTCCAGGGGAAGTCGGGCATGGGCCATCAGGTCGAGCGCTCCATCCTCGAAGTCCCGTTCGAAGAGCCGCTCCAGACCCAGGAGGGCGGAGAGGGCCAGGACAGTCCAGGCCGCCCCGGGCGCCACCTGGGCCAGCCTCTCGGGCTCGGGGCCTGACGCCAGAGGCAGGAGAAGCGTCGCCCCTGCGAAGAATCCGCCGGTCACCATGAGGCCGCCGCCCCGCCCCCAGGCGAGGGCGATCTCGCGCCGCAGAAGACTCAGGGCGGCGTTCAAGGGCGGATCTCCAGGGTGAGGGCGGCGACGGGCAGAGGGTCGTGGACCGCCGCCAGGATCAGCCCCCCCTGTTCGAGGTGATCCGTCATGATCGAGAGGGCTGCAGCCCGCCAGTGGGAGTCCAGTGGACTCAGGGGCTCATCCAGGAGCCAGAGCGGCCGCGGGGCCGCCAGGAGCCTGGCCAGGGCGAGGCGGCGTCTCTGCCCGGCCGACAGCCGGCGAACCTCGAGGTCCAGCAGGCGGTGCAGATCGAGCCGGCTGACCGCCGCCTTCAGCCCGTCCGGCGTCCCGCCCTGCCAACCGGCCCAGAAGTCCAGCTCCTCTCCCGCGGTGCGCGATCCCTTGAGGCCGTCGAGGTGACCGAGCAGATGAAGGCCGCTGGAACGCGCCAGGTCGACGTCTGTCTCCCCAAAGGCGATCCGGCCGGCGTCTATGGCGCCAAGACCCGCCACCGCCCGGAGAAGACTGGTCTTCCCCGAGCCGTTGGCCCCTGTCAGGGCGCAGGCCTGACCGGCCGCAAGGTCGAGCCGCAGCCCCGAAAACAGCCGCCGCCCGCCCCGGGACAGGGCAAGGTCCTCGATGTGCAGGGACAGGCTCATGAATTCCTCCCGGCGCGCGCATGGACGCGGACCCGCCGAAGGGCTATGACGCCGGCGGCTGCACTCGTCCCGGAGGGCGTTCGCGGCGCCGGGGCGAACGCTGTGTGTCCGCCCACCAGGGCGCGCGATCTCCGGTTCGATAGGTGTGCGGTCCGGAACAGAGGAAGGATCCCTGACATGGCGTCAATCGACAGCCTCAAGACCCGCCGCGAACTCACGGTGGGAGACAAGACCTACGTCTACTACAGCCTTCCGGCCGCCGAGGAAGCCGGTCTTGCCGGCGTATCGCGACTCCCGGCCTCGATGAAGGTGCTGCTGGAGAACCTGCTGCGCAACGAGGATGGCGATACGGTCGGCGCCGATGACCTCAAGGCCCTGGCCGCCTGGCTCGACAACAAGGGCGCCGTAGAGCACGAGATCAGCTTCCGTCCCGCCCGGGTCCTGATGCAGGACTTCACCGGCGTGCCGGCGGTGGTCGACCTGGCCGCCATGCGCGACGCCATGACCAAGCTCGGCGCCGATCCCGAGAAGATCAACCCGCTGAACCCCGTCGACCTGGTCATCGACCACTCCGTCATGGTGGACCATTTCGGCACCTCCAAGGCCTTCGGCGAGAACGTCGAGCGCGAGTACGAGCGGAATATCGAGCGCTACCGCTTCCTGCGCTGGGGCTCGTCGGCCTTCAACAACTTCCGCGTCGTGCCCCCCGGCACGGGCATCTGCCACCAGGTCAACCTCGAATACCTGGCGCAGACCGTCTGGACCGGTGAAGAGGGCGCGGACACCGTGGCCTACCCGGACACCGTGGTGGGCACCGACTCCCACACCACCATGATCAACGGCCTCGCGGTGCTGGGCTGGGGCGTCGGCGGCATCGAGGCCGAGGCCGCCA
Organism: Phenylobacterium sp.; assembly: GCF_020253645.1. Lineage (GTDB taxonomy): Bacteria > Pseudomonadota > Alphaproteobacteria > Caulobacterales > Caulobacteraceae > Phenylobacterium. The sequence goes on from NZ_JADCBG010000066.1 coordinate 70,789, forward strand.
TGCTGGGCCAGCCCATCCCGATGCTGATTCCCGAGGTCATCGGCTTTCGCCTGACCGGCGACATGCCCGAGGGCGCCACGGCCACCGACCTGGTGCTGACCGTCACCCAGATGCTCCGCAAGAAGGGCGTCGTCGGCAAGTTCGTCGAGTTCTTCGGACCGGGCCTCGCCGGCCTGACCCTCGAGGACGAGGCGACCATCGCCAACATGGCCCCGGAATATGGCGCCACCTGCGGTTTCTTCCCGATCACCCAGGCCACGGTCGACTATCTCCGCGCCACCGGCCGCGACCCCGCCCGGGTCGACCTGGTGGAGGCCTACGCCAAGGCCCAGGGCCTGTGGTCCGAGCCCGGCGATCCCGAGCCTGTCTTCACGGACACCCTGGAGCTCGACCTCGGCACGGTCCAGCCCTCCCTGGCCGGCCCCAAGCGGCCCCAGGACCGCGTCCTGCTCAGCGACGCCGCCGCCGAGTTCCGCGCCGCCCTCGGCAAGGAGTTCGGCCGCGAGCCGGGCGCCCCGCGCGCGGCGGTGAAGGGCGAGTCCTACGACCTCGGCGACGGGGACGTGGTGATCGCCGCCATCACCTCCTGCACCAATACCTCCAACCCCAGCGTCCTGATCGCCGCCGGCCTCGTGGCCAAGAAGGCGGTGGAAAAGGGCCTGAAGGTGAAGCCCTGGGTGAAGACCTCCCTCGCCCCCGGAAGCCAGGTGGTCACCGACTACCTGAAGGCCGCCGGCCTGACCAAGAGCCTGGACGCCCTCGGCTTCAACCTGGTCGGCTATGGCTGCACCACCTGCATCGGCAATTCCGGGCCCCTGCCCGAGGCCATCTCCGAGACCATCCAGTCCGCCGACCTGGTGGCCTGCTCGGTCCTGTCGGGGAACCGTAACTTCGAGGGTCGGGTCAATCCGGACACCCGGGCCAACTACCTGGCCTCACCGCCCCTGGTGGTGGCCTACGCCCTGGCCGGAAACATGCTCATCGACCTCGCCAGCGACCCGATCGGCGAGGGCAAGGACGGCAAGCCTGTCTATCTGAAGGACATCTGGCCGACCTCGGCCGAGGTCGCCGAACTGCAGCGCAAGCACGTGACCCAGAAGATGTTCGCCACCCGCTATTCCGACGTCTTCAAGGGCGACAAGAACTGGCAGGGCATCAAGGTGGCCGGCGGCCAGACCTACGCCTGGGACATGGGCTCCACCTATGTCCAGAACCCGCCCTACTTCCAGGACATGAAGATGGAGCCCGAGCCGGTCACCGACGTGATCGAGGCCCGGATCCTGGGGGTGTTCGGCGACTCCATCACGACCGACCACATCTCGCCGGCCGGTTCGATCAAGGCCAGCTCGCCCGCCGGTGTCTACCTGCGCGAGCGCCAGGTGCCGACCACCGAGTTCAACTCCTACGGCGCCCGCCGGGGCAACCATGAGGTGATGATGCGGGGCACCTTCGCCAACATCCGCATCCGCAACCGCATCACCCCGGAGATTGAGGGCGGGGTCACCCGTCACTTCCCCTCCGGCGACACCATGGCGATCTACGACGCCGCCATGCGCTACCAGGCCGAGGGCCGGCCCATGGTGATCTTCGCAGGCAAGGAGTACGGCACGGGCTCGTCCCGCGACTGGGCGGCCAAGGGCACCAAGCTGCTGGGCGTCCGGGCGGTCATCGCCGAGAGCTTCGAGCGCATCCACCGGTCCAACCTGGTCGGCATGGGCGTCCTGCCCCTGCAGTTCATCCAGGACGGCTGGCAGAAGCTGAACCTCACCGGCGAGGAGATCGTCTCCATCCGTGGCCTCTCGGACCTGTCGCCCCGCCGACAGCTGACCGTGGAGCTCTACCGCGCCGGCGATGGTCGGATCGCCCGCTTCCCCGTGCGCTGCCGGATCGATACGCCGACCGAGCTGGAGTACTTCCGCAATGGCGGCGTACTGAACTACGTTCTTCGAAACCTGGCGCGCGACGCCCAGGGCTGAATCTCCCCGCCGCGCAGCCCTTTTCCAAGGGCGTGCGGCGGGAGGACTTCACGTCTTCTTGATCGGGCGCGTCTGACAACTGGGATTATGTGCGGGCCGATGCGAGGAGCCCTTATCGCCTGTTTCCTGGTTCTTGCGCCCGCCTTGGCCCAGGCGGCGACGCGTGCGCCTGTCATCGTCGAACTCTACACCGCACAAGGCTGCGCCTCCTGCACGGGCGCTGGGGAGGTCATGGAAGCGCTGTCGTCCCGCCGCGACGTGCTGCCCCTGACCTTCAGTGTCGACTACTGGGACTATCTGGGGTGGACGGACACCCTCGCGCGTCCTGAATTCGCAAGACGCCAGAAGGCCTACATCGACCGTTTCGAACTTGGGGAGCCCTACACGCCCCAGGTTGTCGTCGACGGACGCGGGCAGGGCGGCGCCCTGGAGCCGGAGCTGCTGGAAACCCTGATCGCCCG
>NZ_JADCBG010000067.1 GCF_020253645.1 Phenylobacterium sp.
GGGCGTCGCAGTCCCAGGTGAAGCCGAATCCGCCGTGGAACTGGATCGCCCGGTCGGCGGCGAAGCTGTAGGCGACGTCCGCCGCCGCCTTGGCCATGCGCACGGCGATCTCGCCGGTTCCCTGCTCGTTGAAGCAGTGGGCGGCGCTGTAGAGGTGTGACCGGGCCTGCTCGTAGCGGGTGTAGGCGTCGACGATGGGGTGCTTCAGCGCCTGGTAGGCGCCGATCACCTTGCCGAACTGGGTGCGGGTGCGCAGGTAGTCCAGGGTGTAGTCGATGCAGGCCTGGGTCCCGCCCACCATGTCGGCGGCGGCGAGCAGGTTGGCGGCCAGGTGCAGGTGCTCCAGGGCCGCCCCGGCGCGCTCCGGGTCCAGCAGGCGATCCGCGGCGACGGTGATTCCGTCGAGGGCCAGGCTGAAGGACCGGCGGGTCTCGTCGATCACCGTCTCGCGGCGCAGGGCCCCCTCGGGCAGGTCTTCCGGAGTCAGCAGGACAAGGGCCGGGGCCCCGTCCAGCCGCACGGCGACGATGAGCCGGCGGGCGATCCCGGCGTCGGTGACCAGCACCTTGCGGCCGGAGAGGGCGAGGCGCCCGTCAGCGGACCGCGCGGCCGTCGCGGCGATGCTGTCTGGCTCCCAGTCGGTGTCGGGCTCGCCCAGGGCCAGGGTCGCGGGCTCGCCGTCGGCGATGCGCGGCAGGTGCTCCAGCTTCTGGGCCTCGGTCCCCGCCGCCAGCAGGGCCTGCGCCGCCAGGGTGGTGGAGACGAAGGGTCCGGCCATGAGGCGCCGGCCCATCTGCTCGACCAGGGGAACCACCTCGGCCAGGCCAAGGCCCGAGCCGCCATAGGCCTCGGGGATGGCCACGCCGAGCCAGCCCAGGTCGCCCATCTCGGCCCAGACCGCCGGGTCGTGGCCCAGCTCGTTCTCCATCAGGCGGCGCACGGTCGCCACCGGCGAGCGGCGCTGGCAGAAGTCCGTGGCGACCTCCAGGAGGGTCGCCTGGTCCTCCGAGAATCCGATCCGTCCCAGGTCCTTCATCGGGCGCGCCTCCTCAGGACTTCGGCAGGCCGAGCACGTGCTCGCCGACAATGTTGGCCTGGATCTGCGAGGTGCCCCCGCCGATCGTGGCCGAGAAGGAATTCAGGTAGTTCCGCGCCCACAGGCCGTTGTCCACCGCGTCCGGGTCGTCGACATAGTAGGCGCCGCGGGCGCCGGTCAGGCGGACAGCGAAGTCGTTGAGCCGCCGGGACATCTCGGTGCCCATCAGCTTCGAGGCCAGGGGGATGCCCTGGGGCCGGTCGGCGATGAGCTGGGGCACCTGGGTGCGCTGGCCATTGAGCTGGAGGGCCTGGATCTCCATCAGGAAGCCGACCATCTCGTCGGCCACGATCGGGTCATCCAGGACCGGGCGGCCGCCTCGACGGGTGCGCCGGGCCAGATCGAAGACGTCGAAGGCGTTGGCGCCCACCGAGACATAGCCGCCGGCCTGCCCGCCCCGGGCGCCGCGCTCGTACTCCAGGGTGCGCATGGCCACCTTCCACCCGCCGCCCTCGGGGCCGACCAGTCCCTCGGCCGGGGCCTTGGCGTCGGTGAAGAAGGTCTGGGTGAAGCCGTGCTCGCCGGTCAGCTTGCGGATCGGGACGGTCTCGATCCCCGGCGCCTTCATGGGCATGAGGAAGAAGCTCAGGCCGTCATACTTGCGCTCGGTGGAGGGATCGGTCCGGGCGAGCAGGATCATGTACTTCGCGTACCGCCCGAGGGTGGTCCAGATCTTCGAGCCGTTGACGACATAGTGGTCGCCCTTGCGCACCGCCCGGGTCTGGGCCGAGCCCAGGTCGGAGCCGTGGCCGGGCTCGGAGAAGCCCTGGCACCAGATGTCCTCGGCCGAGAGGATGCCCTTCAGGTAGGCCGCCTTCTGCGCCTCGGTCCCCATCTCGAGGATGAGGGGGCCCGCCCAGTTGAGGCCGATGGCGTTCAGCATGATCGGGCCGTGGTGCTTGCGCATGGCGCGGGTGGCGGCGGCCTGGAAGGCCTGGGGAAGGCCCCCGCCGCCATAGGCCTTCGGCCAGGCGGCGCCGAGGTAGCCGGCCTCCCAGACCCTGTTCTGCCAGTCGCGCAGGAAGTGGAACTGCGGGTCCGTCCCCACCTCCATGAAGGTCAGGGGCAGCATGAAGCCGGGGTCGCGCACGACGTTCTCGGCGAACCAGGCGTCCGCCTGCTCGGCGAAGGCGGCGAGGTCTTTTGGGTCAACTTCACTCATGATCCTGCTCCCGGGGGCCGGGCCCCCTCACTGTCTCCGCTCAGCCGGCCTGCACGGCCTGCTTCTCGCGGGCCCGGCGAAAGGCCGGACGCTCCTTCAGCCGCGCGAGATAGTCGCGGCAGCGGGGCTTGTAGCGCTCCGCCAGGCCCAGGGTCTCGCCCAGGAAGAGGGCGTAGTGCACGGCGATGTCGGCCATGGTGAAGCGGCCGGCGCAAAGGAATTCCCGGTCCTCGAGGGCGGACTCCACGCTGCGCAGGCGCGACAGGTACCAGACGGTGTAGTCCTCGGCGGCCTGGGGCAGCCGGCGCTCCTTCGGCTCCAGGCGCGTGTAGCGGAGCACGATGGTCTGAGGGAAGGTCAGGGTGGCGTCGCTGCGGTACATCCAGTTGAGGTACTCGCCATAGGCCGGCTCGGAGGGGTCCACCCTCAGGTCGGTGGGCGCGAACTTCTCGCCGAGGTAGTGGCAGATGCCCGTGGATTCCGTGAGGGTCAGGTCGCCGTCCACGAAGGCCGGCACCGTACCGAGGGGATTGATCGAGAGGTAGCCGGGATAGGACGCGCGGGGCGGGAAGGCCATGTTGACCAGCTCATATTCGGCGCCCAGCTCCTCCAGCGCCCAGAGCGGGCGGAGGGAACGGGCGTCGGCGCAGTGATAGAGCTTCATGGGCCTCCCCGGACTCTGAGGTCGTTCCATACAGCTTATTCAAATTTCGGCGGCAAGGAAGGGATGACGGTTGGTCTGGGCCGATCTGTCCGGTAATGCTCGCCCCCTGACGGAACAAGCAGGACCCGCGGCCAGCGGGCGGGGAGTTGCGATGACGGAAGTGGCGACGGGCGCGCCGAAGGGCGCGGAGACGCCGGCGGGACTGGCCTCGGTGGAGGCGGTGATGTCCATGCTGGCGGGATCCGGCTACATCGCCACCCCGGAGATCGCCACCGCCGTCTACCTGGCCCACCACCTGCGCAAGCCGGTCCTGATCGAAGGGCCCGCCGGGGTCGGCAAGACCGACCTCGCCCGTTCCGTGGCCCAGGGCCTCGACCAGCCCCTGATCCGGATGCAGTGCTACGAGGGCCTGGACGAGTCCAAGGCCCTCTACGAGTGGAAGTACGGCAAGCAGCTCCTCTACACCCAGATCCTGA
>NZ_JADCBG010000068.1 GCF_020253645.1 Phenylobacterium sp.
ATGGTGGGCGTGGGCCGCGGCGCGGATCTCGTCACCTACGCCACGACCCTCATCCTCTTCCTGACGGTGGTGGCGGCCATCATGCGCGAACGCCGGTCCAATGACGTCCTGACCCTGCTGGTGCGGCGGCTGGCCATCCAGCAGGCCCGGTTCCCGGACCCCCCCGGTGGCTGAGTCGCCGAGGCGCGCGCTGGTCACCGGCGGGGCGGGTTTCATCGGCCGCGCCCTGGCCGCCCGACTGTTGGGTGAGGGCGCCGAAGTCACCGTGCTGGACGACCTGTCGAGCGGGGATGCAAGCCGGCTGGACCGGGGCGCCTGCCTGATGGAGGGTTCGGTGACGGATCCGGGCAGGGTCGCCGAGGCGATGGCCGGCGCCGACGCGGTCTTCCACCTGGCCGCCATCGCCTCGGTAGCCAGGTGCAACGAGGACCTGGCGGCCTCGCACCGGGTCAATCTGGGGGGCTTCGTCAATGTGCTGGAGGCCGCTGCGGCCCGAGAGCAGAGGCCGGCCCTGGTCTACGCCTCCTCCGCAGCCGTCTATGGCGACAACCCGGAAACCCCGCTGCGGGAGGACGCAAGGCCCCGTCCCCTGTCGCCCTATGGCGCCGACAAGCTGGGCTGCGAACTGCACGCCTCAGCCGCAGCGACCGTCCTGGGTCTGCGGTCGACGGGCCTGAGGTTCTTCAACGTCTACGGACCCGGGCAGGACCCGGGTTCGCCCTATTCCGGGGTGATCTCCCGCTTCCACAGGGCGGCGAGGCTCGGGGAGGGGGTCACCATCTTCGGCGACGGCGGCCAGACCCGCGACTTCGTCTTCGTGGACGACGTGGTGGAGGCCCTGCTGTCGGCGGCGGCCCGCGAAAAGGGCGAGGCGGCGGAGGTTCTGAATGTCTGCACGGGCCGGGAGACGACGGTCCTCGACCTGGCCGCCAGGCTGGCGCGACTGACGGGGAAGACGATGCCCGTGGCCCATGCGCCGGCCCGGGCGGGGGATATCCGCAGGTCTTCGGGCGACCCCGCCAGGCTGGAGGCGATTCTGGGCCGCCGACCGGGCACGGACCTGTCGGCGGGCCTGGCGCAGCTTGTCGAGCGGGGCGGGGACTGATGGACACGGACCGGCGCCCGGGTCTGAGCCTGTGTTCGCCCAGGAAGCGAGGACGTGATGTTTCGGAAGGTTGAAACCCCGGGCGGCGGCGTCGCCCGCAATCTCTACGCCGGGACCCTCGCCGTCGGGCTTCTCATCGTTCTGGCCGCCGGGCTGCCCGGACACATGACCACCGATTCGGTGATCCAGCTGGCGGAGGGGCGCGCGGGCGAGCAGCGATCCTTCAATCCGGCCTTCATGTCCTGGCTGCTCGGCCGTTTCGACAGCCTGCTTTCGGGGACCGCCCTCTTCGTGGCCTTCAGCGTCGCCCTGCTGTTCGGAGCCCTGGCCGCCCTGCCGCGCCTCGCCGGGCGGGTGCACCTCCTGGCGGCGCCCGTCCTCGCCCTCGTGATCCTCTCTCCCCAGGTGCTGATCTACCAGGGGGCGGTCTGGAAGGACGTCTTCTTCGCCAACGCGGCCATCGCAGGGACGGTCCTGCTGGCGATCTCGGCGGAACGCGGCGCCCTAAGGGGTGCAGGGCTCGCGGCATGGGTTTCCGGGCTCGTCCTTCTGGTGGTGGCCGCTCTTGTCCGGCAGAACGGGGTCCTGGCCCTGGGCGCCGCCGCCCTGGCCTTCGGCCTCGCCGCCGGATTCCGGCACAGTTGGCGACGTGGACTGGGCGCAACTGCTGCGGTTCTGACGGCCGGACTGGTTCTCTTCCTTGCGGTGGGACTGGTCATGACCCGCGTCATGCCGTCCACTTCGCCGCAGGCGGCCGGAGCTGGCCTGAGGGTGATCCAGCACTTCGACCTGGTGGGCGTGGCGGCTCGGGATCCCAATGCCTCATTCGCCCCGCTCGAGGCCGCAGACCCTCGAGCGGCGGCTACGCTCCGGAGCCTTGCCCCCCAAGGCTACAACCCGGAACGGGTGGATACGATCGGCAACGCCCCAGGCCTGGGCGAGACACTTTGGCAGACGCCGGAGGGCGCCGTAGCCCGGACCTGGACACACGTCGCCATAACTGAATTCCCGGACTACGCGGCCCACCGGCTGGAGGTCTTCCGGCAGGCCTTCCTGACGCCGGACATCCTCGCCTGCCTGCCCGTGACGACGGGGGTCCAGGGGCCGGAGGCGGTGCTGGAGGAACTGGGCATGCCCTCCCGCCAGGACCGGCGGGACCATGAGCTCTACAACTATGCGACCTGGTTCTTCGACACGCCGGTCCTGTCGCACCTGACCTACGCCCTCCTGTCCCTGGGCGTGATGGCGGCCCTGGTGCTGCGGGGTCGGCCCTCGGACTGGGTGATGGCGGGACTGCAGGCAGGCGCCCTCGCCTTCGCCGGCAGCTTCCTGGTCATCGCCCTGGCGTGTGATTACCGCTATCTCTACTTCCTCGACCTCGCCGCCCTGTTCGGCCTGGTCCACCTCGCCCTTGACCCGCCGTGGGCGGCCATCCGGAGACGGTTCCAGACATGAAGACCCCGACCCTCTTCCTCCGCCCGACCCCCTTTTCAGGTCCGGCCGCCGTCGCCCTCGCCGGCCTGCTGGTCCTTTCCGCCTGCGACCAGCCGAAGCCCAGGCCTGAGGCGGCGGCCGAGGCTCCCGCCGCCAAGGTGCGCCCGCCAAGGGCGCCCGAGCCCATCGCCTGGGATCCGGCGCAGAAGGCCTTTGTCCTCGACGGCAAGGCCCTGAAGGCCGCGGCCCTCTGGACCTTCGAGACCGGAACCGAGGACTTCCAGGGCGCGGGATCGACCCTGACGGCCCGGCCGGGCGGCGGACTGGACGTCAAGGGCGACCTCTTCGACCCCATCGTCCGCCTGCCCAAGGATCTGTCGATCAACGGGGCCGGTTCCAATGCGGTGCTGGTCCGGATCACCCGCAACGCCGACACCGACCGCTGGGACGGCTCGCTGTTCTGGACCACCGCGGCGCATGGCGAGGACGCCGGCTTCGCCACCAAGCCCATCCGGGGGGCGGACCCGGCGGTCGGGGAGACCACCCTCATGGTCTATGACCTCGCCCAGCCGAAGAAGGGCGGGGACGACTGGACCCGCTCGACGATTACCGGCGTCCGGCTGGACCTAGACGACTCTGCGGGCGGCGAATTCACGATCCACCAGGTCGCGATCGTCAGCATTCCCGGCGGCGCGGCGCCCCCGGCCGCGGCGACACCCCCGGCGGCCCCGTGATCCGGTCCCTCTCGGGCCTGGACCTCGCCCTCTGCCTAGCCTTTTCCCTCGCCCTGCCCGCCGGCCAGGTGCTGTTCAAGCTGGGGGCGGAACACACCCGGCAGGTGGAGGGGGGGCTGCTGGCGAAGGTGATCCTGAACCCTCCGCTCATCGGGGCCTTCGTCTGGTATGGCCTGACCTCCCTGCTCTGGGTCTACATCCTGACCCGGGCGCCGCTGAGCCAGGTCTATCCCTTCTCGATCCTCGGCGCGGCCCTGACCCCCGTCCTGGCGGTCCTCCTGTTCCGGGAGTCCCTGCCTCCGCAGGCCTGGTTGGGGTATGTCGTCATGCTGGCCGGCTTCGTGCTGGTGATGCGGCCGGCGGCCTGACCGCACCCGTGTTGCGCCGCCGAATCCGACCTGTTACCTCCGCCCCGACCCGGGAGCGCTGATGGATATCGCCGAACACATGCTGCGCACGGGGTCCCGGGGGTTCCGGGATGACCTGGCCCGGGCGGTCGACGACCTGTCCCGTTCGGTGAAGGGCCTGGGCCTGTCCTGGTCGCTGGCCTGGCACGACGTGGTCTCGCGCTATCGCGGCTCGATCCTCGGTCCCTTCTGGATCACCCTGTCCATGGCCGTCATGGTCCTGGGCATCGGCTTCCTCTACGCCGAGCTGCAGAACATTCCGCTCGCCACCACCCTGCCGTTCGTGGCCCTGGGCATCGTCTTCTGGGGGCTGATCTCCCAGACCGTGATCGAGGGCTGCGAGTCCTTCGTCCAGGCCTCGGGCATGCTGAGCCAGACCTCCCTGCCCATGCTGACCTTTGTCTGGCGCACGGTCCTGCGGAACCTGGCGGCCCTCCTGCACCACCTGGTGATCGTAGTGGGCGTGATCGCGGGCTTCGGCCTGTGGCGGACGATGGACCTGCCCCTGGCCCTGGCCGGGGTGGGCCTCGTCCTGGTCAACGTGTCATGGATGTGCCTGCTGACAGCCATCATCTCCGCCCGGTTCCGGGACATCCCGCAGATCGTCATGTCGATCATGCAGTTCTCCATGTTCATGACCCCGGTCTTCTGGCAGCCGGGCGAGCGCGTGGGGCTGATGGACGTGGTGCTGACCTGGAACCCCTTCTTCCACATGCTGGACGCGATCCGGGCGCCCCTGATGGGGGTTGCGCCCGAGGCCTCGACCTTCTCGATCCTGGTGGTCATGGCCCTGGCCGGCTGGGCCGTCGCCTTCGGCCTCTTCACCGCCACCCGGCGCCGGATCGTGCATTACCTATGAGCCGCAGCGCCAAGCCCCCGACAGCGCCCCCCCGGCCGGACCAGGCCTTCATCAGCGTGCGCGGCCTGACCCTGCGCTTCCCGGTCTATGGCTATGACGCCAAGTCGCTGAAGAAGCACCTGGCCCGGGTGGCCGTGGGCGGACGGCTGGACCAGGCCCGGCATGGCTCGACCACCGTCACCGCCATCACGGGCCTGGACCTGGAGCTGAGGGCCGGCGACCGGCTGGGCCTGATCGGTCACAACGGCTCGGGCAAGACCACCCTCCTGCGGGCCCTGTCCGGCGCCTACGAGCCGGATGAGGGGCAGATCGAGGTGCGGGGCAAGATCGCGCCCCTGCTGGACCTGTCCCTGGGCATCGACCCCACGGCCACGGGCCTGGAGAACATCCGCCTGCGCGGCCGGATCGCCGGACTGTCCGCCCGGCAGGTGGAGGAAAAGCTGGACGAGATCGCCGGCTTCACGGGGCTGGGCCCCTTCCTCGCCATGCCGCTCAAGACCTATTCGGCGGGGATGCAGGCGCGGCTGGCCTTCGCCGTGGCGACGGCGGTGGACGCCGACGTCCTGCTGATGGACGAGTGGATCGCGGTCGGCGACGCCGATTTCCAGAAGATCGCCCACCAGCGCCTGCTGGGCCTGGTGGAGAGGGCGGGCATCCTCGTGCTGGCCTCCCACGACCTCGACCTGATCCGGCTCTATTGCAACAAGGTGATGCGGATGGACGCCGGCGTGGGCTCGGAGGTGGTGTCCATCAAGGCCCTGGACGAACTCCTGGCGAGGCCGTCAGTCCGCTGAAGACCAGGTCGCGGACCTCTGCGCCGCGGGCGGACCGGGAGAGGGACAGGACCTCGCCGGTCTCGAAGGCGGCGAACAGGGCCGCCTCGTCCGCGAACACCCGGCCCGGAAGGCCCGAAGCGACCTGGGCGGCGATGTTCCCGCTGTCGGGTCCGGTCAGGACGGCGGCGCCGGCGGCGGCGGCCTCGAGCGCCGTGAAGCCGAAGGTCTCGGCGCAGAGGGACCAGGCCAGGGCGACGTCCACGCCCTCCCGGACCAGGGCGTCGCGCATGGCGTTGGGCGCGGCGGCGCTGACCCGGGCCTCGACGAAGGCCATGCCGGCATAGCCCGCCCCCTGGGCCCCGAACTGGACGAAGGCGTAGCGGGGATCGCCGGCGAAGCGCTCGACGAGGTCGCGGAAGACGTCCCAGCCCTTGTGCGGGACCGGGGCGCCGGGGAAGGCCACGCGCAGGACACCCTCCGAAGAGGGAGGCGTCAGGGCGTCCGTCACCTCGCCCAGGGCGGCGAGGGGCAGGACCCGGGCAGGGACCTCGGTCATCCCTGAGGCCCGGCGCCAGAGGTCCAGGGCGACCTGGGAGGGCGCCAGGACCTCCAGTCCGAAGGCCTCGATGAGCCGCCGGTGGGCGTCGGCGTGCAGGGCCCGGCGGGGGCCATAGAGGCACACCCCGCAGGCGGCGCTGGCGGCGGGCGGTGCGCCGCAGTCCACCAGGTCGTCGCGCATCAGGTGGACCCCGGCGCAGAGGCTGGCGAAATCGTGCAGCCAGAAGACACCCTTTGCGAAGCCGCCGGCGTGCAGGACCTTCTCCACGGCGGCGGGGTCGTGGCCGAGCAGGCTGTGCAGGGCGAAGGTGCGGCGGCCCGCAGCGGGAAGGGTCTCCGCCAGGGCGGCGCCGACGTCCTGTGCCGTCCAGGCGCCCCAGGCCTCCCCGGCGAGGGAGACGCCGACGGGGCCGCCGCCGTCCTCGCGCAGGGTGGGCCAGGTGTCGACGGGATAGAGGTGCAGGCCGCTCACGCCCTGGGCGGCGAAGGCGGCGTGCTCGCGCTGGACGCAGAGCTGCAGGCCGCCCACGTGCCGGAAGGCGTCGTCGTGGCTGACGGTGAGGTGCAGGTCGGCCAGGGCGGGGCCGAGGGCGGCGAGGCGGCGGACGAGGTCGTCGCGGGAGGCGGGGCGCACCCTGGGCCAGCGGGCGGCGGCGCGGTCGAGGCGGACCTTCAGGGGCTCCAGCAGGGCGGCGGCCCGGGCCGTGCGGCCCACGTCCCGGCGCGGCAGGCGGCCCTCGGCCTTGCCGGCCTTGAGCCAGTGCAGGAAGGGATTGATCCCGGCGGCCGCCACGTCCGGGTAGAGCTCCAGATAGTCGCGGACGCTGAATCCCGGGACGGGATCGCGGCCCTCGCGCCAGCCGTGGCGCAGAAAGTGGTCGGCGGGATCGGCGCCCGAGGCGGCGACGTCGGGGTTCATGGCCCGGTACCAGTCGGGGTCCATGGCGTCGGCGACCAGGGCGTCGTCGGGCGAGCGGACCGTCGCACGGGCGCGCGCCGCAAGGCCGGGCAGGCGGCTTCGGACGCGTCGGGCGAGGGTTCGCAAGGGGCTGTCGGTCACGCCGGTCTCCGGAAGACCAGACCTAGAACCCTTCGACGCCGACGGGAAGGGGTCGCCGGAGGGCGCCGGGGGGCTGTAGAAGGGGACATGGCCGCAGATCCGCCCCCATACAGCCCCCTAGGACCCACCGAGGTCCTGCGCCGGCTGGCGGCCGGGGCCCTGGGTTGGGTGCGCTCGATCCCGGCCCTGCACCGGCCGGTGCATGCAATCGCCGAACGGCTGGCGCGGCATCCGGCCGGGGCGCGGCTGATCCGCAGCGTGCTGGAGCCCCACGCCCTGGACCCCGCCGCCTACGTCCGCTGGATCACCCGCTGCGATACGCTGTCGGAGGCGGACCTGGCGGCGGCGCGGGCGCTGGCGGGGCGACTGGTGGCGCGGGGCCCCCTGATCTCGGTGGTGATCCCGGTCTTCGATCCCGACCCGGCGCACCTGTCGGCCGCCATCGCCTCGGTGAAGGCGCAGATCTGGCCGAAGTGGGAGCTGTGCCTGGCCGACGACGCCTCTCCCGGCGGGGCGGCCTGGGCGCAGCTGGAGGCCGCCGCGGCGGCGGACCCGCGCATCCGCATCGTCCGGCGGGAGGCCAACGGTCATATCAGCGCCGCCACCAACTCGGCCCTGGCCCTCGCCAGCGGGGACTTCGTGGCCTTCATGGACCAGGACGACCTGATCCCGCCCCACGCCCTGCTGGAGGTGGCGGCGGAGCTGGCGCGCCATCCCGGGACGGACCTGATCTACACGGACGAGGACAAGATCGACGGGCGCGGCCGGCGGGTGGAGCCGCACTTCAAGACCGGCTGGGACCCGGAGATCATGCTGTCCCAGAACATGACCAGCCACCTGACGGTGATCCGCCGCAGCCGGGTGACCGAGGCGGGCGCCCTGCGCGAGGGGCTTGAGGGCGCCCAGGACTGGGACCTCGTCCTGCGCATCGCCCGGGCGGCGGGACCGGGGCGGATCCGCCACATCCCGGCGGTGCTCTATCACTGGCGGCAGGCGGGCCGGACCTCCTTCTCGGAGACGGCCATGGCGCGGTGCAGGGCGGCGGCGGAGCGGGCCGTGAACGACCACCTGGCGGCGACGGGCCAGGCGGCCCGGGCGAAGGCGACGGAGTCGGGACCGGCCTGGCTGGAAATCACACGCGACCTGCCGGTCCCGGCCCCGAAGGTCACGGTGATCGCGCCGACCCGGGACCGGGCGGACCTGCTCGCGGCCTGTGCGAAGGGGGTGCTGGAGGCCACCGACTGGCCGGACCTGGAACTGCTGGTCGTGGACAATGACAGCGCCGAGCCGGCGACCAGGGCCCTGTTCGAGGCCCTGGCGGCGGACCCGAGGGTGCGGATCCTGCCGGCGCC
>NZ_JADCBG010000069.1 GCF_020253645.1 Phenylobacterium sp.
ATCCACTGGTCGTGGAGGGCCCGTAGATCGGCCGGGGTCAGGCGGGAGACCACAGCGGCGTCTCCGGCGCCGGTGGCCCTGACGCTGTAGGGGTGGCCCGGCCCGTACATGCGGCGCGACAGTTCTGCGGCTGCAATGGCGGAGGGATTGTTGGCCTCGGCTGCAATGCGCGCCAGCTGCTGCCCGCGGAGTCGTTCGACGACCTGCGAATCGAAGGTCGGTCTCCTGAGGACATCGGCGAGCAGGGCCAGGGACGGAGCGAGGTTCGGCGTCAGGGCGTCGAGGAACACGTTGGAGCGGTCAGCCCCGGCGGCGGCGGCCAAACTGGCCCCCAGGACCTCGGCCCGCTCGGCGATTTCCCGGCTGGAAAGGGCGCCGGCGCCTTCCGTGAGGGCGCGGAGCATCATGGCTTGCGCGCCATAGCGGATGGCGCCGTCCGCCGCCGCGCCGGCGTCAAAGCTGGCGGCGATCAGGGTCCGAGGTTCACCGGTGCGGCGCGCGAAGATCACGGGCATCCCGTTGTCGAGGCTGGCCCGCTCAATCTCCGGGAAGTCGAGGGCGGGGACCTTGCCGACCCCCGGAAGCACGGGGTCGGCGCGCGGGGGCCGGGACGTCGTGACGACGCCTGTCCGGTCAATGACAACGCCCCTGGCGGCCGGATCGCCCCCAAGCGGTCCCCCATCCCGGTCCCTCTCGCCCGGATCGACCCTCAGCGACAGCACCGGGCGCCCCAGCCAGGTCTTCATGGCGGACTGGACGGCCTCGGGCGTCAGGCTCGCCCAGGCCGCGAGGCGCTTGCGGTAGAGGCCCGGATCATCGGCGTACAGTTCGCCCTCCGCGAGGGTGACGGCCTTGCCGCCGAATCCGCCGACCGCCTCCGCCGCCCGGATCTTGCCCGCGATCTCCACGCGTCTGGCGCGGTCCAGTTCCTCGGCGGTCGGACCCGACCGGATCAGGGACGATATGACCTCGTCCATCCGTCGGGCGACGTCCTCCGGCGCGACGCCAGGCCGGACGTCTGCAGCCAGGGTCAGGACCCCGACGGACTGGAAGACGTTGAAATCGGCGGTGACGGAGACCGCGAGCTTCTCGTCACGAACGAGGATGTTGTCCAGTCGGGAGGATGACAGGCCCCCGAGAACGCTGACCCCGGCCTCAAGCGCCACAGAGTTCAGGTCGTTGAGGCCCGGGGTTGACCAGCTACGGTAGATCCGGGTGGTCGCCACCCTGTCCCTGTGGGTGAGACTCACCGGCGCCTTCAGGGTCACGGGACCATCCATGACAGGGGCCAGCGAGGGTCCGCGCGGGATGTGTCCGAAGTATCTCTCGACCAACGGGCGCGCTGTCGCGGTGTCGATGTCCCCGGCCAGGACGAGGACGGCGTTGTTGGGGCCATAGTTGTCATTGAACCAGCGCCGGACATCCTCGAGGGAGGCGGCGTCAAGGTCGGCCATGGAGCCAATGGTGCTGTGCCGGTATCCGTGACCCGGTGGGAAAAGGGCCTCGTAGATCAGGTAATCCACCAGGCCGAAGGGCTGGTTGTCACCCTGGCGCTTTTCGTTCTGGACCACGCCGCGCTGGTTATCGAGCTTCTCCTGCGTCACGGCGCCCAGCAGGTGGCCCATGCGGTCGCTCTCCAGGAACAGGGCCCTGTCCAGGGCGCCCGTCGGGACAGTCTGGAAATAGTTGGTCCTGTCGAACCAGGTGGTGCCGTTGAAGTCCGTGGCGCCGGCTTCCTGGAGAGGCTTGAAGAAATCGCCCGGCGCATTCTCCGAACCGTTGAACATCAGATGCTCGAAGAGGTGGGCGAAGCCTGTCCGTCCCGCCGGCTCGTGCTTGGACCCGACGCCGTACCAGACCGAAACGGCGACGACTGGCGCCTTCCTGTCCGTGTGGACCAGGACCCGAAGTCCGTTGGGCAGCGTGAATCTCTCGTAGGGGATACTGACGAGACGCGCGAGCTCTGCGGCGGAGGCTGGCTGGCCCCCGGCGGCTGTCGCCGG
Organism: Phenylobacterium sp.; assembly: GCF_020253645.1. Classification (GTDB taxonomy): domain Bacteria; phylum Pseudomonadota; class Alphaproteobacteria; order Caulobacterales; family Caulobacteraceae; genus Phenylobacterium. The sequence continues at coordinate 2,004 of NZ_JADCBG010000069.1, forward strand.
AGCCAGGGTCGGGGCCGGGGGCCTTGCGGCCTGCGCGGGCGCGGAGGTCACGGCGAGTCCAAGGGCGAGGCTGACGCCCGTGAACACTCTTGCGGCTCGGATCATGGAAACTCCTGGGTCGTTCCGCTCTGGGGGAACCGAGGCTTTATTGTTGTCTTGAATGAAGACCAATCTTGGGCAAGGCAAGGGCTGCATTTGCACCCCTGCAGGCGGCTCGGAGAAGAGCACTGGACCTCGCCGGAAGTCCGTCCAATATCCGGGGGATAAAATAGAGATGCGGTGGGAGGGCCAGATATGGCTGAGGAAACGGGGCTCCGCGAAGCGGTCGTGGGAGCAAGGGTGGACGTGGCGGTGGTCGGGGCGGGCTTCGGCGGCCTTTACATGGCCCACAAGGCCCGCGAGGCAGGTCTGACCGTCCAGGGCTTTGAGGCGGGCGGCGGCGTCGGGGGCACCTGGTACTGGAACCGCTATCCCGGCGCCCGCTGCGATATCCCCAGCCTCTTCTATTCCTTCACCTGGTCCGAGGACCTCGCCCGCGAGTGGCGCTGGAGCGAGAAGTACGCGCCGCAGCCCGAGATCCTGAAATACGCGGAGCATATCGCCGACCGGTTCGACCTGCGCCCGTCCTTCCTGTTCGACACCCGTGTTGAGAGCGCGGTCTTCGACGAGGACACCGGGCGCTGGACCGTCCGGACACATCGGGGCGATGAGGTCTCCGCCCGCTGGGTCGTGATGGCCACGGGATGCTTGTCCGTTCCCAAGTCGCCGGACATCCCGGGAGCAGAACGGTTCCGGGGCGAGACCTACGTGACCGGTCTGTGGCCGCACGAGGGCGTGGATTTCACCGGCAAGCGGGTCGCCGTGATCGGCACCGGCTCCTCCGCCATCCAGTCGATCCCGATCATCGCCCGGCAAGCCGACCAGGTCAGCGTCTACCAGCGCACGCCGAACTTCTCCCTTCCCGCCCTGAACTCTCCCCTGGCCGACGCTGAGGTGGAGGGTTTCCTGCAGGGCTTCACCGCCTATCGCGACATGCTCAGGAGCGGCCAGTCCATCTTCCCGCCGCCGCCGCCCGACCTCAGGGTCCGGGGTGAGGAGCTCGAGGCCCTGAAGGCCGGCCTATGGAACGGCATGGGGCTCATGTCCCTGTTCGCCATTCCCAATCTCATGCGGATGCCGGACCTGAACGAGGAGGTCGCCGATCATGTCCGCGACAGGGTCCGCGAGATGGTCGGGGACCCCGAGGTGGCCGAGCGGCTCGTGCCCCGGGGCTATGCCATAGGCGCCAAGCGGCCCTGCGTCGACACCGACTACTACGAGACCTTCAACCGCGGGAACGTCCGGCTCGTCGATCTCCGGGAGACCCCCATCGAGACCATCACCGAGACGGGAATCCGAACGGCGGCGGGGGAGGCTGACTTCGATGTCATCGTCTACGCCACCGGCTTCGACGCCATGACCGGCGCCCTTCTCAAGATGGATGTACGCGGCCGCGGGGGCCTCACCCTCCGCGAAGCCTGGGCCGAGGGACCGAAGACCTATCTGGGCCTCATGGTTTCGGGCTTCCCCAATCTTTTCACTGTGACAGGACCCGGAAGTCCGTCCGTTCTCTCGAACATGATCACCTCCATCGAGCAGCATATCGACTGGATCAGCGGCGCCATCGGTTGGGCGGACGGCCGGCAGGTCCGCACCCTGGAGGCGGACCCGGCTGCTCAGGAAGCCTGGGTCGCCCACGTCAACGAGGTCGCGGCGGGCAGTCTCTATCTCGACGCGGCGTCCTGGTACATGGGCGCCAACGTTCCGGGGAAGCTGCGGGTCTTCATGCCCTACATCGGGGAGGGCTACAAAGTCCGGATCGACGAGGTGGCGGCGCGGGACTACGAGGGCTTCCGTACCGAATGAGGCGCCCGCCCGGCGAGCGAGGGGAGAAACAATGAAGAGTCTGATCGCATCCGCCCTGGCGGCGGCAGGTCTGTTCACCGGTGCGGCCCAGGCCCAGGTGGCGCTCAAGGCCGATACGCCTCACCTTCTGTTCTGGAGCCCTGAGCAGCAGGCGCGATGGTACCCGGCGATGGAGACCGTCTATGAGGTCCGTCCGATCGCCGCGGGCCCGCGTGTCCACGCCCTTCCTCTGGCGCAGACCCGGATCGACCCGGTCTTCACCCATGCGGGCCGGACCTGGACTGTAGACCAGTACATGGAGGCCTACCGGGTCTCTGGCCTGCTCGTGATCCGGGACGGAAGGGTCCTCCTCGAGAAGTATGGCCTGGGCCGTCGCCCGACCGATCGCTGGACCTCGTTCTCGGTCGCCAAGTCCGTCACCGCCACCCTGGTGGGCGCCGCCATCCAGGACGGCCGCATCAGGAGCCTGAACACCCCGGTCACCGACATCCTTCCCGAGTTGAAGGGCTCGGCCTACGACGGTGTTTCCCTGCGCCAGCTCCTGATGATGAGCTCCGGCGTCCGGTGGAGCGAAGACTATGCGGATCCCAACTCTGACGTCGCCAAGGGGCCTCAGGAGGGCCTGAAGCTGGCGGAGGGCAAGCCTGGGCTGAACCCCGTGCTGGCCTACATGCGCACCCTCCCGCGCGCCCACCCGCCCGGGACGGTCTTCAACTACAACACCGGCGAGACGGACCTGGTCGGCATCCTCCTGGCCCGGGCGGTCGGTAAGGGCCTTGCGGAGTACGCCTCGGAGAAGATCTGGAAGCCCTATGGCATGGAGGCCGAAGGGATCTGGGTCACTGATCCCGGCGGCCTTGAGCGCGGCGGCTGCTGCATGTCCATGACCCTTCGCGACTATGGCCGGATCGGGCAGTTCATCCTCGACGGGGGCGTCGTCGACGGGCGGCCCGTGCTCCCGCCCGGCTGGGCGGTGGAATCGACGACCAAGCAGATCGAGAACGGCCAGGCAGGATATGGCTATTTCTGGTGGATGCAGCCCAATGGCGCCTACCAGGCGACAGGGATCTTCGGCCAGTCCATCACCACCTTCCGCGAGGACCGGATCATCATTGTCGTGAACTCGGCCTGGCCCAAGTCTGGTGGGCCGGATCTGCGTGATGGGCGCACCGCCCTGATCAATGCGCTCCGGCAGGCGGCCATCGCCCCCGTGCCCTGAGTCCCATCCGTCGCCCCATGGGGCGCTTGCATTTGCCCGTCTGTCGGGGGACTTTCGGTCCAAGCCCTCCAGAGCGGGGCGATGCAGGAGGATGAAAGAGTCATGGGTTGGAATTTCGGGGACATTCTCGACGCCGTCGGGCCGCAGGTGGCGCCGGAGGCGCCGGCCTTCATCCACGGCTCCCGGGTGATCAACTGGGGAGAGGCGGTCCGGACCACCAACAACATGGCGCGGGCCCTGATCGCCCGTGGCTCCCAGCCCGGCGACAAGATCGCCATCTACATGCGGAACCGGCCGGAATACCTGCTCGCTCTGGCGGCCGCCTGGAAGGCGCGCCTGACCCATGTCAATGTGAACTACCGCTACACCCCCGAAGAGGTGTGGTACATATTCGATAATTCCGACGCCCAGACAGTGGTTTACGCCAGTGAGTTCAGGGATGCGGTCACCGAGATTCGGCCGCGCCTCCCGATGGTCAAGACCTGGATCGAGGTCAGCGAGACGGGCGAGGTTGCGCCCTTCGCGGAGCGGTTCGACGACCTCGGGGACGAAGGAAATGGCGGCCCCCTCGACATCCAGAGGTCCGGCGACGACCAGTTCTTCATCTATACGGGCGGCACCACCGGCATGCCCAAGGGGGTCATGTGGACCCATCATGACATGCGGGAGATCACGCTCCAGACAGCTCGCAAGATGGGACCCGTACCGGAAACCCTGGAGGAGCTCGCGGAGGCCACCCGCCGCATGCCGGTCGGCGCCCGTATCCTTCCGGCCCCGCCCCTGATGCACGGCACCGGGCTCCTGACCTCCATGGGGACCATGATGGCGGGCGGATGCGTCATCACTCTGGAGAAGCCCAATTTCGACGCCGAGGAGCTGCTGACGGCGATCGACGCCCACAAGCCCCAGACCCTGGTGATCGTGGGCGACTCCTTCGGCAAGCCGATCCTCAACGCCCTGAACGCGGCTCCGGGCCGCTACGACGTGTCCAGCATCCTGACCATCGTCTCCTCCGGCGTGATGTGGAGCCACGAGGTCAAGAAGGGCATGCTCGAACACATGCCGCAGGCCATGCTGAGCGACGGCTTCTCCTCGTCCGAGGCGCTGGGCATGGGCAACTCGATCATGACCAGGGACTCCGAGGTCCAGACGGCAAAGTTCATGCTCGGCGAGCGCTGCAAGGTGTTCGACGAGAACGACCAGCCGGTGGAGCCGGTGTCGGGCAAGTCCGGCATGGTGGCCATCGGCCCTCCCAATCCGCTCGGCTACTACAAGGACGAT
>NZ_JADCBG010000007.1 GCF_020253645.1 Phenylobacterium sp.
CCTCAGCTGGGGTCACGGCTGTCCTGCGCCCTAAGTCTCGGCGCACCGATCACCAGCATCGCCTATTCCCGCGACGCCAGGGGCCTGACGCCAGCAGACTCTTTCGCAGACTCCGCGAACTTCCTGGTTCAGGAGGCGGGCAAGGCCGGGCTGTCGCTGAGCCTGGATCTGGTTGAGGTGCAGGGGCTGCGCGATCGGCTGGCGCGCCTCGCCCCCGATGAGGCCGAAGAGGCCCGCCAGTCCCTGCAGGCCGCGCTTCGGGCGGATTCCTACGGGGGCGTTGGCGGCGCCGAGGTGGGTCTTGACCGGTTCGCCGTCATGAGGACCTCGGAGTCCACGCCCGAACGATTGCTGAAGAGCGTCGACGCCGCCACCGGGGGCAACGCCAGGCCGACCTTGGCGCGTCTGCCACTGGATGGGGCTGAAGCCGCCCAGAACATGCGGACCATGCGGGCGGCCCTCGACAGATACATCGAGTCCGGCGGCGAAGCGGCGTCCAGGGGATTCCAGGCGACGGTCGCCCGGACCCTGAAGGACTCGCAACGCTTCCGGGAGATCGTCGCGACGGGCGCCTTCGACATCGCCTACCAGCCCGTCGTTTCCCTGGAGACCGGAGAGCTTCATCACTTCGAAGCCCTCGTGCGCTTCTCAAAGGACACCAGCCCGGCCGAGACCATCCAGCTGGCCGAGGAGCTGGAGATGATCCAGGCCTTCGACCTGTCCCTCGTCCGAAGCCTTGTCCGGGAACTCGGAAGAGAGCCCAAGACCACCCGGATCGCGGCGAACCTCAGCGCGCATTCGCTGATGATCGACGGTTTTCTGGATGAGATTCTGGGTCTGGTCGGTAACGGCCTGGACCTGCGGAGCCGATTGATCATCGAGATCACGGAAACCCGAAGGATCCATGACCTGGACCGCGCCAATGTGCTGATCTCCCGCCTCCGGGCGGCGGGCCATGTGGTCTGTCTCGATGACTTCGGGGCCGGAGCCGCCTCCCTAGACTATCTGCGCCGTCTCGAAGTCGACTTCATCAAGATCGACGGCCGTTACATCCAGTCCCTGACCGAGGGCTCGAAGGAGGCCATCCTTGTGAAGCACCTGGTCGCACTGTGCGGCGAACTCGGGGTGGCCACCATCGCCGAGATGATAGAGACCGACGAAGTGGCCCGACTGTCGCAAACCCTTGGCGTGCACCTGGGGCAAGGCTGGGCCTTTTCCCGTCCCCTGGACCGGCCGAAATGGGGTCCGCCCCCGTCACCCGCCCGCCCGGCGCGCACCCGTCCGGGGACGCGTGAGGTCTGGGGCTGACTCACCGCTGTTGCCTGCAGGGCGGACTTGGGCGCAGGAAGGCGCATGTCCGTCTCCATCCTCTGGTTTCGGCGCGACCTGCGCCTGTTCGACAATCCCGCGCTCACCGCGGCGCTCGCCGACGGCGAGGTGCTGCCGGTCTTCATCCTTGATGAGGGCCCCGGCGTCCGTCCGATGGGCGCCGCGTCCCGCTGGTGGTTGCACCACTCGCTGGCGGCCCTCTCGGCCGATCTGGAGTCGCGCGGATCCCGCCTGGTCCTGCTCCGGGGAGACCCTGAACTGATCCTTACCGCACTCGCGCAGGATACCGGTGCGCGGTCCGTCCACTGGAACGACCTCTTCGACCCGGGATGGGCGCAGCGGGACGACCGGCTGGAGGGCCGCCTTGCGGAGGCCGGCGTCACCGTCGGCCGCTGGAACGGCGCCCACCTTCTGAGGCCAGACGCCATCCGGACCCGGACCGGGGGCCCCTTCAGCGTCTTCACCCCGTTCTGGCGCGCGGCGCGCCCGACCCTGGCCGATCCGGGTCGCACCGAACCTCCCGCGCGGATTCCCGCGCCGGGGAGCTGGCCGCAATCAGAGGCGCTGGCCGACTGGGGCCTGCACCCGACGGCGCCCGACTGGACATCGGGGTTCTCGGACTGGCGGCCGGGTGAAGCCGGGGCGCGGGAGCGACTGGCGACCTTTCTCTCCCGAGGTCTTTCCGGCTATGGCCGGGCGCGGGACTTTCCCGCCGAGACCGGCGTCTCCCGCCTCTCGCCCCACCTGCATTTCGGGGAGCTGAGTCCCTTCGCCGCCTTCAGGGGGGCGCTCAACGCGGTGGCGATGGGCGCAGCGCCCGAGGTCGACGCCGAGAAGTTCCTGGCCGAGCTGGGCTGGCGGGAATTCAATGCCGCAATCTGCCATCGCGGTGTCGACCTGGCCCGGGTCAGCTTCGATCCCCGCTTTGAGGCGATCCCCTGGCGGACCGACCCGAAGGGCCTCGCCGCCTGGCGTCGCGGCCGCACGGGCTATCCCATTGTCGACGCCGGCATGCGGGAGCTCTGGACCACCGGCTGGATGCACAACCGGGTGCGCATGATCTGCGCCTCCTTCCTGGCCAAGCACCTCTTCATCGACTGGCGCGAGGGGGAGGCCTGGTTCTGGGACACCCTCGTGGACGCCGACCACGCCTCGAACGCCGGTAACTGGCAGTGGGTGGCCGGCAGCGGCGCCGACGCGGCGCCCTACTTCCGGATCTTCAGTCCCATGGCCCAGGGCGCGAAGTTCGATCCGGACGGCCGCTATGTCCGCCGCTGGGTCCCGGAGCTCGCCCGCCTGCCCGACCGATGGCTGCACGCCCCCTGGACGGCGGCGCCCCTGGTGCTGGACCAGGCCGGCATACGGCTAGGTCGCGACTATCCCGCCCCCGTCGTGGACCATGACTTCGCCCGGGCCCGGGCCCTGGAGGCTTACGCGGTCGTCAAGGGGCGCTAGACTGCACGTCGAAACAAGGAGGAGTCCCCCATGCTCGGATACGTCACCCTCGGCGCCAACGACTTTGAACGCGCCAAGGCCTTCTACCGCGCCGCCCTCGCCCCGCTGGGGACGAGGCCCGCCATGTCGGGTGACCGGATGGAGCTCTACACCAACGGCACGGGCGCCATGCTCGGCGTCTGCATCCCCTACGACAAGGGCGAGGCGACCGCAGGCAACGGCGTCATGCCGGCCATCTCCGCCCCCAGCCGCGAGATGGTGGACGAGGTCCACGCCGCCGCCCTGGCCAATGGCGGGACCTGCGAAGGCCCTCCCGGCGAGCGCATGCCCAACTTCTACGGCGCCTACTTCCGCGACACCGAAGGCAACAAGGTCTGCGTCTACAAGATGGGCTGAGCCCGGCGGGCGGCGGGCGCTCAGGTCTCCAGGCGACCCGCCGCCTCCCACTCAAGGAAATCCGGCCAGCTCAGCAGCCGGTCCATATAGGCCGCCAGGAGCGGTGAACCCGGGTCCACGGCGTAGGTCCGGAAGCGCGTCGCCACCGGCGTGAAGAAGGCGTCTGCGTTCGACCACTCGCCCAGGAGAAACGGTCCGCCGCTGCGCGTGAGAAGATCCGTCCACAGGACCCGGACCCGGGCGATGTCCGCCAGAGCCTCCTCGGACAGGGCGACCGCCTCCAATGGCCTGGCGAGGTCCATCGGGCACTCCAGCCGCAGGGCGCGGAAGCCGGCGTGCATCTCGCTTGCCGCAGCCCGACCAAGCGCCCTGAGATCGGCGTCCGCCGGCCACAGCCGCGCGTCGGGAAAGGTTTCGGCCAGATACTCGCAGATGGCGAGGGACTCCGGGATGACGACCCGGCCGGTCTTCAGGGCCGGGACCCGGCCTGACGGGGAATGGGGCAGGATCTCGAGGCGGGTCTGACCGTCCGCCTGGTAGAGGGAAATGAGCCGTTCGCGGAACTCCGCGCCGGTCCTCTTCAGCGAGAGCCAGGGCCGCATGGACCAGCTCGACCATCTCTTTGATCCGATCACGAGCTCCATGACATTGTCTCCGCGTCGAGGGTTTCGCAGGCCCCGACTCCGGAGGGATACGGAGCTGTCGCCTGTCATGGACCCCATCTAGACCTGTCCGGAC
>NZ_JADCBG010000070.1 GCF_020253645.1 Phenylobacterium sp.
AAGCGGGCCGGAGGGGGGCTGGGGAGGGGCCGTGGCGCCCCCTCACCCGGCTTCGCCGGGAGCTCCCCCGCAGGGGAGCAATGGGCCCCGTAATTCCTCCCCCTTCCGGGGGGAGGTGGACCGCGAAGCGGGCCGGAGGGGGGCTGCGGAGGCGAGGATTGGCGCCCTCCTGGTGAAGTCGCTTTGATCTCCCCGACGCTCAGGCGCGGGTGACCTAGCCCCAGACCAGCGGCGCGGCGTCGCGCAGGATGGCCTCCGCCTGCGGCGTGTGCTTGCCCTCGTCGTCAGGGTGCAGGACGAGGGCCGGCAAGAGGACTAGGGGCGCGCGGCCGCCGCGCACCGCCCGCACGATCACCCGGCTGGCGGGCGCGCCGGCGCGGGGCTGGACAGGGCGGATGCGGATCGAGCCGGCCTTCAGCGCGAGCAGGGCCAGGAGGTCCGCCAGCCGGTCGGCCCGGTGGACGAGGGTGATCGTCCCGCCGTCGCGAACCGCCTTCAGAAGATAGCCTGTCCAGGCGGCGAGCCCGTCCACCGCCATCCAGGCGCGGGTCCTCTCCGGGGAGGGGCCGCGCAGGGCGCCCGGATCGTCGAAGAAGGGCGGATTGCACAGGGCCGCGTCGAAACGCGGCAGGCCGAGGCGACTGAAGGGCAGGGCGACGTCGCCGGACACGGCCTCGACCCGGTCTCCCAGCCCGTTCAGGCCGATATTGGCCCGGGCCAGGGCGAGGGCCTGGGCGTCCGCCTCGATCCCGGTGAAGCACGCCTCCGGCCGACGGACCGCCGCCGCCAGCATGACGGCGCCCGGTCCGCAGCCCAGGTCCAGCACCCTCTCGCCCGGCCGGGCGTCGCAGGCGGCTGCGAGAAGGGCTGCGTCCATCCCCGCGCGATAGCCCCGCGCCGACTGCAGAAGCCGGACGCGGCCCCCGAGCATGGCGTCCGACTGGGCGTCCTGTGTCATGGGTTTCCGCCAAAAAACCCGGCTGGGGCATTGCGCCGGCAAGGCGCCTGCCTTAACCGGACCGCATGTCGTCTGCAACGCAAGCCGCCGAACCGGTCGCCCGCAGCGCGCCCTCCATCGCCTCCCTGACCCGGCTGGCGAAACGGGACATGGACGGCGTGGACGCCCTGATCCGCAACCGCATGCAGAGCCCGGTATCGGTGATCCCGGCCCTGGCCGAGCACCTGATCGGCGGGTCGGCCAAGCGCCTGCGGCCGCTCCTGACCATCGCCGCGGCGCGGCTGGCGGGGGCGAAGGACGACGCCTGCCTGAACCTGGCGGCGGCGGTGGAGTTCATCCATACGGCCACCCTGCTGCACGACGACGTCATCGATTCCTCCGAGCTGCGCCGGGGCAAGGTGGCGGCTCACCTGATCTGGGGCGCCCCGGCCAGCGTGCTGGTGGGCGACTTCCTGTTCGCCCGGTCCTTCGAGCTGATGGTCGAGGCCGGGTCCATGCCGGCCCTGGAGATCCTGGCCCGGGCCAGCCGGGTGATCGCCGAGGGCGAGGTCCTGCAGCTGACCCGCGCCCACGACCTGGACCTGCCTCAGGAGACCTATCTGGAGATCATCGGCGCCAAGACCGCCGAGCTGTTCGCCGCGGCCTCCGAAGCCGGGGCGGTGTCGGCGGGCGCGCCGGCGGCGACCTGCGCCAGCCTGCGCCGGTTCGGACGCAATCTGGGTCTGGCCTTCCAGCTCGTGGACGATGCGCTGGATTATTCCGGCGCCAGCGAGACCCTGGGGAAGAACCCCGGCGATGACTTCCGGGAGGGCAAGGCGACCCTGCCCCTCCTGCTGGCCATCTCCCGCACCGGCCCGGACGAGAAGGCTTTCTGGGACCGCACCATCGACCGTCGCGAACAGACCGAGGCCGACTTCGAGCGCGCCCGCCTGCTGGTGGCTGGGTGCGGCGCCCTTGAGACGACCCTGGCCCTGGCCGAGGACTACGCCGCCGACGCCAAGGCCGCCCTGGCCGGCTTCGATGGCGCCGACGGATGGAAGGCGGCGATGATCGAGCTGGCCGACTTCGCCGTCTGGCGGCGGATGTAGCCGTTCGGGCTCGGCTGAGCCGCCGTTGACCCCCTCACCCGGCTTCGCCGGGAGCTCCCCCTTGGGGGAGCAATTAAGCGCTCTCTAATTCCTCCCCATCAGGGGGAGGTGGCGCGCGCAGCGCGACGGAGGGGGTCTACTGAGGCGCCTTAGCCCGGCGAGATCATCTTCTCGGGACGGACGACCTCGTCGAACTCCTCGTTGGTGACATAGCCGCCGCCGACGGCCTCTTCCCGCAGGGTGGTGCCGTTCTTGTGGGCGGTCTTGGCGATCTTGGCCGCGGCGTCATAGCCGATCTTGGGCGCCAGGGCCGTGACCAGCATCAGCGAGCGCTCGAGGGCGGCCTTGATGTTGTCCTCGCGGGCCTCGATCCCGACCACGCAGTTGTCGGTGAAGGAGACGGCGGCGTCGGCCAGCAGGCGGCAGGACTGCAGGAAGTTATAGGCCATGACCGGGTTGAAGACGTTCAGCTCGAAGTGGCCCGAGGCGCCGGCGAAGGTCAGTGTGGCGTGGTTTCCGAAGACCTGGGTGCAGACCATGGTCAGGGCCTCGCACTGGGTGGGGTTGACCTTGCCGGGCATGATGGACGAGCCGGGCTCGTTCTCGGGCAGGGACAATTCGCCGAGGCCCGAGCGCGGGCCGGAACCCAGGAAGCGGATGTCGTTGGCGATCTTGAAGAGGGCGCCGGCGACGGTGTTCAGGGCGCCGTGGCTGAAGACCATGGCGTCATGGGCCGCCAGGGCCTCGAACTTGTTCGGCGCGGAGACAAAGGGCAGGCCGGTGATCGCGGCGATCTTGGCCGCGACCAGCTCGGCGAAGCCGACGGGGGCGTTAAGGCCGGTGCCGACGGCGGTGCCGCCCTGGGCGAGCTCCAGCAGGCCCGGCTGGGCGAGGCGGATGCGCTTCAGGCCGTTCTCGACCTGCTGGGCGTAGCCGGAGAACTCCTGGCCGAGGGTCAGGGGGGTGGCGTCCTGGGTATGGGTGCGGCCGATCTTGATGATGGGGTCAAATGCCGCCTGCTTGACGCGCAGGGCCCCGAGGAGGTGTTCGAGGGCGGGGATGACGTCGTGGTGCACCTGCTCGGCGGCGGCGATGTGCATGGCCGTCGGATAGGTGTCGTTGGACGACTGGCTCATGTTGACGTGGTCGTTGGGGTGGACCGGCGCCTTGGAGCCCATTTCGCCGCCCAGCATCTCGATGGCGCGGTTCGAGATGACCTCGTTGGCGTTCATGTTCGACTGGGTGCCCGAGCCGGTCTGCCAGACCGACAGGGGGAAGTGGGCGTCGAGCTTGCCGTCGATCACCTCCTGGGCGGCGGCGACGATGGCCTGGCCGATCTTCGGATCCAGCCGGCCCAGCTCCACGTTGGCCTCTGCGGCGGCGCGCTTGACGATGCCGAGGGCGCGGACGACGGGCTGCGGCTGCTTTTCCCAGCCGATCTTGAAGTTGCCGAGGCTGCGCTGGGCCTGGGCCCCCCAGTAGACGGAGGCGTCGACCTCGATGGGGCCGAAGGTGTCGGATTCAGTGCGGGTCTTGCTCATGGCGGGCCTCCGGTCGAATGTGCGCCCGGTTTAGCGGAGACGGGCCAGACTGCAAGGCGGCCGCCGCCGGAGGATGGCCATGGACGGGGGCTGGACCCATCACGGCAAGGTGCGCGCCCGCGAGGATGGGGGCGCCGTGGAGGTGGTGGTGGACGGCCTGACCACCCAGGCCCGGTACTACAAGACCCTGATCCATGAATTCTTCCGCAAGGCCTGGCGAGGCGGCAGGCCAGCCTGGGGCGAGTTCTCGGTGGAAATCGTCATGGAGTATGTGGGCGACCCGCCATGGATGGACCTGGACAACCTGGCGAAGGCCCTGCTGGACGCCATCAAGGGGCGCGTCTTCCACGACGATGCCCAGGTGGCCCGGCTTCTGGTGGAGCGCCGGGCCGGTGAGCGCGAGCGGATCTCGATCCGCGTGCAGCGGCTGGGGGATGGGCCGGATCGGGCGGCCTGAAACGCGAAACGGCCGCATCCCGGGGCGGGGAGGCGGCCGTTCGGTCTCCCCTTGGGAGCGTCGACTCAGCGATACTGCTGCAGGCGCGTGGTCCGCAGGCCGGCCATGCCATGCTTCTCGATGGACTTCTGCCAGGCCTGGAACTCCTCCTGCGTGAGCGAATAGCGTTCGCAGGCCTGTTCCAGGGTGAGCAATCCGCCGCGGACGGCGGCCACCACCTCGGCCTTCCGGCGGATCACCCAGCGCCCGGTGTCCGGCGGCGGCAGGTCGCGGATCGTCAGCTGGGCGCCGGTCGGGCCGATCACATAGGCCTCCCCCCGGCTGTTGGTCCGCAGCTGCGACTGTTGTTGCTGATACATGGCTTTACGCCCTTCCCACCATCAGGTCTTGACCTGATCTTGACGGTGATGACATAACGCCCGGTGAAAGATTATAGTAAATGATTCGATAATCAAAGCTTCCCCCATGTATTAAATCGAAACAATCAAGATGTACGGCGATGTTAAAAGCCGTTAACTTCAAGACTTATCGCTTAATATTGATCAACTCCTCCAGCATCTGATCCGCCGTGGTTATGATCTTGGAGGACGCCGAGTAAGCTCTTTGGGTGGTGATCAGGCCTGTGAACTCTGAAGACAGGTCAACGGTCGACGCTTCAAGAGCGGAGGACTCGATCGTTCCTGCGCCGCCCAGCAGGGGCTGTTTCACTGAATACTCGCCCGAGCTCGTGGACTGGATGTAGGCGTTGCCCCCTACGGCCTCGAGCCCGTCGGGATTGGCGAAGGTGGCGAGGCCAATCTGGGCGACCAGGCGGATCAGGTTGTTGTCGAAGATGGCCGAGACCCTACCTTCCTCGCTGACCTCGACCCCGACGACATTGCCGAGGGGCGCGCCGTTCGGGTTCAGGGACGTGACGGTGGAGGTGGCTGAGAACTGAGTGAACTTGGAAATGTCGAGGTCGACGTCCGAGGCCTCGATCCCTAGGCCGGACGCCCACCGCAGGCCAGTGGGGGCGGAGGAGGCGGCGATGGTGATGTTCGGCGCGTTGCCCACGCCGGCTGTGACGCCGAACAGGGTGGAGTTCGCCTGGTCAAAGGAACCATCGGACGAGAACCGGATGCTTCCCGCCGCGATCTGCCCCGGCCGGGTGGAACCCACGACGTCGTTGGCCGGCACGGAGTAGATTTCCGCATGCCAGGTGTTGGGGGCCGAGGAGTCCTTCAGGAAGGCCATGGCGACCCGGCGCGTACCGCCGCCAGAGTCGATGACATTCATCTGGAAGCTGAAGTCCGGCTTGGTGCCCGTGGCCGGGTCATTGGCATAGTCCGCCATCGAGGCCACGGTGTTGTTGACATAGGTCGCGTCACCCACCGAGCCGGTCACGCCACGCTTGTCCAGGTTGCCGTTGATGATGACCTGGGAGGTCTGCAGCACCTGGGCGCCCAGGTCCCTGATGTTGATGGACCTCATCTGGGTCAGGTCGGACGGGTCGGAGACGATGTTGCCCTCCGCGTCCGAGGGCCAGCCCTGGAGGTAATAGCCGGAGTCATTCACCAGGTAGCCGTCGGAATCGACGGTGAAGGACCCCGACCGCGTGAAGTAACGCGGATCCTGGCTGGTCACGTTGATCCCCTTGTCGGTGACCACGAAGAAGCCGTTGCCCGCGATGGCGAGATCGGTCGGCGAAGAGGCGGCCTGGATCAGACCCTGGTTGGAGACGAACCTCCGTGTGATCGCCTCCACGCCGCCGGCGGAGTAGCGGCCCTTTACCACCTGGGCGGTCACCACATTGGCGAAGTTGACCTGGCTGCGCTTGTAAGCCGTGGTGTTGGTATTGGCGATGTTGTCCGAAATCGCCGCCATCGACGCCGAGTTGGCGACCAGTCCGGAGACCCCGGCGAGAAGGGCGCTGTTGATGCTCATGGTGTCTGCTTTCCTTGGGGATCAGTGCGGGGTTGGGGGAGTGAAGGCGACCTAGACGGGCTGCCGGACGGAGTTGACGGCGGACCACGGGACCTTGGCCCCGCCGAGGGAGAGTGTGGGTTGGCCGTTCACCTGCTCGACGGCGGTCACGACGCCCCTCTGGAAGACCCGCGAGGTGATGGTGGCGCCGCCGGAATCGACGGGCGTGATCCGGAGGCGGTATTCGCCCCCGTCCGCGCGCTTGACGCCGTTCAGGTCGACGCCGTTCCAGGTGAAGGTCTGGTCGCCTGCCTTGATATTGGTCGGCGCGGCCACCGCGACAGTTCGGCTGTTGGAGTCGAGGACCTCGATTTTCACCGATGCGGCGTCCTTGCCGAGATTGTAGCTCCACTTCGCCTCGCCAGCCGTGACGACGGCCTTGTCCGACGCGGCGGTGACCTCACGACCGATCACCGAGACGGCGTCGGACATGCCGGTTCCGGTGTTTGCGACCAACTGGCCAAGGAGCTCGTTGGAGTAGAGCTGTTGCTGCACCCCCGTCATTTGAACCAGCTGCTGGGTGAACTGGGTGGAGTCCATGGGCGCCAGCGGGTCCTGGTTCTGGATCTGCGCTGTGAGCAGCTTCACGAAGGTGTCGTAGCTGGCGTTCAGCTGGGACTGACCCAGGGCGCCGATGTTCTGCGTCGTCGGTGTGGCGGTGGTCGCCGAGGTGACGTTCATGGGATCAGATCCTGATGTCGACGCCGGAGTGGGAGGATGCGCCGCGCCCTTTCAGAGCCTCGGCTGAGGTGGACCCGGTTTCCCGGACGAGGTCGCTCTCATCGATCGGGGGGCTGTTGGGCCGGGCGTCCCTCCCGTCGGTCCAGGCGGCGTGGCGGCCCTGAGAGCGATCGCCCGCCACATCGAAGGACAGCCCGCCCGTGAGGTTGAAGCCCGAGCTTTCAAGGCTCTTCTGGAGTTCATCCGCCCGCCGGCTCATCTCGCTTGCCGCCTGTGGAGTGTCGAAGGTGAAGGCGGCGCGAATTCCGCCCATGGAGTCGATATCGAGGCGGACATCGACCCGACCGAGACCCGCCGGGTTCAGCTCGAGGTCAAACCGGGTGGACCCGCCATCGAGGCGCCGGGTCATCTGTTCGGCCAGGGTCGAAATCGTCGTCGCAGAGGCGCGGGCCGGCGCCGGCGCGCCCTCAGGCCTGTCCGGCCCCACTGGGGCGGCGAGGGTCGCGGCCGGCCCGCCCGATGCCTCAGCCTCGGCCCGGAGCGGTTTCAGGGCGATATCGTCAACCCCCGGGCTGCTCGGCTCGGGCTTTGAGACGTTGACCTGCCGCGAAGCCCCTTGCGGACCGGTCTCCGCGACCCGGGTCCCGTCCTGCGGACTGGCGATGACGGCGGTCTCCGCCTCAGAATCCGTTGTCTCGGCGTCGGGCGCGAGCGCGTTGGCCGCCGCCGCGCTGGGCCGGGCGACCTGCGGAGCCGCTGGGTCTGCGCCCTGCATTGCGGCAGGCTGGGGCGGAGCGCCTTCTACTGGCGCGCCTTTGGCCGGTCCGGGCCAGACGCCTGCCTCTTCGGCAGAAGCGACCTCAACCGCCAGCCCGCCCTCCAGGACGCGGGCTTGAGCCGGATCGGACTCGGCCGCCCTGAATTGCCCGGTCACCCGCAGAATGCCGCTGGACAGGGCCAGGGTCGCCGTCTCGGAGGGCGGCGGCGCCATTTGCGCCAACCCGACGGGTCCGGGCGCGGCGGCCACGGGCTCAGGGGTCTCTGACAGAGCCGGCTTCGCGTCCGCCGCCGGGTGTCCGGCAGATGCAGGCTGGAGTGCGATCCCGGACAGAGCCGGTTTCCCTTCCGTCGCCGGGTGTCCGGGCGATGCAGACGTAAGTGCGATACTGGACTCCGCGGCCGGCTCGCCGTCAGTGGACCCCTGTACCGGGGAGGCGACCGGGTTGATCAAGGGCGTCGGGAGGCTGGCCAAGAGGCCCCCTTCAGCGGCGAGTGCGGACAGGTCCTCGTCCGGTAAGGCCCGCAGATCCGCCGGTTCCATCACCGACGTTTCCACCTTCTCTTCGCCGGTCGCGGTCAAGGCGAGGCCCAGCCAGGGCGTCAGGCGACCAAGAAGTTCGAGGCTGGCGGCCGTCGTCGGCGATGCGCTCGCCGTAGGAGCCGCCTGAACCGCCTCGCCCCGCGAGGTGATGAAGTCGGGGCTGTCGGCGAGGACGGTGAAGCTCATCCCCGGCGCCGGACCCGTTGGCGCGGGCGTTTCACCCTGGGGGACAGGCGCAGCGCCCCCCAGACCGCCGAGCAGAGCGGCGAAGTCCCCCTCCGGTGCAGTTCCCGAGGGCGGAGAGGTCGCCCCGTTGGCAGGAACGGCGGCGCCCGGGGCGAGGATTTGCGCGATGTCGAAGCTCAAGGCGGACGAACCAGGCCGGATGAACCTTCCGGTGAAGGGGCGCCTGCTGCGCCGGAACACTTCTCCCCTCGCTTCGCAACCTTTGCGCCAAGTCTGCCCGATCGACCTAAGATACGGAAAAACCGAGGAAAACGTTGTTCATTTGACGGATCCGATCGCCCTGCAGTGCGGATTTTGCCGGGCGTCCTCGCCGCAACCTGGGCGAGTCCTGCCGCCCTCGCGGCTCAGACGACGGCTCGCCCGGGCGCCCGTTCCGGCTGGCCTGCGTCTTGCGTCGAAGAGTGTATCTCAAAGCGGCTGCAGAATACGCCGTGTTGAAATGAAAGGATTTTTTCGGAAGCCTTGCGCAGGCGCCGCCTATTGAGCCCGGCAAAACTCGCCGGGACTGCGCAAGGGTTGCCGGTTGAGAGGGCTCCAAGCCATGTCTCTGACTTCGGTACTGAGCAACGCAACTTCCGGCATGATCGCCGCTCAGACGGCCCTGCGGATAACCTCCGACAATGTGGCGAACGTCAACACGCCCGGCTATGTGCGAAAGCAGGTCGACCAGGCCCACCGCGTTGTCGGCGGCGTTGGCGCCGGGGTGGAGATTTCCGATGTCCGGCGGGTCATCGACCAGTTCCTGGTCTCGGCGGGTCTGACCGCGAGCTCGACCGCCAGCCGGTGGAACCTGATCTCGACCAACCTTGATACAGCCCAGAGCCTGTTCGGGGACCCCACCTCGCAGACCGGCTATTTCGCAACTCTCGACAAGGTCTGGGACGCCTTCGGCGCCACAGCGGCCAATCCCACCTCAGGCGTGCTGCGCTCGGAGTCGGTCGCGGCCGTGAAGACCTTTTTCGATCAGACGGCCAAGATCAACGCCGAGTTGAAGCGCATGGCGGCCAGCGCCGATGACCGTGCGCAGTCCACCGCCCGCGACATAAATGACCTCCTGACCCAGATCTCCAAGCTGAATACCGACATCAGCCGCACCTCCATCGGTTCGGGAGACTCGACCGGCGCGGAGAACGTCCAGATGGGCCTTATCGAGAAGCTGGCCGCCCTCATCGACATCCAGGTCCAGCCAAGGTCCGCCGGCGGCGTCACCATCCGGACCGCCGAGGGCTTCGAACTGGTGGGCGACGGGGCGGCGACGCTGGCCTACCGGTCCACAGACTCCACCTCCGGCTATCTCGCCATCCAGTATCCGGTCGGCGCCGAGCAGCCGATCACGGTCACCGGGGGAGAGATGCGGGCCCTGTTGGACCTGCGGGACACCCACCTTCCGAAACTCTCCGAACAGCTGGGAGAGTTCGCCGCCCGTTCCGCAGAGCGGCTGAACGCCGCCCACAACGCCTCCAGCTCGGCTCCGCCCCGCAGCGTCCTGGAGGGGCGAGACACGGGCCTGGACCTTCCGACGGCGATTGGCGGGTTCATGGGCCAGACCACCCTGGCGGTGACCGACGCCTCCGGCGTCATCCAGCGAAGGATCGCCATCGATTTCACAGCGGGGACCATGAGCGTCGACGCCGGCCCTGCGACGGCCTTCACACCGGCGACCTTTCTCTCCACCCTGAACACATCGCTGGGCGCCTTCGGATCGGCGACCTTCACCAATCGCGCCCTGACCCTCACCGCGGCGGGAACGGCGACGGCCGCCGGGATCGCGATCGATGAGGGGACATCCCAGAAGGCCGGGAAGGCCTTCTCCCACTTCTTCGGCCTGAACGATCTTGTTCGGAGCTCAGGCCAGACCCTCTACGAGACCGGCCTGAGGACCACGGATCCGCACGGCTTCACCGCCGGCGACACCCTGACCTTTCGCCTGACCCAGCAGGATGGTCGACCGATCCGGGATGTGACCATCAGCATTCCCGCCGCAACGACCATGCAGGATCTGTTGAACACCCTGAACGCCAACTCCACCGGCGTCGGCCTGGTCGGGACCTTTTCCCTGGACGCCGAGGGGCAGTTGAGCTTCGCGCCCAGCACGACGCCCCCGATCTCGCTCGCCGTGGTCGCAGACAATACCCAGCGCGGCGTAGGCGGTCCGTCCGTCACCGGCCTGTTCGGGCTCGGGGTGTTTGAGCGAGGCTCCCGTGCGGACCGGCTGTTCGTGGACCCGAAGATCTCGCAGGATCCCAACAAGCTCGCACTTTCCAAACTGGACCTCACAGTGACCGCCGGCACGCCGGCCATCAGCCCTGGCAACGGTCAGGGCGCAGCCGCCCTCGCCGCAGCCGGGGAAAAGAAGGTCCGGTTCGACGCCGCCGGGACGCTCAGCGCCATCACAGCCTCTCTGACGGACTACGCCGCCCAGTTCGGCGCCGCCATAGGTGCTTCGGCCACCGCCGCCGACAACCAGAAGCTCGCCAACCAGGCGGTCGCCACCGAGGTCGCCCAGCGACGCCAGTCTGTCGAAGGGGTCAACCTCGACGAGGAGCTTGTAAGGCTCACCACCTTCCAGCAGGCGTTCAACGCTTCAGCGCGCATGATCCAGGCCGCGAAGGAATTGTTCGACGTGCTGACCAACATTATCTGAGGAGGCCCTGAGTGACCCGGGTATCCACGAACGGCGGCTACGCCGCCATCCTGAACAACCTTCTAGCCGCACAGCAGAGGCAGTTCGAGACCGGCCTTCATGTCAGCGCCCAGAAGGTGGGCACGGACCTGAAGGCCTACGGCCGCGACGCTCAGGTCCTGACGGCGATGCAATCTGTCAACAACCGCCTGACGGCCTACGCCGATCAGAACGCCCAGATCGCCAACCGGCTCGAAATCCAGAACCTGGGTCTCGAAAGGGCCGCGACCGCCGCTGACGACGCCCGCAAGGCGATCGCCAACGCCCTGGCCTCGGACAGCGCCGTCGGCTTCATGACCGAAATCCGAGGCCAGTTCGCCAACGCGATCGGCGCCCTGAACACGCAGTACGCCGGAAAATACGTCTTCGCCGGGGGGCAGGTGGACACCGCCCCCAACTCCGCCACCCGACTGGAGGACCTGACCCTCACCCCGACGGCGGTGCAGGACTCCTTCCGGAATGACGAATACATCGACAAGGTCCGGGTCGACGAGACCACGACCCTGCAGATCGGTCAGCTCGCCAGCGACATCGGGACCTCGATGCTGAATGCTTTCCGGGACCTCCAGGCCTTTCAGGAAGGCGCGAACGGCCCCTTCAGCGGCAAGTTGACTGCGGCTCAGAGAACCTTCCTGCAAGGCCAGGTCGCGGTCTGGGACACGGTCCACAAGGGCCTGGTGACGGCCGGCGCCACGAACGGGACGCTGCAGACCCAGCTGGAGGCCGTGGATGAGCGCATCGCCGCCCGCCAGACTACCATCGGCGGCATACTGATCGACGTCCAGCAATCTTCGGAGCAGGATCTTGCGCGCGCCGCCACGGCCCTGACCCAGGCCCAGCAGGCCGTGCAGGCCTCCTCCCAGGTCTTCATCACCCTCAGGAACGTCTCCCTGCTCAACTTCCTCCAGTAGGGCCGGCTCGCAAATCTCCGCAACGGAGACTAGATAGGCCCCATGACCCTGGACGCCTATTCCGACCGCCTGATCGAGGAGACCCGCCGTACCGTGGGCCTGCCTGGCGGCGCGCGGGTGCTTGCGGCCATGTCGGGCGGGGTCGACTCCACGGTCACCGCAGCCCTTCTCGCGAACGCCGGCTATGATGTGGTCGGGGTGACCCTGCAGCTCTACGACCACGGGGCGGCGATCCAGCGCAAGGGCGCCTGTTGTGCAGGACAGGACATCCACGACGCGCGCTCCGCGGCCGCGGCCCTCGGCATCCCGCATTATGTCCTCGATTACGAGAGCCGCTTTCGCCAGCAGGTGATCGACGATTTCGCCGACGCCTACCTGCGGGGCGAGACCCCGGTTCCCTGCATCCGTTGCAACCAGACGGTCAAGTTCCGGGACCTCGTGGACACCGCCCGCGACCTGGGCGCCGCCGCCATGGCCACCGGCCACTATGTCCGGCGTGCGGAAGGGCCGGCGGGAGCCCAGCTGAAGCGCGCCGTTGATCCGGCCCGGGACCAGTCCTACTTCCTGTTCGCCACCACCCGGGACCAGCTGGACTATCTGCGCTTTCCGCTCGGCGGCCTGCCCAAGGCCGAGGTCCGCCAGCTGGCGAGCGAACTGGGCCTCGCCGTGGCCGACAAGCCGGACAGCCAGGACATCTGCTTCGTGCCGGAGGGGCGCTATACGACGGTGATCGACCGCCTGCGCCCCCAGGGCGCCGAGCCGGGGGACATCGTCCACCTGGACGGCCGGGTGCTGGGCCGTCACGAGGGCGTCACCCGCTACACCATCGGCCAGAGGCGCGGCCTCAGCGTCGCCGTCGGCGATCCCCTCTACGTGGTCGGCATAGACGCCGAGGCCCGCCGGGTCCTGGTCGGCCCGCGGGAGGCCCTGGCCACCCGGGCGGTGGCGCTCAAGGAGATCAACTGGCTGGGCGACGAGGCCGGGCTGGAAGCGGCCGCGACCGCAGGACGTCCGGTCCTCGCCCGGGTCCGGTCGACTGCAGAGCCGGTAGCGGCCCGGCTTGGCCTGGAGGCCGGCGAGGCCCGGGTGATCTTCGACGCGGCCGAGTACGGCGTCTCCCCCGGCCAGGCCTGCGTCCTCTATGCGCCGGAAGACCCCGACAGGGTCCTCGGCGGCGGCTTCATTGCGTCGGCGCTGAAGTAGCCGGCTCCACCAGCCGGGCCACCTCGTTGCGGCGCAGGAAGGGCAGGGTCCAGGGCGGATCGTAGTACCAGGTCACGGCCTCTCCCGAAGCCCGCCACGACGATCCCGCCAGGGCGGCGTCGAGGGCTTTCTCGTGCCTCGCCACCGCTTCCTGATGTCCCAGGCCCGAGAACCGGACCACGGCATAGGTCCGCGCCGGAGTCTCGACGAGGCGGACGCGCGGGTCGTTGGGCTCGGGCAGGGTGGCCATGGTGTACCTGGACGGCATGATGAACCGGATGGACCAGGTCTCAGCGCCCGCGGCCTTCTGGACGACAGGCGAGGTCATGGAGATGGACTCGCTTCTCGCCGCCCGGGACTGGACCACCGGGGCGGTCATGGCGATGGACTGCGACCCGCCCGCGGCTTCCCGGCTCTGGACGACCGGGGCGGTCATGGCCACCGAGGCCTTGGTCGTATTGTCACCGAAGATGTATCCGGCGACACGCCGGAAGCCCTCGTTCCGGGCGGATTCGACGGGCCCATCCACCAGGGTCTCGGCCGCGATCTGAGGGGCGTATCGGCGGATCTCGGCCTCGCCGACCCGGCCCACCACCTCGTAAGGGGGCTGCTCCGTCCCCGCCCGGATGCCGACAAGCTGGCCGACCCCGGCCAGCAGGGTGATCAGGAACTCTCCGACGCCCATGGTGCTTCTCCGGCTTCAGGGGGCATTATGGGGCGTTCGGGGCCAGGGACCAAATCCCGCGGTTCCCGCAGCGCCGAGGCCTCTGGTAGAAGATGGCATGACCCAGACCTCCGATCCCGTCGTCATCGCCGCCTACGCCCGCACCCCCATGGGCGGTTTTCAGGGCGTCCTGTCCGCCGCCAAGGCCACCGACCTGGGCGCCGCCGCCGTCCGCGCCGCGGTGGAGCGGGCCGGCGTGGACCCCGCCGCCGTCGGGCAGATCTACATCGGCTGTGTCCTGCCGGGCGGGCTGGGGCAGGCGCCGGCGCGCCAGGCGTCCCTGGGCGCCGGCCTGTCCCTGTCCTGCGAGGCGACCACCGTGAACAAGATGTGCGGCTCGGGCATGCAGGCCGCCATCCTGGCCCACGACGCCCTGGCGGCGGGTTCCGCGGACATCATCGTCGCCGGCGGCATGGAGAGCATGACGAACGCCCCCTACCTGCTGGCCAAGCACCGGGGCGGCGCCCGGATCGGCCACGACGTGGTCTCGGACTCCATGTACCTGGACGGCCTGGAGGACGCCTATGAGCCGGGCCGGCTGATGGGGTCCTTCGCCGAGGAGACCGCCCGCGCCCACCAGGTGAGCCGCGAAGCCATGGACGCCTATGCCATCCGTTCCCTCGAGAGGGCCCGGGCCGCCCAGGCCTCCGGCGCCTTCGCGCGCGAGATGGTCGCGGTGGAGGTCGCGGGCCGCAAGGGAACCGAGACCATCCGTGAGGACGAACAGCCCGGCCGGGCGGACCCGTCCCGGATCCCGACCCTGAAGCCGGCCTTCGCAAAGGACGGGACGATCACCGCCGCCAATGCGAGCTCCATCTCCGATGGCGCCGCAGCCCTCGTCCTGACCCGCGCCTCGGTGGCGGAACGGCTTGGCCTCAGCCCGGTCGCCCGCATTGTCGCCCACGCCGCCCACGCCCAGGAGCCCGCGAAGTTCGCCACGGCGCCGGGACCGGCCATGCGTAGGGCCCTGTCCAAGGCCGGGTGGACGGCGGACCAGGTGGACCTGTTCGAGGTCAACGAGGCCTTCGCCGTCGTGGCCATGCTCGCCGCCCGCGAGCTCGACATCCCGGACGAGAAGCTGAACGTCAACGGCGGGGCCTGCGCCCTCGGCCATCCTATAGGCGCCTCAGGCGCCCGCATCCTCGCCACCCTGGTCTCGGCCCTCCAGGCGCGCGGCGGCCGGCGAGGCCTCGCCAGCCTCTGCATCGGCGGCGGCGAGGCGACCGCGATGGCGGTGGAGTTGTTCTAGGGGGGCGGGTTGCGGTTGACCCTCTTGTCTGTGCGATTTGGATTAGAGTGCGGTTGTCTTCCGGGACGTCCGCCTGGCGCACCCACACCAGGCGGACAGCCGGCGGAAGGGCAGATGACCCCCTAGCCTTTTGGGCTGGCGGTGAGCAGGGCCGCCGCCGGCGTTTCACAGACCCGGATGGTTGCAGGGACGTTTGGGTCCGAAGCCACAAGGAGGGGTCGATGGAACAGAACCAGTCTAACACGAAGATCGCCGGGATCGATGTCGGCAAGCGGTTTCTGGATGTTGCAGCGCACGGCCTGGAGGACGAGACGCAGGTTGAGAACGGTCCGGAGGGGCATGCCGCCCTGATCGCCTGGCTGCGCGCCCGGCGTGTGGGGCGCGTGGGCCTGGAGGCGACGGGCGGCTATGAGCGCAAGGTGAGGGCGGCGCTGGAGGCGGCGGGGTTCGAGGTCGTGGTGCACCAGCCTCTGGAGGTGCGGCTGTTCGCCAGGCTCAAGCGCCTGCGGGCCAAGAACGACCGGATCGACGCCCGGCTGATCGCCCAGGCGACGGCCAAGGCGGAGACGGTCAGGGCCGCGCAGGATCCCCGGCTTGCGGAACTGGCCGAGCGGCTGACGGCGTATGAGCAGGTCGCCGACCGGATCGCCGGGCTCAAGACCTTCCTGGAGCATGTGACGCTCAAGGACGTGCCGCGGAGCTTGAAGGTCCAGCTGGCCAGCCTGGAGCGCCTCAAGGCCCGCCTGCTCGCCCAGGTGCTCCAGGTCCTCAAGGCCCACGAGGACCTCGCGGCCCGCTTCCGGCTGCTGCTCTCCATCCCCGGCTTCGGTCCCGTCGTCGCCGCCAGTCTGACCATCCGCATGCCCGAACTGGGACAGCTGCGCCGAGGCCAGGCCGCCGCCCTCGCCGGCGTCGCCCCCTTCGACCGCGACAGCGGCCAGTGGAAGGGCCTGCGCTTCATCACCGGCGGCCGGGCCCGCGTCCGGCGGATGCTCTACCTCGCCAGCCTCGCCGCCAAGCGCTACGACCCCCGCTTCAAAGCCTTCCATCAGGCCCTCCTCGCCCGTGGAAAGCCCATCAAGCTCGCCATCGTCGCCGTCATGCGAAAGCTCGTCGAGGCCGCCAACCTCATCCTCCACCGAGGCCAGCCCTGGGTCAAAACCCAACCCGCTTGAACATGGTTGCTCACCCGGCTTCGCCGGGAGCTCCCCCTTGGGGGAGCAATGGCTCCGTAATTCCTCCCCCCAGGGGGAGGTGGACCGCGCAGCGGGCCGGAGGGGGTCAACGGCCCCTCAGCAGACCCCCTGACCCGGCTTCGCCGGGAGCTCCCCCTTGGGGGAGCAATTGTGTGGTTTGTGACCGGACTGAAGGAGTCCCGCCTGAAGACGCCCGGCGTTATCGGGGGACCTGGTCCGGACGGACCAGGGTCACCGGCATGGGCTCGGCCTGTTGG
>NZ_JADCBG010000071.1 GCF_020253645.1 Phenylobacterium sp.
ATGTCGTGCCGCCGTGCCAGAGCGACCGCCTCCTTGTAGAAGTCGAGGTCCACCCACTGCGCCGTCGGGTTCGACGGATAGGACAGGATGAGAACCGAAGGCGGCGGCGCCGAGTGCTTCACGGCCCGGCTGATGCCGGACAGGTATTCTTCCGGGGACAGGGCGGGGACGTGACGGATCACGCCGCCAGCCATGATGAAGCCGTAGGCGTGAATGGGATAGGCGGGGTTCGGGCAAATGATGACGTCGCCTGGAGCCGTAAGGGCCTGGGCGAGGTTGGCGAAACCCTCCTTGGATCCGAGTGTGGCGATGACCTCGGTATCCGGATCGAGCCGCACGCCGAAGCGCCGGTCATAGTATCCGGCCATGGCCCGGCGCAGGCCGATAATGCCCTTGGACGCCGAGTACCGCCCGGCCTTCGGATCGCGGGCGGTTTCTATCATCTTCTCGACGATGTGCCTGGGCGTCGCCATGTCGGGATTGCCCATCCCGAAGTCGATGATGTCCACGCCTTCTGCGCGCAGGCGGGCCTTGATGCGGTTGACCTCCTCGAAGACATAGGGCGGGAGGCGGCGGATGCGGTGAAACTCGGGTGTCATGTCTGCTCTGGTCGCGCAGATCGCGACGAATGGGAGCCTGTAGGCGCTTGGCATAACCTCCGCTCCCGGAGCCGCCAAGCGGTTTGAAGGAGGCGCCTCCGCAGGTCCTATCTGGGGGACGGCGGAGGCGGTGTAGCTCGCCTGCGAATTTCCCGGGCGAAGGCCTCGGCGGCGGGGGTTGCGGAAACGGTCGGGGCCGGCGGTCCTGCATCGGCGAGAGCTCTTGCAGCGAAGGCCTCGGTATCGCCAAGGGTCCAGGTCGCTTCGGCGGTGCTCCGCTCCAGAGAGAGCCCATCCGACATGACGCCCCGCGCCGCCCGCCCCCATTCGGCCAGCGGGCGGACATCCGTCGGAAGCTCTGGAATGTCCGAGAAATCCGGATAGCTCTCCGCCGCCCGAACGAGGGTGTCGGCTTCTGTCATCAGGGCGACCGGAGTTTGTCCCTGGTCTGCAGGAACGGATGCGCAGCCGACCAGCAAGGCCGCCAGCATCAGAGGCGCCTGCAAGGGGCCTGTGCGGGGAATCGGGGGCCGAGCAAGGTAGCGTTTCATGATCGGTGTGGTCTTATGTCATGATCCTTCTCTAAGGAAGCCTGTGGACCTCGCAGGGTCCGGGGAGTCACGTTCATGGTCGACAAGGACAAGCCCCTTCAGAAGACTGCGACGGTGCGGCCGAAGCGGAAGCGCGCCGCCACCGTCCAGCCGCCGAAGACGGCGAAGGTTGCAAACCCGCAGGACGGTGTGGGGAGGGAGCCTCCGCCATCCGTCGGGAGGTCCGCCAAGCCTGAAACCGAAGACCTCGCCCAGATGTTTGCGCCTCCGGGTCCCGAGGCCCTCCAGACACTTGAGGCCCTGTCCCGCAACCTCGCCAAGGCCGCGATGACCGCCCAGGGCGCCATCGCGGAGGCGGCTCTGAGGCAGGCCGACCGGGGCCCCGGTCTGGACGCCGATCCCTTCCACGTGGGTCCCGCCATGGCCAAGGTGATCTCCAGCCTCGCCGGACGTCCCGATGTCCTCCTGCAGGCGCAGGGCGACCTCTGGCGTCGATATGCAGAACTCTGGCACTTCGCAGCCCGAAGAGCCATGGGAGACCCTGTGTCCCCGGCTGCGGCTCCGGCCAAGGGAGACAAGCGTTTCAACGCACCGGACTGGACGGAGGACCCGGTCTTCGACGTGATCAAGCAGTCCTACCTGATCACTTCGGACTGGCTGAACGGTCTTGTGGCCCGGGCCGATGACGTCGATCCAATGACCCGCAGGCGCGTTGAGTTCTTTACCAGGATGCTCACGGACGCCCTCTCGCCGAGCAATTTCCTGGCCTCGAACCCTGAGGCCCTGCGGGAGGCGATGACCACCCAGGGCGAAAGCCTCGTCAAGGGAATGGAGAATTTCGCCGGGGACCTCGCCCGGGGCGGCGGCCAGCTGGCCATCAGCCAGACCGACTACGAGCAGTTCGAGATCGGCGTGAACGTCGCCACTGCGCCCGGAAAGGTGATCTTCCAGAACGAGATCATCCAGCTGATCCAGTTCTCCCCCTCGACTGATCAGGTCCACGAGATCCCGCTCGTGATCTTCCCGCCGTGGATCAACAAGTTCTACATCCTGGACCTGCGGCCTGAGAACTCGATGATCCGCTGGCTCGCCTCGCAGGGCTTCACGGTCTTCGTCGCGTCCTGGGTCAATCCGGATGGCCGCCTCGCTGACAAGACCTTCGAGGACTACATGCGCCTCGGTATCTACGAGGGAACCGCCGCGGCCATGAAACAAGCCGGCGTCGACCGGGTGAACACCGTCGGCTACTGCATCGGCGGCACCCTGTTGTCGGCGACCCTCGCCCACATGGCCGCCAAGGGCGACACGCGCATCGCCTCCGCCACCTTCTTCGCCGCCCAGCAGGACTTTTCCGAGGCGGGCGATCTCCTGCTGTTCACCAGCGAAGAGTGGCTGTCCGACCTCGAGAAACAGATGGAGAGCGGCGGCGGGGTGCTGGCTGGCCAGACCATGGCAGACACGTTCAACATGCTGCGCTCGAACGATCTGATCTGGTCCTTCTTCGTCAGCAACTACCTGCTCGGCAAGGAGCCCAAGCCCTTCGACCTGCTGTTCTGGAACTCCGACCAGACCCGCATGCCCCGGACCCTGCACCTGGAGTACCTGCGGCGCTTCTACGGCGATAACGCCCTGGCCAAGGGCGATCTCGAGCTTGACGGTGTGAAACTCGACCTCGGCGGTGTGCAGACGCCCGTCTACGTGCAGTCGTCCAGGGAGGACCACATCGCCCCCGCCCGTTCGGTCTACAAGGGTGCGCGCCTGTTCGGAGGACCGACCACCTTCACCCTGGCGGGTTCCGGGCACATCGCCGGGGTGATCAACGCTCCGGTCGCGAAGAAGTACCAGCACTGGACCAACGCCAGCCTCCCGGAAACGCTCGAGGCCTGGCAGGCAGGCGCGGTCGAGACACCCGGGTCCTGGTGGCCGCACTGGGCGGAGTGGCTGAGGGCCCGATCGGGTCCCCTGGTCCCGGCGCGGGATCCGGCTTACGGTCCCCTGCCCGCCCTGGAGGACGCGCCGGGCAGCTACGTCAAGGTCAAGTCCTGATCCGCAGGAGGAAAAGCCTCAGGCTCGCGGCCAGCGCCCCAATGGGAAGGGTCAGGCTGACCATCCAGGGCGCAAGCGGAGACGGCCCCTTCTCGAGGCCAAAGCCCATCAGCCTGACGCTGGTGGGCATGAAGCCCGTAATGCCGGAGGTCCAGTCCATCCATGCGGTCCCGATGCCGGCAAGGCAAAGAAGAACCCAGAAGAGGCGGGCCTCGAGCGCCGGCGCCCGGAACACCCGGATGGCGGTCCAGAGCATGAAGACCGGCGTGACCGCCGCCAGACCCAGGAAGAGCCACTGCCCCGCCGTCCGGCCTGGCGCCCAGAAGGCCTGAGCGGCGACATCCTCGTCTGTGACCTCGGTGTAGGA
>NZ_JADCBG010000072.1 GCF_020253645.1 Phenylobacterium sp.
AACCCGGGGGCGGCCGCATCCCGCAGGCGGCGGCGCCCGACATCCGCAACCGCTCCTACCGGATCACCGCCCATGTCGAGATCCCGGAGGGCGGCGCCGAGGGCGTGCTCATCGCCCAGGGCGACTGGTGCGGCGGCTACGCCCTCTACCTGAAGGACGGCCATCTCATCCACGACTACAACTTCGTGAACCGCCACTATGTCGCCCGGTCCGCCCAGCCCGTGCCGGCGGGACGCCACTCCCTCAGCTGGGTGGTGCGCAAGACCGGCGAGTACAGCGCCGAGGGCGAGCTGCGGATCGACGATCAACCCTGCGGGTCGGCGGTGCTGCCGCAGACCTACCGGGCGCAGGCCTCCTTCATCGGCATGGAGATCGGCCGGGCGCCCAAGCCTGCGGTGTCAGACTTCGTCGCGCCCTTCCCCTTCACCGGCGTCCTGCACAGGGTGGAGGTCGAACTCGGGAATGACCAGCAGACCGACGCCCAGGCCAGCCTCGAGGCGGCCCTGCGCCGGCAGTAGGGCCTTGGGCAAAGGACTGGAAACCTGCCGGGTTTCGGCCCTACAGTAGTCTGGAATTTCAGACCGGCGCGATGCTGGCGCTCATTTGGGAAGACGCGGACATGCTGGACCTGATCATCCGGGGCGGCACGGTCGTAGACGGGACGGGCGCGGCGCCCGCCCTCGCGGACATCGGGATCCAGGGCGACCGCATCGTCGCCGTGGGCAAGGTCGAGGGCCCCGCCCGCCGGGAGATCGACGCCAAAGGCCTGATCGTCACCCCCGGCTGGGTGGACATCCACACCCATTATGACGGCCAGGCCACCTGGGATCCGGTCATGGCGCCCTCCAGCTGGCATGGCGTGACCACGGCCATCATGGGCAATTGCGGGGTCGGCTTCGCCCCCGTCCGCCCGGGCAGCCAGGACTTCCTGATCGAGCTGATGGAGGGGGTCGAGGACATTCCCGGCGCCGCCCTCGCCGAGGGCATTGACTGGAAGTGGGAGACCTTCCCCGAATACCTCGACGCCCTGGAAGCCAAGCCCCGGACCATCGACGTGGGCGTCCACGTCCCGCACGGCTCGGTCCGCGCCTACGTCCTGGGCGACCGCTGCAACACCGACTACAAGCCTGACGCCGCCGAGATCGCCGAAATGGCCCAGATCGTGCGCGAGGGCGTCGCCGCCGGCGCCCTGGGCTTCTCCACCTCCCGCACCCTGCTACACAAGGACGTCCACGGCGTGCACGTCCCCGGCACCTTTGCGGGTTCCGACGAGATGCTGGCCCTGGGCCTGTCCATGAAGGGCCTGACCCACGGCGTGTTCGAGATGGTCTCCGATCACCTGGGCGACGATGACGAATGGGCCTGGGTCAAGGGCTTCGTGGAAGAGACCGGCCTGCCCGTCACCCTCGTGGCGACGTCCGCCGGGGCCTACCAGGGCGACAAGATGTTCAACATCGCCGAGGAGTCCCGCCAGAAGGGCATGGACATCCGTCCGCAGATCGCCGGCCGGCCCACCGGGGTGCTGCACGGCCTGACCTCCAACTTCCACATCTTCCTCGCCAGCCCGACCTGGAAGAAGGAACTCGAGGCCCTGTCGGTCGAGGACAAGGTCGCGGCCATGGGTCGGCCGGACATCCGCGCCGCCCTGCTCTCCGAGGACTCGCCCCTGATCCGCGCGGCCACCTCCGCGCCGGTGGGCGGACAGGTCGCCGGCCTCGATGGCCTCCTGTGGCGCATCTTCCCCCTGGGCGAGCGCCCGAACTACGAGCCCGACCGCGAGGGCAGCGTCGCGGGCCTCGCCGAGGCCGCCGGCGTCTCCCCGGTGGAGATGATGTATGACCTGCTGCTCCGCGACGGCGGCAAGGAACTCTTCTACCAGCCCCTCGGCGGCTACCAGACCTACAACTTCGACTTCTTCCGCAAGAACATGCAGCACCCGAACGTGCTGTTCGGCCTGTCTGACGGCGGCGCCCATTGCGGGGTCATCGCCGACGCCGGCATGCCCAGCTTCATCCTCACCCACTGGGCCCGCGACCGGGTGAAGGGCGAGCAGTTCCCCCTGGAGTTCCTGGTCCGCAAGCTGACCAGCGACACCGCCCGGGCCTACGGCCTCAATGACCGCGGCCGGATCGCGCCAGGCCTGCTGGCCGACCTGAACGTCATCGACTTCGAGGCCCTGCGCCTGTTCCGCCCCGAAGCCATCCACGACCTGCCGGCCGGTGGCCGCCGCCTCGTCCAGCGCGTCGAGGGCTACCGCTACACGGTCAAGTCCGGCCAGGTGACCTTCGAGGACGGCCAGCACACCGGCGCCCTCCCCGGCGGCCTGGTCCGTGGCGGCCGTGAGGCGGTGATACTGGCCGAGGCCGCGGAATAATCCCGCCCGGCCGGCATCATCCTGTCATCCCGGGGCGCCACACTCCGCGCTCCGGGAACGGAGACAGACCATGATCCGACGTCAGACAGAGCGCCGGGGGTGGCGTCCCCGTACCTGGGCCTTCCTCGTAGGACTCTTCTGCCTGCTGGGCCTTTCCTTCCGCGCCCACGCGACGCCGGTCGAGATCGAGCTCCGCGGCGTGATCACCCAGGCGGATCACGAGACCTATGTCGAGGTCCCCTTCTCCGTCCCGGAGAATACCGAGCGGCTGACGGTGACCTTCGCGTACGACCGGGCGAACAGGACCGTGATCGACCTCGGGATCCGCGACCCGAACGGCTTCCGCGGCTGGAGCGGCGGCAACAGGTCGACCTTCACCCTCGCCACCAGTGACGCCACCTCCGCCTACATCCCGGGCTTCCTTCCCCCGGGCGAATGGCGGCTGATCCTTGGGGTCCCCAACATCCGGAAGGGAGCTTCGGCGTCCTGGAGCGCCCGGGTCCGCCTTGACCCGAAGGGCGCGCCGTCGACCGGATCCGCCTTCCACCCGGGCGCGATCAGAACAGGGCCGGGCTGGTACCGGGGCGACCTTCACACCCACTCCGGCCACAGCGACGGGAGCTGCGACAGCCTCTCCGGGCGCCGGGTCCCCTGCCCCGTCTTCCGGACGCTGGAGGCGGCCCGGGCGGCGGGCCTCGACTTCATCGCCCTGACCGAACACAACTCGACATCGGTCTATCCCGAGCTTCGGGCCCTGCAGGCCTATTACGACACCCTCCTGGTCCTGCCAGGGCGGGAGATCACGACCTTCCAGGGCCACGCCAACGTCTTCGGCGTGACCAGCCCCCTGCCCTTCCAGCTCGGCTCCGCGCGCGCGTCGACCCTCGACACGGTGCTGGACGCCGTAGAGGCCGAAGGCGGGCTCCTGTCGATCAATCATCCCGGCATGCCTTCGGGAGAAGCGTGCATGGGATGCGGCTGGACCGCGCCCATCCCGGACTGTCGCCGCATCACCGCCGTCGAGATCGCCAACGGAGGCGGCCTGCGCCTGACCGGTTCGGCTGAAGGCCCGCTGTCCGGCCTGCCCTTCTGGGAGAGCCTTCTCGACCGCGGCTGCCACGTGACCGGCATCGCCGGCAGCGATAATCACGACCCCGACGCCAAGGGTGGCGGCCAGTCGCCGGTGGGCCGGCCCGCCACCGTGGTCTACGCCGCCGAACTCTCCCAGACGGCCATCCTGGAGGGCCTGAGGCGAGGCCGGGTCTTCGTGGACCTCGGCGCCCCCGCCGACGCCTCCGTCGACCTCACAGTCGCCTCTGGCAAGGCGCAGGCGGGCATGGGCGAGACCCTGAGGGCTCGCCCCGCTGCAAGACTGCGCCTCACCGCAAAGGTCTCCGGACCGCCGGACGGGACTGTCGAGTTCGTCTCCGGAGGCCCCAGCGGACCGGCGACGCGCGCGCCCGTCCCAATCCGCGGCCTTTCGGAGGTGACGATGGAACTCCCGTGGACGCCCGGTCTGAAGTGGGTCCGCGCAGACGTCCGCGGTGCAGACGGCAAGCTCATTCTTATAGGCAATCCGGTCTATCTCCGCGAGACGCGCGGAGGCCGTTGATCAGTATGGCGTCCTGCTGCGGCGCTCGATCAGCCGGTGGATGACCTCACGCATCTCCTTCCAGCTCATGTCGGCTATTACGGCGAACGGGATGTCGGGCGGGCTGAACTGGGCGCTCATGCCGACGGTCATGCCCATGCGAGACAGGGTCCTGTTGTCGCAAGGTCCTGGCGCAGATCAGTCTAACTTGGGCTGAACCTGGGCCGTGGACGAAATTCCGATCACGGCAAGGAGTTCGATAGGATTATCGATGATATGCTTGGGGGAGAACCTCAGACACGTCTCGGCGTCGCCATAGCCAAAGCGAGCCCAGCAGCTGGCGACGCCAGCATTGCGCGCGAAGGCCATGTCGACCTCAGTGTCTCCGACGACGAGCACACGCTCCAGGGTCGGCAAACCGGCTTTAGGCAAGACATACTCGAGCAGTAATGCGGGATCAGGTTTTCGGGGGCGGTGATCCGTGTCGCCGAGAACGAGAGCAACAAGGGAAGAAACGCCATGGTGATCCAGGAGGGATTCAAGGGCCGCCTGCCCCTTGTTGCTGACTACAGCGACTGACACGTTTGCGGCCATAGATGCCTCAAGCACTGGCTTGAACCCTTCAAACAGTCGGGTGCTCGACAGGCCATGGCGTAGATAAAGGTCGCGATAGAGAGCAACTTGCCGGGAGATCTGGACTGCGTCGAGGGGGCAATCAAGACCCTTGGTGACGGCTCGAATGGTATCGGCGAGCGGCAGTCCGCGGGCGACCAGTCCGTGGATCATGCCCCTGTCTGGGTTCCGACCCATGGTCTGGACGAAGGTTTCGACAAGGGTCGAGACAATCACAGGCCGAGTGTCAGCGAGGGTTCCGTCACAGTCCAGGACGATCAGCTCAAATGCAGACATCGGGGCCAGGGTGTTCTCTCATTACGGGCCCGATAGGCAGTCGGTGAGGCCTCAGTTGCGCATTGGAGCCGGCATGGATGTCTTTCGCAAGAGTAAGTAGCATCCCGACTCCCCATTCAGACGGTCGGATGTCGGCCTTCACGCACCGGTTCTGATGTACGAGCCCTGCGTCATCTGAGCGCGATGTCCTGGACCCGTGCGGAGGAGGATCAAGCCCGGTTCCCGTATGAGGAGCAGCGCCTGCGCGCTCGGCAATTGAATACTCTCACGGACACAGCGCCCACGCGAAGGTTGACGGACAGGGGCGTCCGGCAAAGATTCGGCTCATGCCGGCCTCGGATCACACTCCTACCCTCCGCTTCGAGCTGGACGACCTCTCCCGCCCACCGGTCCGGGACCTGGTGGCCCGTCACTTCGCCGGCATGCACGCCCAGAGCCCGCCGGAGAGCGTCCACGCCCTCGCCCTGGAGGGGCTGAAGGCGCCCGCCATCCGGTTCTGGAGCGCCTGGAGCGGCCAGACGCTCGCCGGCATGGGGGCGCTTCGCCGGATCGACGCGGGGAACGGCGAGATCAAGTCGATGCGGGTGGCGGACGCCTTTCTCGGCCAGGGCGTTGGCCGGGCCATCCTGGATCACATCCTGGCGGAGGCCCGGGGCATGGGGCTTGCGGCCCTCTGGCTGGAGACCGGCTCGGTGGAGGGCTTCATTCCGGCCCGCACCCTCTACGAGAGCGTCGGGTTCACGGCCTGCGGGCCCTTCGACACCTACGGCCCGGATCCCTTCAGCGTCTTCATGACCCTCAGGCTCTGAGGCTCATCGCCAGTACCAGTAGCGCCACAACTCGGTGAAGCCGGCGGCCCTGTAGAGGCGCCGCGCAGGATTGCCAGCCTCCACCTGCAGGATCAGGTCCTCATGCCCCCAGTCCGAGGCCTGCCGGGCGAAGGCGGCGAGGATGCGGCCGGCATGGCCGCGGCCCCTCTGGTCGGGGGCGGTGCGCATGCCGTGGATCCCGCCCACGCCACCGGCGCGCGACAGGACCCCCACCGCCAGGGTGCGGCCGCCGTCGCGCACAGCAGCGAAGCGGGCGCCAGGAGAACGCGACAGCTGGGCGACCCTCTGGGCCCCTTCCCGGGCGTCAAACCCGGGGCCGCAGAAGGCCTCCGTCCAGGCTGCGTCTGGCGCCTCCAGGAGGACAGGCTCGGGCCTGCGCGCACCGGGGCCGGCGTACCCGGCGACAGCAAGCGGGTCGGCGGTCATGACCCAGGTCGGTTCTCCGGGCCGGAAGCCGCCGTCCCTCAGCAGGTCCCGGGCCGCGGCGAAGACGGGCAGGTCAGGCAGCCGGAAGGCCGGCGCCAGGCCGGTGGCGGCGTAGGATTCGGCAAGGGCCGGAGTCAGGGGCGGCGGCGGATCGTGCGACAGGGGCGCAGCGGAGCGGGCCCGGCCCATGGGCCCGCCGTCGAGGCCGAGGACCCAGCCGTCCAGCTCCATCATCCGGCGCGGCGCGACCCCGGCGACCGTGGCGCGCTCCAGCCGGGCGATATCCTCAGCCTTCAGCATCCTCAGATGCCTTTACCCGCAAAGAAGATCGACGCCAAATCTCGCCTGAGGTCTCGAGGACAGGTCAGGTCACCGATGTCCGGGAAACCATCGATTGTCTTCAGGCGAACCGAGCGTTTCCAGGGACGCCACAAAGAGACCCGTTTTCTGTCACCGCGATTGACACGGTCAGACCCCAAAAGTGGTCCCGACCAGAAGATGACGGCGGCGGCGAGTGCGATGGCGGACATGAAGGTGTGGGCGCGGGGTCCGATTAGGCGCTGACGTTACGCGGCGAATGCCTCGCCCCGGTGTTCCGGGCGATTTTCCTTGGGTCCGGGCAAGACTTCGCAACTCTGCGCCAGTAAACATTCTGACGCGACATCCTTCCAATCTGAGATCAAACCCATGGTCCATATTTCTCACGAAGGCGTCGCTGAAACAGAAACCCGGCTGCTGCGGGTCATGCAGCAAGCTCGCCTGAAGGTCTATGCCGACGTTTATGGCTTCGAGGAGTTCCCGCTCGACGCCTTTGCGGCGCGAGCACGGAGCGATGCGCTCGCACTCGTGCGCGATGATGCGGTCTGGAGCCAGCTGTCGCCCGGCGACGGCCCCGGCGAACGGTTCAGAATCTTCCGGTTTCACTTTCCGGAAGGCGTCGACAACAGCGGCTTTGTTGGCTGGCTGGCGAGCCGCCTGAAGCTGGAGTTCGGCACGGGTGTGTTCGTGATCTGTGGGCAGAACAGCGGCGACGGCGGAATCTTCGACTATTGGGGTGTTCCGGAAATGCTGGGCGACGTCGTCATCGCCTATGTCCGCAAACTGTGCGCCAGCGACCCGGATCTCGCGCAGGGGCGACGCGGCCAATGACCCGGATGGCGGCGCCGGTGGCCGGATGGCCTTTGACCACACGGAGCGCTCTGGAGCGATCTGGCCCTAAGGATCGACCCGTCGAACCCGGACCTGCTGATCACCCATGAGATGCCCTTCGGCGCCCGGCATCCGGCCCGGCCAGAGTTCGATGCGGTGCGCGCCAGCTCCTCACCGTGGCCCTGGGAGCCTTCCGTGGCGTCGCGAAACGCCCTACCGCCAGTAGACATATCGCCAGAGGTCCTGAAATCCCGCCGCCTCGTAGAGGCTGCGGGCGGGATTGCCGACCTCCACCTGCAGAAAGAGGCGCGGCAGGCCCCAGTCGGCGGCCTGGGCTCCGAAGGCGGCCAGAAGACGCCCGGCGCAACCGCGCCCGCGATGCTCGACGGCGGTTCGCATGCCGTGCACGCCGCCCAGGCCGCCGGCCCGGCTCAGCACCCCCACGGCGAGGGTTTGGCCGGCCTCCCGGATCGCGCCGAAGCGGGCGCCGGGCGACCGGGCCAGATGCGCCACCCGGCGGGCGCCCTCCTCCGGATCGAACCCCGGCCCGCAGAAGACCGCCGCCCACTCTGCGTCCGGCGCCTCCAGCAGGATGGGCTCGGGCGCTGCGCCGCGCCCGCCATAGACCGCGACCCGGGCGGGGTCCGCGATCATGACGGTGGTGGGCTCGCCGGGCGCAAAGCCGGTGGCCTCCAGACGGCCGCGCACCACATCAAACGTCGGGCGATCGGGCAGACGAAAGGCGGGCGGCAGGCCGGCCTCGACATAGGCCTCGGCAAGGTCCGACAGGACGGCGTCCGAGACGTCCGGCGGTGGATCATGCGACAGCGGGGCGGCGGACCGCGCCCGACCCATGGGGGCGGAGTCCATCGCCAGGATCCACCCGGATCGCTCCTCCACCCTCCGGGGCGCCAGGCTGGCGACCGTGGCGCGCTCCAGCCGGGCGATCTCCTCGGGCCCCATCAACCCTTGTCCCGCAGGAGCCGGGCCTTGTCCCTCTGCCAGTCGCGTTCGGCGGAGGTCTCGCGCTGGTCGACCAGCCCCAGCCTAGGCACGCGGGCGCCGACCGGCAGGACCGCCCCCGGAGCAAGGACTGCATTGGCTCCAATCTTCGTTCCATCGCCGATAAGGGCCCCGAACTTGTCGACGCCGGTCTCGATCAACACACCAGAGACCATGAGGCGGATCTCCTTGTCGGCGAACTCATTGCGATAGTTGGCGACCATGGCGCCGGCCTCGATGTTGACCTCGGAGCCCACGATGGAGTCGCCGATGAAATTCAGGTGTGCGGCCTTCGAGCCGCTGAACATGAACACCGTCTTGAGTTCGACCGCCGGGCCGATGATGCAATCCTCGTCGAGGAAGACGCCGCCGCGAAGAAGAGCGAAACTCGATACGAAGGAGCGAGGTCCGACGATCACGGGCCCCTTGAGCAACGCCCCGGGTTCGACCTCGGCCGAGCGATGGACGGCGACGTCGCCCCGGACCTCATACCCGGGACCCAGGCCGGAAATGGCGCCGCGGACGAGCTCTGGCGCTCTCTGGGTGAGGGACCACGGCGGGGCGGTTTCTGCGCCGAACTGTGAGCCCTGCCAGCGATGGATGTAAGGTTCAATGCGCATTCGGGGTCCAGACTAGGCCATCGACCCACTAAACCGCATCCAGATTCTGGCTGAAGCGAATTTGACGCCCGCGACGCAGTCATCGGGGTTCTTGTCGTATCGGGTTGCGACGCCCCGGAAGTGCTTAAGCTTGTTGAACCCGCGCTCGACGAGATTTTTCGGGGCGCAGGGATGGCGGCCGATGATGAGCTGGACCTTGCGGTTGCGTTTGGGTGGGATGACGGCGGTGACGCCTCTGACTTCGAGGTCGCCCAGGATGCCGCCGGCATCGTAGCCCTGGTCTCCGAGCATCACCTTCGGCTCAGGCCGGGGCTCAGCCATGACGGGGGTGCAGCCCTGGACGTCGGAGCCCGTCGCGCGCCTCAGCCGGGCGTTCTCGTCAGCGCCCACCTCAGCCCTTGTCCCGCAGGAGCCGGGCCTTGTCCCTCTGCCAGTCGCGCTCGGCCGTGGTCTCGCGTTTGTCGTGCAGCTTCTTGCCCTTGGCCAGGGCCAGCTCCAGCTTGGCCAGGCCCTTGTCGTTCCAGTAGAGCCTGGTCGGGATCAGGGTCCGGCCCTCGCGCTGAACGGCGCCGATCAGGCGATCCAGCTGCTTGCGGTGCAGCAGCAGCTTCCGGTGGCGCCGGGGCTCATGGTTGAAGCGGTTGGCCTGGGCGTAGGGCGGGATGTCGGCGTTGATCAGGTAGATGTCCCGGCCCTCCACCGCCGCGTAGGACTCGGCGATATTGGCCCGGCCGTTGCGCAGCGACTTCACCTCCGTGCCGGTCAGGGCCAGGCCCGCCTCGAAGGTCTCCTCCAGGAAGTAGTCAAAGCGCGCGCGGCGGTTCTCGGCGATCAGCTTGCCCATGGCGGTGCGTCAGGCGACGCCGACCTCCGCAAGCGCGGCGTCCACCTCGCGGCGCGAGGCTTCCGAGGCCGGGGTGATGGGCAGGCGGGCGGTTTCCTCGCAAAGGCCGAGCTTCGACAGGGCGTACTTGGTGGGCGCCGGCGAGGCGTCGGTGAACAGGGCCCGGTGCAGGTGCAGGAGGCCATCCTGCCAGCGTCGCGCGGTTTCCCAGTCACCGGACAGGGCGGCCTCATGGAAGGCGGCGACCTGGACCGGCGCCACATTGGCCGAAACGGAGATGCAGCCGTGTCCGCCGTGGGCCATGTAGCCCAGGGCCGTCGGATCGTCCCCCGAGAGCATGACCCAGTCGGACCCGCAGGTGATGCGCTGCTGGGTGGCCCGGACGAGATCGCCCGTCGCGTCCTTGACCCCGACGATGTTGGGAAGGCGGCTCAGCCTGGCCAGGGTGGCGTCGGAAATGTCCACACTGGTCCGGGCCGGGACATTGTAGACCAGCACCGGCAGCTGCACCGCCTCGTTGATCGCGGCGTAGTGGGCGTAGAGCCCTTCCTGGCTGGGCCGGTTGTAATAGGGCGTCACCACCAGGGCGGCGTCGGCGCCGATCTGCTTGGCATGGCGGACCAGCTCGATGGCCTCGGCTGTGGAGTTGGATCCGGCGCCGGCGATCACGGGAACCCGTCCCGCCGCCGTCTGGACCGCCAGCTCAACCACCCGACGGTGCTCGTCATGGCTCAGGGTCGCCGTCTCGCCGGTGGTGCCGACGGGAACGAGGCCGTGAACTCCGGCCTCGATCTGGCGCTCGACCAGACGGACAAAGGCGTCCTCGTCCACCGCGTCGTCGCGGAAGGGAGTGACGAGGGCCGGGAAGACGCCCCTGAACAAGGGATCGGACATGGTCTGCAGGATACCGTTTGAACACGGCCGCCGGTTGCGGCCCCAGGGCAGGGTCAGACAATATGGCGGACAGTGTCCCCGCCGCAACCGATTGAGTCGGGGTATCGGGATGGCTGCTGGCGGAGTTTCGGACTTGAAGGTCAGGTTGAGGCGGGACTTTTCGGTCGGGTTTGTCCTGGCGCTCCTGGTCTTTCCGGGGCTGGCGACGGGGCGGAGCCTTCCGGCGACCCCAGCGGCGGCTGCAGCCACGCCCGAGGTCACAGCCCCTCAGCCTGTCGTTCCTTCCCCGGCGCCTCAAGGCGAGGCCGCCGCCACGCCGGCTCCCGCGCCGGCTGTTCCCCGCTCGACCTACGTGTCGGACGCGGACGCCGCAGGCCTGAGGGATGTGATTGAGAGGGCGCGGCGCGGCGATGTGCAGGGTGCGCGCGAGGGCCTCCAGAGGATCGCCGATCCGCTGGCCCGCAGGGTGGGGCTTTGGGCGCTCATGGACTCCAATGGCCCGAGCCTGAGCTTCGCCGAAATGGATCGCGCCCTGCGCGATATGGCGGAGTGGCCGCGCCCCTCGCGCCGTCGGCTCGCCGCCGAACGCCTGATCGAGACCTCCGGGCTCGGCCCGAGGCAGATCACCGCCTGGTTCGAAAGCCGACCGCCCTCGACAGCTGAGGGGGCCATGGCGCTGGCCGCGGCCCTTCG
Source organism: Phenylobacterium sp. (assembly GCF_020253645.1). Lineage (GTDB taxonomy): Bacteria > Pseudomonadota > Alphaproteobacteria > Caulobacterales > Caulobacteraceae > Phenylobacterium. Next base: position 11,333 of record NZ_JADCBG010000072.1, read on the forward strand.
GGCGTCGGGAAATCCGGTGGCGGCGGCTGACCTCATCCGCAGGACATGGCGCGGCGCGCCGTTTGAGCGCGATGTGCAAAGGGCGATGCTAGCGCGGTTCGGCGACGTGCTGACGACCGAGGACCACGTCCGGCGAGCGGACATGCTCCTCTTTGGCGCCCAGGGTCCGGCGGCGCGCGACCTGATCGACCTCCTGCCCGCCGATCAGCAGGCCCTGGCCCAGGCCCGGATCGCCTTTCGGCAGAGGTCCCCGCAGGCGCTCGAACTGGCTGCGGCCCTGCCGCCTTCCGTGTCCGGGGCGCCCGGCCTGGCCGTTGAGAGGGCCGCCTACTACCGTCGCGCCGACCTTGACGAACTGGCGCGCGCCGAACTCCCGAGGTTTCCGACCGAGATCTGGTCCGACGAAATGGGAGCCCGGATCTGGGACGAACGCTATCAGCTGACCCTCTCGGCCCTGCGCAATCGGGACTCCCGGGCGGCGTACGAGGCCGCCGCCAACACCGGGTTGAAGTCCGGAACCGATGCGGTCGAGGCGGAATTCTATGCGGGCTGGATCGCCCTGACCCGGCTGAGGGATCCGGTCAGGGCCGAGGCTCATTTCAAGCTCATCGACCGGGTCGGTTCGTCGCCCATTACGCTTGCGCGGGGGCTGTATTGGCGCGGCCGCGCCGTAGAGGCCATGGCGGGCATCGACGCTGCAGACGTCTTCTACCGCGCCGCCGCGCGACACCGGACGACCTTCTACGGGCAACTGGCTGCAGAACGCGCGGGTTTCGAGCGGCTCGACCTCGGCCGCGACCCTCAGGTCGGTCCCCGTGAACGCGCCGACTTCGAGGCGAAGGAGACCACCCGGGCCGCAAGGATCCTCTACGAAATCGGCGCCCGGGACCTGTTCCGCGTCTTTGTCCTGGCCCTCGACGACCTGCTCGATACCGAGGCGGAGCAGGCCATGCTGGTCGACCTGGTCCGGGGCTATGGCGAGCAGGATACGTCCATGCGGGTGGTGCGCACCGCAGCGCAACGGGGTTTCATCCTGCCGGACAGGGGCTATCCGCTCCGGACCCCGCCCGAGGTTCCCAATGCGCCGGAACCCGCCCTGATCCTGGCCATCATCCGTCAGGAGAGCGGCTTTGACCCCCTTGTCCGCTCCGGTGTCGGGGCCCGGGGCATGATGCAGCTGATGCCTGCAACCGCCGCCGCCACCGCCCGTCGCCTCGGGGTGGGTTACTCGCCCTCCCAGCTGGATGATCCTGAGTACAACATGCGGCTGGGTTCGACCTATCTGGGCGAGCTGATCTCCAGCTTTTCGGGGTCCTATGTCCTCGCGGTGGCGGGCTACAACGCCGGTCCCGGACGCGCGAACCAGTGGATGGGCTTCTGCGGCGATCCCAGGGCCGCCAGCGTGGATCCGGTCGACTACATTGAGTGCATCCCCTTTTCCGAGACCCGGAATTACGTGATGCGGGTCATGGAGGCGGTGGCAGTGTATCGGGCGAAGCTTCGGGGTGGCTTGACGACGCTTGACCTCGGGCGGGACATCAGGCGCGGTGTTTACACCCCGCGCCCATCCACCACCGCCCCCGCCACTCCCGCCAACGCAGGGGCCGGACCTGGGCAGACGCCGGAGGAGACCCCGCCATGACGGAGACAAAGACCTCCGCCCCCCCCCGCATCGACCCAGGGCCGACCGTCCTGCGCACGCGGGGCTGGTCGGACTATGACCTGATTGACTCCGGCCGGGGTCGAAAGCTGGAGCGGTACGGACATCGCACTGTGGTGCGACCCGAACCTCAATGCCTCTGGTCTCCGGGACAGCCCGACGCCCTGTGGAATACGGCCGACGCCGTCTTCGATCCTGCGGACGAGGAAGACGCGGGACGCTGGCGATTCCGCGACGGGGCGATCGAACCCTGGGTCTCCGGATGGGGGGCCGTCCGCTTCAATGGTCGCTTCACGCCCTTCCGGCATCTGGCCTTTTTCCCCGAGCAGGCCGCCAACTGGGAGTGGCTGGATCAGGTGGTTCGAACTTCAGGTCGCGCTCTCAATATCTTGAATCTCTTTGGATATACCGGCGTAGCTAGCCTGGTCTGTGCAGCGGCTGGGGCTCAGGTCACCCACGTCGACGCCTCTCGCAAGGCGATCGGCTGGGCCCGGGAGAATGCGGCGCTCTCCGGTCTTCAGGACCATCCCATCCGCTGGATCTGCGAAGACGCCCGAAAGTACGTCCAGCGCGAGATCCGGCGCGGCGCGACCTATGACGGCATCATCCTCGACCCTCCGAAATATGGCCGCGGCCCTGACGGCGAGGTCTGGAGGCTCTTCGACGACCTGCCGGACCTGGCTGCGAACTGCGCAAGGCTGCTGGGTCCTGACGCCCGGTTTCTGCTGCTCAACGCCTATGCCGAGCGCATCTCGGGAGCCGCGCTTTCCGGCCTGCTGGCCGATCGCCTGACGGGCCGGGGCGGGAGCATTTCGTGGGGAGAGCTGGTTCTGGCCGAGAGCGCGCGCCCGAGAGAGATCGGCATGAGCTTCTTCGCCCGCTGGACGGCATGAACCCCTCCTCCCGCCTCGTCACCTCCCTGACCAATCCCCTGGTCAAGTCGGTGCGCGCCTTGCACCAGGGCAAGACCCGCAACGAGACAGGACAGTTCGTCGCCGAAGGCCTTAAGTTCATCATTGAAGCCATTGAACTTGATCGCCTTCCTGAGGTCTTGCTGTTCGGCCCGGAAGCGGCGTCCCACCCTCTTCTCGAAAGGGCCCGGACGGCGACGCTCAGGGCTGGCGGGCAGGTGGTCGAGGTCACCCGGGACATCCTCGCCAAGGTCTCCAGACGTGACAATCCGCAGGCGGTGATCGGCGTGTTCCGGCAGGCCTTCACCCCCCTGGAGGCCCTGAAACCCGAAAGCGCTACGGGCTGGGTCGCCCTGCACAGGGTGCGTGACCCGGGCAATCTCGGCACGGTGATCCGGACCGCCGACGCCGCCGGTTGCGGCGCCGTCATCCTGGTGGGCGAGTGCTGCGATCCCTATTCCGTGGAGGCGGTGCGGGCGACCATGGGCTCGATCTTCGCCCTGCCCATCGTCCAGACGGACGAGTCCGCCTTCACCGCCTGGCGGGCGCGCTGGCCGGGCTCGGTGGTGGGAACACTCCTGTCGGCGACGGTCTCCCACGCAGAGGCGGACTACCGCCGCCCGACCCTCGTCCTGCTGGGCAATGAGCAACAGGGCCTGACCCCGGACATGGCCGCCCTGTGCGACGTCAACGTCAAGATACCCATGCGCGGCCGCGCCGACAGCCTCAACCTCTCGGTCGCCGCCGGGATCATGATCTATTCCATAACGGCCTGATCCCGCTCAGGTTCCGCGCGGTTTCGCACGGGCGGTCGGTGTCGCGGAGGCTGGGTCTTCAGGCCAGACGTGCCGCGGATAGCGGCCCCGCATCTCAGCCCGCACCTCACGCCAGGACCCGCGCCAGAAACCCGGCAGGTCGCGGGTGGTCTGGATCGGCCGATGCGCCGGCGACGTCAGGGCCAGGGTCAGGGGCGCCCGGCCGTTCGCGATGGCGGGATGGGCGCCCAGGCCAAAGACCTCCTGCACCCGCACCTCCACGCGGGGACCACCTGGCGCGGCGTAGTCGATGGAGAAGCTGTTGCCCGTGGGGGCCGTCCATCGCGCCGGCGCGAGGGCCTCCAGCCGACGCTGGGCGGCATGGCCGAGGTATGCGGCAAGCGCGCCGTCCAGCCGGGCCGGCGCCAAGTCAGAGAGGCTGCGCAGACCCTCCAACGCCGGGCTCAGCCAGGCGTCGAGGTCCTTCAGCAGGGCCGCGTCACCGAGGTCCGGAAGGTCGGCCTCCCCAAGTCCGCGCAGGAAGTCCGCCCGGGCCCGCATCGCCCGGCCCGCCTCGCCCCAGGGCAGGCCCGCAAAACCGTCAGCCCGCACCTGGTCCAGCAGGGCGGCCAGGATCAGGTCCGCCGAAGGCGCCTCGTCCAGCGTCTCCCGCAGCACCAGCCGGCCGATCCTTTCAATGCGAACGGCCCGGAGACGGCCCGACGGACCCGGCTCGATCCGCGACTCGCGCACGATGGCGGCGGCGAAGAGCCGGTCAAGCTCCGCAGGCTGGACCGGGGCGGCCAACAGGATCCGGTCGGCCCGCCCGCCCCCGCCCAGTTCTCCGACGGCCAGCCAGGGCTCCCGAGCGAGGGGGTCGGTCTCCTCCAGCCAGACTCCCCGCCCCCCCGCGAGCTGGAAGTGTCCGGCAGGCCCCCTCGCCCGAGCGACGCGCTCAGGCCAGGCCAGGGCCATGAGCAGGCCGTCATCCAGGGGCTCGCCCTGCACCCGGCCCGCCTCGCGAGCCGCCTGCGCGGCCCAGCGCCCGGCGAGAGCACGAGCGTCCCGCGCCCTCTGCCCCCGGTCCCGGTCCAGGGCCTCCAGTCGCAGGCGCAGGTCGACGTCGCGACCGCCAAGCCCGGGTTCGGAGGCCAGGACGGCGATCCTCGCCGCCCGTTCCGCCTGTCCCCGGGCGGCGGCGGCCAGCACCATATGGGCGAGGCGGGGCGGCAGGGGCAGGCGCGAAAGGGCCTCGCCATGGGCCGTGAGCACCCCCTGTCCATCCAGGGCCTCCAGCCGGGCCAGGAGGCTGCGCGCCTCGGCCAGCGCCCCCGCTGGCGGCGGGTCCAGGAAGGCGAGGCCGGCGGTGTCCTTCACCCCCCAGCGGGCAAGGTCGAGGGCGAGGCCCGACAGGTCGGCGTTGAGAATCTCCGGCGTGGCGAAGGCCGGCAGGGAGCGGGTCTCGGCCTCGTCCCAGAGCCGGTAGCAGGTTCCGGGGCCGGTCCGTCCGGCGCGACCTCGCCTCTGGTCCGCCGCCGCCCGGCTGGCCCTGAGGGTGACGAGGCGGGTCAGCCCCGACGCCGGGTCAAAGCGCGGCGAGCGCACCAGACCCGCATCGACAACGCAGACGATCCCCTCGAGGGTCAGGCTGGTTTCGGCGATGTCCGTGGCCAGGACGACCTTGCGCCGCCCCTCCGGGGCCGGGGCGATGGCCCGGTCCTGGGCGGCGGGATCAAGGGCTCCGAAGAGCGGGGCGACATCGACGTTCGCCGGCAGGCCCGCCGCCGCCAGCCGCTCGGCCGTCCGGCGGATCTCGGCCTGGCCCGGCAGGAAGACCAGCACCCCGCCCGGCGTCTCCGCCAGGGCCCGGCGCACGGCGCGCACCGCCTGGTCCTCAAGGGGCGCGCCGGGATAGCGGCCCAGATAGCGGGTCTCCACCGGCCAGGCCCTGCCCTCGCTGGAGATGGCCGGGGCGTCGTCCAGCAGGCCGGAGACCGCCGCGACGTCCAGGGTGGCCGACATGACCAGCAGGCGCAGGTCCGGCCTCAGGACCCGCCGGCAATCGTGCGCCAGGGCCAGGCCCAGGTCGGCGTCCAGGCTGCGCTCGTGGAACTCGTCGAAGATGACCAGGCCCACCCCGTCCAGGCCGGGATCGTCGAGGATCATTCGCGAGAAGACGCCCTCGGTGACGACCTCCAGGCGGGTGGCGGCCGAAACCCGGCTCTCCATCCGCACCCTGTAGCCGACGGTGGCGCCCACCGACTCGCCGAGGTTGGCGGCCAGCCGCGCCGCCACAGCCCGCGCCGCCAGCCGCCGCGGTTCGAGCATCAGGATGCGCTGGCCCGCAATCCAGGGCGCCGCGAGGCAGGCCAGGGGCGCGATCGTGCTCTTGCCCGCCCCCGGCGG
>NZ_JADCBG010000073.1 GCF_020253645.1 Phenylobacterium sp.
AGGCCGTTTTCCTTGGCGGACTCGATGCCCTTCTGCACGCCGGGAACGTACTCCTTCGGCACTGAACCGCCGACCACCGTGTTCTCAAAGACAAAACCAGACCCGGGCTCGCCCGGCTCGAACTTGATCTTGACCCGGGCGCACTGGCCGGTGCCGCCGGGCTGCTTCTTGTGAGTGTAGTCGATATCCGCCGCGCGGCCGAGGCTTTCACGGTAGGCGACTTGAGGCGCGCCGATGTTGGCTTCGACCTTGTAGGTCCGCTTCAAGATGTCGACCTTGATGTCGAGGTGCAGCTCGCCCATGCCCTTCATGATGGTCTGGCCGGACTCCTGGTCCGTGAAGACGGTGAACGACGGGTCTTCTGCGACCATCTTCGCCAGGGCGACGCCCAGCTTCTCCTGATCGGCCTTGGACTTGGGCTCGATGGCGATTTCGATGACCGGCTCGGGGAAGGTCATCTTCTCGAGGATCACCGGCGACTTCAGAGGATCGCAAAGGGTGTCCCCGGTGCGGGTGTCCTTCAGGCCGGCCAGGGCGACAATGTCGCCGGCGTGGGCTTCCTTGATGTCCTCGCGGTTGTTCGAGTGCATCAGAAGCATCCGGCCGACGCGCTCGCGCTTGTCGCGGGTCGAGTTCAGCAGGCCCATGCCGGACTCCAGCTTGCCGGAGTAGATGCGGCAGAAGGTCAGCGAGCCCACGAAGGGGTCGTCCATGATCTTGAAGGCCAGGACGGACAGCGGCTCATCATCGGACGCCTTGCGCTCGACGGGCTCCTCGGTCTTGAAGTCGAGGCCCTGGGTCGCCGGGATGTCCACGGGCGAAGGCAGGTAGTCGACAACGGCGTCGAGCAGGGGCTGCACGCCCTTGTTCTTGAAGGCCGAACCCGCGAGGATCGGGTAGAAGGCGCCGGTGAGCACCGCCTTGCGGAGGCACTTCTTGATCACCTCTTCCGAGGGCTCTTCACCACCGAGGTAGGCCTCCATGGCCTCGTCATCCATCTAGACGGCGTTCTCGATCATGTAGTTCCGGGCCTCTTCGGCCTGGGCGAGCATGTCGCCCGGGATATCCTCGTCGTGGTACTTCGCGCCCAGGCCCTCGGATTCCCAGACCACCGCCTTCATCCGGACCAGGTCGACGATGCCGCGCAGGCTCGCTTCCGAGCCGATCGGCAGCTGGATCGGGACGGCCTTGACGCCGAGACGCTCGCGGATGGTCCGCAGGCACATCTCGAAGTCGGCGCCGATCTTGTCCATCTTGTTGACGAAGACGATGCGCGGGACGTTGTACCGGTCGGCCTGGCGCCAGACCGTCTCCGTCTGGGGTTCGACGCCCTGGTTGCCGTCGAGGACGGCCACCGCACCGTCGAGGACCCGGAGGGAGCGCTCGACCTCGATGGTGAAGTCCACGTGGCCAGGCGTGTCGATGATGTTCAGCCTGCAGCCCTTCCAGAAGGCGGTCGTCGCGGCCGAGGTGATGGTGATGCCGCGCTCCTGCTCCTGCTCCATCCAGTCCATCGTGGCTGCGCCGTCGTGGACCTCGCCGATCTTGTGGCTCTTGCCGGTGTAGAACAGGATCCGCTCGGTCGTCGTCGTCTTGCCCGCATCGATGTGGGCCATGATTCCGAAGTTGCGGTAGTCTTCGATCTTGTGGGTGCGGGGCATCGCGGGCGCTCGGTTTGAGGGGCGTCGGTGTCTTGCAAGAACGGCGCGGGCGGTCTTTGGGGAACCACCCGCGCCGGTGAACTCAGGCGTGTGCGGGCTTACCAGCGGTAGTGAGAGAAGGCCCGGTTGGCTTCCGCCATCTTGTGGGTGTCTTCGCGCTTCTTCACGGCGGTGCCCCGGTTGGAGGCGGCGTCGAGAAGTTCGCCGGCGAGCTTCTCCGTCATGGTGTTCTCGCCGCGCTTGCGCGCAGCGGTCACGAGCCAGCGGATGGCCAGGGCCTTGCGGCGGTCCGGACGGACCTCCACCGGGACCTGGTAGGTCGCGCCGCCGACCCGGCGGGAGCGCACCTCAATGCCAGGGGCCACGTTGTCGAGGGCGGCGTGAAAGGTTTCCAGGGGGCCCTGGTCCTTGCGCTTGGCCTCAAGGATGTCGAAGGCGCCATAGAGAATGTTCTCTGCGACAGCCTTCTTCCCCTCATACATGACGTAGTTCATGAATTTCGTGACGGTGAGGTCGCCGAACTTGGGATCCGGCAGGACTTCACGTTTCTCGGCGCGACGGCGGCGGGACATGGACTCGTCTCCTTACTTCGGACGCTTGGCGCCATAGAGCGAACGGCGCTGCTTGCGGTCCTTCACCCCCTGGGTGTCGAGAACGCCGCGCAGGATGTGATAGCGGACGCCCGGAAGGTCCTTCACCCGGCCGCCGCGGATGAGCACGACCGAGTGCTCCTGCAGGTTGTGGCCTTCGCCGGGGATGTAGCACACCGCCTCGATGCCCGTGGTCAGGCGGACCTTGGCGACCTTCCGGAGGGCCGAGTTCGGCTTCTTCGGGGTCGTGGTGTAGACGCGCGTGCAGACGCCGCGACGCTGGGGGCACCCCTTGAGGGCCGGGACCTTGTTCCGCGAAGGCTTGTCTTGCCTCGGCTTGCGGATGAGCTGGTTGACTGTGGGCATCTATTCTCTGCTCTGGAGGCGTGTGCCGTTGGGCCGGGGCGCCTCATGGGGGTTCCAGTTGTCGTCTCGCTTCCGCGGCCGGGACCTTTGAACGCAAAAACTCGCCGGCGCGGCCTTGGCCGCCCCGACGGGTCCGCCGAGGTTCAAGGGAACAGCGGCCGTTCATCGGTGACCGGAGTGACTTCCCCCGGCCTCGAAAGAGCGCGGTTCATACTCGCAAGGCCCGCCGCCGTCAACGCCGGCAGGCGCTCCGGAGGCGTATCGTCAATCGAAGATGTCGAAGATGTCGAAGCGCTTCTTCTTTTTCTTCGGGTAGTAGTCGTCATCGTCCCATTTGTAGCTGCGACGCCCCTCATCGTAGGGGTGGCGACGCACCCACTCCTGAGGATCGCGGCGGAACGAATCGGCCTCGCGCTCCAGGGCCTGCCGGGCCCGGGTCTGGTCCTCCGACTCCGACTTGACTGCGCCGAGAACCTTCTCGAGTTCGCCACGGTCCATCCAGATCCCGCGGCAACTCGGGCACATGTCGAGTTCGACGCCTGACCTCGCGACGGTCTGCATCGAGTCATTGCAGTTCGGGCATAGCAGCAAAGGCATGGGAGGCTCCGGTTCAGCCTCTCACATGTAGGAGCCGCCAGACCGATCACAACCACCGTTGCGAGAAGGGGGCGGCCCCGACGCGCGGGACCGCCCCCTTCCGGAAAGCCAGCGGAAGTTCGGCCGGGGACTAGAGCCCCAGGCCCTCCTCCTCCGCCTCGACCGCAATCACCTCGGGCAAGGGCTCCATGGCCTCTTCGCGGCTGGCGCTGAGCGCCGCGTCGCGACGGGCGGCCACCCTTTGCAGGCCGCGCAGGAAGGAGCCCGTGCCCGCCGGGATGAGCCGGCCGACAATCACGTTCTCCTTCAGGCCTTCCAGGGTATCGGTCTTGCCCTGGACGGAGGCCTCGGTCAGGACGCGGGTCGTCTCCTGGAAGGAGGCCGCGCTGATGAAGCTCCGGGTCTGCAGCGACGCCTTCGTGATCCCGAGCAGGACCGGCTGGGTCACCGCCGGACGACCACCGCGCGCCTCGGCCTTGGCGTTCTCCTCCAGGATATCCGCCATGTCGAGGTGATCGCCCTTCAGAAGGCCGGTGTCACCGGGCTCGAGGATCTCGCCCTTCTGCAGCATCTGACGGACGATGGTCTCGATGTGCTTGTCGTTGATCGGCACGCCCTGCAGTCGGTAGACCTCCTGGATCTCGTCCACCAGGAACTCGGCCAGAGCCTCGATCCCCTGGATGCGCAGGATGTCGTGCGGATCCGGGTTCCCGTCGATCAGGTATTCGCCCTTGCGGATGACGTCCCCGTCGTGGACCGCGATGTGCTTGCCCTTCGGGATCAGGAACTCGACGGCCTCGCCGCCATCCTCCGGGGTGATCTTGATCCGGCGCTTGTTCTTGTAGTCGCGACCGAACTCGACGCGGCCGTCCATCTCCGCGATGACCGCGCAGTCCTTCGGCCGGCGGGCCTCGAACAGTTCAGCCACTCGCGGCAGACCGCCGGTGATGTCCCGGGTCTTGGCGCTCTCGGTGGACATGCGGGCCAGGACCTCGCCGGGACGGATCTCGTCGCCATCGCCCATGGAGAGGATGGCGCCCACCGGCAGCAGGTAGCGGGCCTCGGTCCCGTTGGCGAGGCGGCGATAGGCGCCGGTCTCGTCGAGCACCGCCATGGCCGGCCGCAGGTCGCCGCCCTTGGCGGAAGCCCGCCAGTCGACCACCACGCGGTTGGAGATGCCGGTCGCCTCGTCGGCCTCCTCGCGGAAGGAGACGTTCTCGACCAGGTCCTCGAAGCGCACGCGGCCGCCCACCTCGGTGATGATCGGGGTCGAGTAGGGGTCCCATTCCGCCAGGCGTTCGCCGCGCTTGACCTTCTCGCCATCCTTGAACTTCAGACGCGCCCCATAGGGCGGCTTGTAGGTCTCGCGATCCTTGCCGTCGACCTGCACGCTGAGCACGAGGTTGCGGCTCATGCAGATGAGGGCGCCGTCAGGAGCCACGACCGTGGCGCCGCCGGTGATCCGGACCACGCCGGCGTTGCCCGCCTCGAAGAAGGACTGTTCCGCCACCTGGGCGGTGCCGCCGATGTGGAAGGTCCGCATGGTCAGCTGGGTGCCAGGCTCGCCGATGGACTGGGCGGCGATGACGCCGACCGCCTCGCCGATGTTCACCGGAGTGCCGCGGGCCAGGTCACGACCGTAGCAGGCGGCGCAGACGCCGAGCTTGGCCTCGCAGGTCAGGACCGAGCGGACGCGGACGGACTGGACGCCCGCACCTTCGACCACCTCGATCATGTCCTCGTCGAAGTAGGCGTCGGCCGGGACGATCACCTCGCCGGTATCCGGGTGCCGGACATCCTCGGCCGAGTGGCGGCCCAGGATCCGGGCGCCCAGGGAGACCAGAACGTCGCCGCCCTCGACCACGGCGCGCAGGGTGATGCCCCGGCTGGTGCCGCAGTCTTCCTCGTTGATGATGCAGTCCTGGGCGACATCGACCAGACGGCGGGTCAGGTAACCCGAGTTCGCCGTCTTGAGCGCCGTGTCGGCCAGGCCCTTCCGGGCGCCGTGGGTGGAGTTGAAGTACTCCTGGACGGTCAGGCCTTCCTTGAAGTTCGAGATGATCGGCGTCTCGATGATCTCGCCGGAGGGCTTGGCCATGAGGCCGCGCATGCCGCCCAACTGCTTCATCTGGGCCTGCGAACCCCGGGCGCCGGAGTTGGCCATCATGAAGATGGAGTTAATCTCCCCTTCCCGGCCCGTCTTGTCCTTCTCGGCGGTCGAGATCTCGGCCATCATCTCGTCGGCGACGCGGTCCGTGGCCTTGGCCCAGGCGTCGACGACCTTGTTGTACTTCTCGCCCTTGGTGATCAGGCCGTCTGCGTACTGCTGCTCGTACTCCTCGACCAGCTTGCGGGTCTCTTCGACGATCGGCTTCTTCCGCTGCGGGATGATGATGTCGTCCTTGCCGAACGAGATGCCGGCCTTGGCCGCCTCGCGGAAGCCCAGGCCCATCATCTGGTCGGCGAAGATCACCGTCGCCTTCTGACCGCAGTGCCGGTAGACCGTCTCGATCAGGTTCCCGATCTCCTTCTTGGTCAGGTTCTTCTCAAGGAGGCGGTGCCCCACGGCCGGGTGCTGCGGGAAGAGGGCGACGATCTTCATCCGGCCCGGCGTCGTGTCGATCACCTTGCGGACGAGATTGCCGTCGGCGTCCATCTCGACGTGGCGGGCCTTGATCTTCGTGTGCAGCGTGACAACGCCGGCGTCGAGGGCGGCGTCGATCTCGCCCAGGTCCGCGAACAGCTTGCCCTCGCCGGGCTCGCCGTCCTTGGCCAGGGACAGGTAGTAGAGACCCAGGACGATGTCCTGCGACGGCACGATGATCGGCCGGCCGTTGGCGGGCGACAGGATGTTGTTCGTCGACATCATCAGGACGCGCGCCTCCAGCTGGGCCTCGAGGCTCAGCGGGACGTGGACGGCCATCTGGTCGCCGTCGAAGTCGGCGTTGAAGGCGGCGCAGACCAGCGGGTGAAGCTGGATCGCCTTGCCTTCGATCAGCTTGGGCTCGAAGGCCTGGATGCCCAGGCGGTGCAGGGTCGGCGCCCGGTTCAGCAGGACCGGATGCTCGCGGATCACTTCATCCAGGATGTCCCAGACCGCCGGCTGCTCACGCTCCACCATGCGCTTGGACTGCTTCACGGTGCCCGACAGGCCCTTGGCGTCGAGGCGCGCATAGATGAAGGGCTTGAAGAGCTCGAGCGCCATCTTCTTGGGCAGGCCGCACTGGTGCAGCTTGAGTTCCGGACCCACGACGATGACCGAACGGCCCGAATAGTCGACGCGCTTGCCGAGCAGGTTCTGGCGGAAGCGGCCCTGCTTGCCCTTGAGCATGTCCGACAGCGACTTCAGCGGACGCTTGTTCGCGCCCGTGATCACGCGGCCGCGGCGGCCGTTG
>NZ_JADCBG010000074.1 GCF_020253645.1 Phenylobacterium sp.
GGCCCTCCGGGTCGTTTCCAACCGTTGACGACAGCGGCTCGGCGAGAGCGCATGCGGAGAGGTCCGGCCAGGCGGCGGAGGGGCGCGGGTCCCGGGAGAGCATTCTCATGATCCTCGTCACAGGTTCCGCAGGCTTCATCGGATTCCATGTCGTTCAGGCCCTGCTGGACAGGGGAGAGGTTGTCGCAGGCCTGGACTGCATCAGTCCCTACTACGATCCCCGGTTGAAGCTGGCGCGGCTCAGCCGGCTGGAGGCCCGGCCGGGCTACCGCCATTTCCGGGTCGACCTCTCCGACCGAGCTGCGACGGCGGAGGTGTTCCGGACCGTGCGGCCAACAGGAGTGGTGCACCTCGCCGCACAGCCTGGCGTCCGCTACTCGCTCGAGCATCCCGAAGCCTACGTCGATTCAAATCTGGTCGGCTTTCTCAGCGTGCTGGAAGGTTGCCGGGCGATATCACCCGACCACCTTGTCTTCGCCTCCACCAGTTCGGCCTACGGGGCCAACGCGACCCTGCCCTTCTCGCCCCACCAGCCGGCCAACCACCCCCTGACCCTGTATGCGGCGACCAAGTTGGCCAATGAGTCCATGGCGCACGCCTACGCTCACCTGTTCGGCATTCCCTGCACGGGCCTGCGGTTCTTCACGGTCTATGGACCCTGGACCCGACCGGACATGGCCCTCTACCGGTTCGCAGACGCCATCGTCGCCGGCCGTCCCGTTGACGTCTATGGGCAGGGCCGCATGCAACGCGACTTCACCTATGTGGATGACATTGTCCACGGTGTGATCGCCGCGCTGGACCGACCCGCTGCGCTGGACCCGCAATGGCGCGCCGAGTCGCCCGATCCCGCCACGAGCGGTGTCGCGCCCTGGCGGATCCTGAACATCGGAGCCGGGACCCGGGTCGAGCTAATGACCTACATTGAGGTCCTGTCCGAAGCCCTTGGCCGGCCCGCGAACCTGAACCTTATGCCGATGCAGCCCGGTGACATCGTCCGGACGGAGGCGGATATCACGGACACCGCCGCCGCCCTTGGATATGCGCCGACTACGCCGGTGGAAGTCGGCGTGCGCCGATTCGCCGACTGGTACTGCGAGTATCACGGCGTCACCCGGGACTGAGCCCGGACGACGGGCTGGCGGCTATTCGGCCACCATCTCCGCGGCATGGGCGGCCTGGAGCCGGCCCTCAAGGGCCTTGTGCTGCCGCCAGAGTTCCTGAGGCAGCCGCTCGCCGAAGGCCTCATAGGCCGGAGGAATGAGGGCCGCCTCCTCCGCCCAGACCGACGCATCGACAGTCAAGAGAAGGTCAAGGTCCGCCGCCGACAGGCTAAGCCCGGACAGGTCCAGCGCCGCGGCCATCGGCACACGGCCAATGGGAGTGTCCTGGACTGAGGCGCGGCCCGCCAGGCGCTCGAAGATCCACTTCAGTACCCGGGAATTGTCGCCGAAGCCCGGCCAGACATACCGACCGGTGGAGTCCTTGCGGAACCAGTTCACGAAATAGATTCGCGGAAGCTTGGCGGCGTCGCCCTTCTCGCCGATCGACAGCCAGTGCCGGAAGTAGTCGCCCATGTTGTAGCCGCAGAAGGGCAGCATGGCGAAGGGATCGCGGCGTAGCTCGCCGATCCGGTTCTCCGCCGCCGCTGTCCCCTCGGAGGCCACGTTTGAGGCCAGGAAGACGCCGTGCGCCCAATCGAAGGCCTCGGTCACCAGCGGCACGGCGCTGGCCCGGCGGCCGCCGAACAGAATGGCCGAGATCGGCACGCCCTTCGGGTCCTCCCACTCGGGGGCGATCACCGGGCACTGGCTGGCCGGAACCGTGAAGCGGGCGTTGGGGTGGGCGGCGGGCTCGCCCGACCCCGGCGTCCAGGGCCGGCCCTTCCAGTCGGTCAGGTTGGCCGGGGGAGTCTTCGTCAGGCCCTCCCACCAGACGTCTCCATCGTCGGTCAGGGCGACGTTCGTAAAGACGCAGTTGGCGTGCAGGGAGGCGACCGCATTGCGGTTGGTCTCATTGCCCGTCCCGGGCGCCACGCCGAAGAAACCGGCCTCGGGATTGATGGCGTAGAGCCGGCCGTCATCGCCGAACCGCATCCAGCAGATGTCGTCACCGACGGTCTCGGCCTTCCACCCGGCAAGGGTCGGCTGGAGCATGGCCATATTGGTCTTGCCGCAGGCGCTGGGGAAGGCGGCGGCGATGTAGCGGACTTCGTTCTGGGGCGAGGTCAGCTTGAGGATGAGCATGTGCTCGGCCAGCCACCCCTCGTCCCGAGCCATGACCGAGGCGATGCGCAGGGCGAAGCACTTCTTGCCCAAAAGGGCGTTGCCGCCATAGCCTGACCCGTAGGACCAGATCTCCCGGGTTTCGGGATAGTGGACGATGTACTTCTCGGGATTGCAGGGCCAGGGAACGTCCGCCTGCCCGGCGGCCAGGGGCGCGCCGAGCGTATGCACGGCGGGCACGAAGAAGCCGTCCTCCCCGAGCTGTTCCAGCGCCGGCTTGCCCATCCGGGTCATGACCCGCATCGAGATGGCGACATAGGCGCTGTCGGTGATCTCGACCCCGATCTGGCTGATCTTCGAACCCAGCGGCCCCATGCTGAAGGGGCAGACGTACATCGTCCGGCCGCTCATGCAGCCGTCGAAAAGGCCCGCCATTTTCTCCCGCATCGCCACGGGATCGGACCAGTTGTTGGTCGGACCGGCGTCGATCTGTTTCTCGGAGCAGATGAAGGTGCGGCTCTCGACCCGGGCGACGTCGCCCGGATCCGAGGCGGCATAGAAGGAATTGGGACGCTTGGCCGGGTTCAGGCGCTTCAGGGTGCCTTTCGCCTCGAGCTCCCGGGTCAGGGCGTCCCACTCCGCATCCGATCCATCGCACCAGTGAACCCTGTCCGGCCGGGTCAGGGCCGCGATCTGCTCGACCCAGGCGATCAGTCGGGTGTGGCGGGTGGGTGCGGGGTGAATGCCGGGGGTCGCAGTCATCAGTTCAACTTCTCCGAGCCGTGGCGGCGGTTGGGGGAGTCGGTCGGGGACGCGGGACTCGCGCCCTCGTAATCAACCTTCCGTGAAAAGGCGAGCGCGGGAACGGGCCTCTCGTCCAAAAAACGTCACTTAAGCGGAAAGTGCTGGGGATTGTTCCTCAAGCTGCCGGATGGCGCCCACGATATGGTAGAGCGAGGTCGCCGGCGCACCCCCGGGAGCGAATCCTCCGGTCGGCCCCTGGCGATCGCGCCACAGTCCCCGCACGGGCGTTTCGAGATACCGCCGCAGCCCCGATGCGGCCTGGAGGGCCTCCTCCGTCTCCCCGAGAGCCAGGGACGACTTCAGGTACTCCGTCTGCGGCCACAGCCGCGCCCAGCCGTCCCGGACCGTCAGGTCCTCCCACAGGGCGTTGACGGCGCAGGCCCGGCGCGGGTCCACGCCCTGCCGGCCGGTCTCATGCAGGGCCCGGGCCGCCAGCTGGCCATCCGCCCGTCCCCGGGCCCGGCCCCAGCGGTCCAGCAGCCAGGCCCACTCGAACTGGTGGCCGGGTTCCACCAGGCGGCCGTCATCACCTCCGGCCCGCCGCCAGTCGGCGTCGAAGAATTCCGACAGGACTCCGCGGTGGTCGATGAAGGCGCCGAGGGCCAGCTCTGCAATCTCGTCGGACAAGTCCCGCCAGTCCGCCTGCCCCGCCTCCTCCCACGCCAGGGAGGCCTCCAGCAGGTGCATGTGCGCATTCGCCTGGAACGGTTGGTCTCCCGACTCCCGGAAGCCGCCGGCCGGGTGCCTCAGGGCCTCCAGACCTTCGCGCATGCGCTGCGCAAGGGCCAGGGCCTCTGCGTCCGACTCTGCGGCCTGGCTCAGGCTCGCCAGCCCGAGCAGGGCGAAGGCCTGGTCATAGACATGCGGGGTGTCATCCAGAGGGCGTCCGTCCAGTCCCACCAGGCAGCGGATCAGGCCGTCCGGTCTCAGGAAATCGCGGGTCAGGCCATTCAGGCCGTGCCGGACCGCCTCCCGCCAGGGTCCGCTCCAGCCCATCATTCCGGCCTGGGCGAAGCTGAAGATCATCCGTCCCTGGACCCGGCCGCGCCGGGGCGCCGGCTGGGGCAGGCCCTCCTGGTCGATGGCCTCCACAAAGCCGCCCCGTTCGCGGTCGGCGCCGAGGGTCCACCAGACCGGAAGGGCGGCGGTCCTCAGCCAGAGCCCGAACCACGCCGCGGCCGAAGAAAGGTCCGGAAATCCGGCGGGCCCCCGCGCCTGCAGCCGCTCCACGCCCCTTTTCACCGCCTGGCTGTCCGAGAGGGGCGCCACCAGGACCCGGGCGCCGTCGGCCACCACGGCGACGCCCGACAGGCCCACCACCACCGCTTCGGCGCCTCCGTCGGCGCGGATGTAAGAGCCGGTCACCCCTTCGGCCTCGACGCGGCCCTCCTGCCGGTTACCCGCCCCGTCCCGGTCCGAAAGCGCATGGACGGCGTCCCAGGCGCCGACGTCCGACCAGGAAAAGTCCGCTGGGGCGACCATCGCGCGGCTGGTCTTCTCCATGACGGCATAGTCGATCGAGATCTTCGGAGCCGTGCGGAACACCTCGCCCAGCAGCCTGCCATCGCCGGGTCCCGTGGCCGTCTCCACCGCCGCCTCGGCGGCCTCCAGGACCTCCGGCGCCAGGCGACCGAGCTCATAGGCCAGGGTAGTGGCCGGGACGATGAAGTTGCCGCTGTTCCACAGGCAGCCCTCGGCGATCAGGGCGGCGGCGCGGGCCGCGTCCGGCTTCTCGATGAAGGCGTCGACCGTGCGCACGCTCTCGCCGCGCCCGGCCCGGATGTAGCCATAGGCGGTGGAGGGGAAGGTCGGCGCGATCCCCAGGGTCACGATCCGCCCCGCCCGCGAGAACGGCGCCGCCCGGACTACGGCGTCGCGGAAGGCCCCGCCGTCGGGGACGTGATGGTCGGCGGCCAGCACTACCATCACCGCTTCCTCGTCCCTCCGGAGAAGGTGGATGGCCGCCGCAGCCATGGCGGGGGCGGAGTCCCGGGGTTCCGGCTCCAGCAGGACATCTGCGGACAGGCCCAACTCGGCCAGCTGTTCACGGATCAGGCCGCCATGGTCGGCGCCTGCGATCACCAGCAGGGGGCCCAGGGGCGCCGCCCTCTGCGCCGTTTCCTGAAAAAGCGTCAGGGACCCTCCCAGGACCCGGGCGAAGGGCTTGGGACGCTCCGGCCGGGACAGGGGCCACAGGCGCACCCCCGATCCGCCGCACATGATGACGGGGTAAAGGCTCACCGGTCGCGGCTCAGGCGGGCTCGACCTCGCGGACATTCGCGATGCCCGCGGCCCGGAGGGCGGCGATCAGCTCGCCGACGGTGGCCGACAGCTCGGCCTCATCACGGCTGCGCAGGACCAGATTCGATCCATAGAGCCCCTCGGTGAAGAAGGGATAGCTGCCCAGGCTGAGGTTCGGGTGGGCCTTGGCCACCGCCTCCAGGGGTCCGGCGATGGCCCCCTCGCCCGAGCCCTCGACCCGCACAGTGCGCGACAGGACCACCGCGCCCGAGCGCAGGCGCGGCCCCACATCCTCCAGCATGCCCCGCATGATCTGGGGAACCCCGGCCAGGACGAAGACATTGCCGATGGTGAAGCCTGGCGGTCCCTGCACCGGGTTGTTCACCAGCGCCCCGCCCACCGGCACCCGGGCCATGCGCCGCCGCGCGGCGTTCATCTGATCGCCCCATCGGGACTGCATCATGGCCAGGATGTCCGGATGCTCTTCCAGCTCGACCCCGAAGGCCGCCGCCACCGCATCAGCGGTGATGTCGTCATGGGTCGGGCCAATGCCGCCGGTGGTGATCACATAGTCGTAACGGGTGCGCAGGGCGTTCAGAGCGTCGACGATCTCCTCCAGCACGTCCGGCACGGTCCGCGCCTCGCACAGGTCCACGCCGTGGACGCCCAGGTACCGGGCGATATCTCTCAGGTTGGTGTCCTGGGTGCGGCCGGACAGGATCTCGTCCCCGATGATCAGCACCGCCGCCGTCACCACGCCGTCTCCGCCCGGGCTGCCCATGTCCGCGTCTCCGTTTCCGGCGAACATCTATCGGCTCGGGCCCGCCTTCCCTATCCCCGGCTCA
>NZ_JADCBG010000075.1 GCF_020253645.1 Phenylobacterium sp.
ACGATCCGCAAGGGGGACAAGGTGATCATGTGGTCCGTCTCGGGCAACCGGGACGGCGAGGTCATCGCCGATGCGGACCGGTTCATAATCGACCGGGTGCGGCCGCGGCAGCACGTGGCCTTCGGCTTCGGCATCCACCGCTGCGTCGGCAACCGGCTGGCCGAAATGCAGCTGAAGGTGGTCTGGGAAGAGATCCTCAAGCGCTTCCGGCGCATCGAGGTGATGGCCCCGCCACGCCGCCTGTCCTCCAACTTCGTCAAGGGCTACGAGACCCTGCCGGTGCGCATCTCAGTCTGATCGGCCGGGCTCGCGGCGCCTGGTCCTCGCCGGCGACGTCACGAAATCGTTTTTCACACAAATCGCATCATCCCGTCGCGGGATTGACTTGCCTGTCGCTGTCAGCCAGCGTGTCTGGATGCACAGGCAATAGCACTGGCAGATTCATATTGGGGAGTGAAAACCAGATGCAGTCAAAGGCCATACTGTTGGCTACGAGCATTCTCGCCGCCAGCGCGGTGGGTCTCTCGGCCCAAGCCGAGACCGGCATGAACACCATCGACGAGTTGGTGGTGACCGCCGAAAAGCGCGAGCAAAGCCTGCAAGACGTGCCGGTCGCGATCTCGGCCTTCACCAGCCGTCAGCGCGACCTGGTCGGCATTTCGTCCGTCCAGGACCTGACCAACTTCACGCCGGGCTTCGTCTACCAGTCGTCGAATGACCGGGCGTCGATGCGCGGCATCGGCCGACTCACCAACGTTCACGCCGTGGACGGCGCGGTGTCGATCTATGTCGACAGCCTCTTCACCACCTCCACCGTCCTGGCCGGCGGCCCGCCCCTGGATGTGGCGCGGGTGGAAATCCTCCGCGGCCCCCAGGGCACGCTCTACGGCCGGGACGCCATCGGCGGCACGGTCAACGTGATCTCCGTGCGGCCCACCCAGGAACTTTACGCCGAGGTCCGCGGCATCGTGGAGAGCTTCAACTTCACCAACCTTCAGTTCGCCGTCTCCGGCCCCCTCGCCGAGGGTCTGCGGATGCGCCTGTCGGGCTACAAGCTCGACCAGAAGGAGGGTCACTTCAAGAACGTGACCCCGGGCCTGCCCGACGAAGGTTCCGTGCGTGACGAGTACCAGTTCCAGGTCCAGTTCGAGGCCGATATCGGCGAGAACGCTGAATTCTGGGCGTCCTACAAGAAGCTGGCCTGGCACAACCGCGGCGGCCCGGGCGCGCGTTCTGGCTATCGCGGCGACGAGTTCTCGACGGGGCGTCTCGATCCGAACTACTCCATCGTCTTTGCGTCGGCCCACGGCCTGACCAAGGAAACCGGCCTGAACGGGATCGTTCCCGGGAGCCTGCGGCAGTTCAACGGGGCGACCTCCACCTCTAACCCCGCGCTTCTGGACAACCGGGAGTTCAGCACCAACATCCCGCAGCGGGTGCGGCTGAGCGGCGTGAACTCCTTCACGACCAACTTCGTCTACAGCCTGCCGACGATCGACATTAAGTATGTCGGGGGTTACCAGGAGTATGACTACGACCTGTACGGCGACTCCGATTTCACGGCTGTCCAGTCTTACCAGATCCCGCTGGCGCCCGGATCCGTCTGCGGCACCGTCGGCAACTTGTTTTCAGCGGGCCTGTCTCCGGTCAACTGCTCGCCTCTGACCGTCAATGCCAACAATGGTTACCACTACTTCGAGTATCAGAAGTGGTACAGCCATGAGATCAATCTCTCATCGACCCATGACGGCCCCCTTCAGTGGATCGCGGGCGCCTTCTATTACAATCAGGAGTATTTCGGCACCGGAAGCACGGCCGACTTCTTCCTGGTGGGCCCGTCTTCGCTCCAGACCCCGATCCTGGGCGCCGCGGCCAACCCGAAAGGGTACTGGTCGACGGGCCACTACGGCCTGACGACCGAGAGCAAGGCCGTGTTCGGCCAGATCGACTACCAGATGACGGACGCCCTGAAGTTCACCGCGGGCCTGCGCTACACGGATGACCGGAAGTCCGGGACCGAGTACCGGCGCATCATCTGTAACTCCAACGTCTGCTATCCCGGTCTCTACCCGGCCCTCGGCCTCGGCGCCTTTGGCCCCGGCACGGCGTCCAACTGGGGCAGCCTGCTGGGCGACCTGAATTCGCTGGCGCGCCTGGCGCCGGTCTTCGGGATCCCGGCGCTCGCGGGTCTGAACGGGCTCGGCAACGGGGCCATGGACCTCACCGACGCCCTCGCGCCGAAGAGCACCAACGGCCTGATCCCGGGTGTCAGCACCCCCGGCGTCACCACCAATGGGGTGGTGCGCCAGTACGTGATCGATCCGGCCACCGGCATCGCCAGCCGGAACCTCGACGGCTCGTCTGACGCCGTCACCGGCACCCTCGGCGTCCAGTGGGAGCCGGACAGCGACACCATGGCCTATGCCCGCTACAGCCGCGGCTACAAGGCGTTCGGCTTCTCGGCCGGCGGCTTCCTCGCCGTTCCCAAGGCGGACGAGGAGACGGTCAACTCCTACGAGATCGGCTTCAAGCGGGATTTCGACACGTTCCAGCTGAACCTGGCGGCCTTCTTCCTCGACTACCGCGACCTTCAGGCGCCGGTGGCCGTGCGGGTGGGCGCGACCAACGTCACCCAGTTCGTGAACATCGAGAAGTCGGAGTCGTACGGGATCGAGTTCAGCGGCATCTGGCGGCCGGTGGAACCTCTCCGCCTGACGCTGGATTACGGCTGGAATCCGACCGAGATCACCAAGAGCCGCCTGCTTGTGAACGTGAATGACAACGTCAACCTGGGAGCGGTCAGCGTTGTCGGCAGTCCCCTGCCCCAGGCGCCGGAACACAAGGTTGCGGTGAACGGCACCTACACCTTCGCTCTGGACGGGGGCAACCTCATCGCTGGCGCCACCTACATCAATCGGTCGAAGGCCTATGCGACGGTCTTCGGGAGAGAGTTCGACTCCTCGCCCGCTTGGGATCAGGTGGACCTCCGGGCGCTGTGGATGCCGACGGGCGGCAAGTACACCATCATCGCCTACGTCAAGAATGCGCTTGATGAAGATGGCTACGCCGCGGCTGTCGCCGCCGCACAGCGGAACAACAACCCCGCGGTTCCGTCGGACCGGTTCTCCAACGGAGCCCGGAACTTCGAGCTGACGCCTCCGCGCATCTTCGGCCTGGAAGTTCAGTACCGCTTCTGATCCCACCCGCCCAAGGGCGGTCAGGTGAAGGGTCCCCGGCGCGCCGGGGACCCTTTTTCTTTGGCCCTCTCCCCTACACACGGGAGGGGCTGCGCAGACCGCGCCACAGGAACAG
>NZ_JADCBG010000076.1 GCF_020253645.1 Phenylobacterium sp.
GCAACCCAGCCGCCGGGCTCGCGCCCGCTCCGGGAGGCCGCCGAATGACCTACATCGCCAAGCCCAAGCTGCATCATCCAGCCCTGACCCCCAACGCCCTGGGCTATCTTCGCCGGGACTACGAGGGATCGGTCTCGACCCTCTGCGCCGGATGCGGGCACGACTCCATCTCCGCCGCCATCATCCAGGCGGCCTACGAGCTGGACCTGCCGCCCCACCGGGTGGCCAAGCTGTCCGGCATCGGCTGCTCGTCCAAGACGCCGGACTACTTCCTGGGGAACTCGCACGGCTTCAACACCGTACACGGACGTATGCCGTCGGTGCTGACGGGCGCCAACCTGGCCAATCACGAGCTGATCTACCTGGGCGTCTCCGGCGACGGCGACTCCGCTTCGATCGGCCTTGGCCAGTTCGCCCACGCCATCCGGCGCGGGGTGAACATGACCTACATTGTCGAGAACAACGGCGTGTATGGCCTGACCAAGGGCCAGTTCTCGGCCACCTCGGATCGCGGCTCGAAGTCCAAGCGCGGCGTAGTCAACCACGATGCGGCCATCGACATGGTCAGTCTGGCCCTGCAGCTGGGCGCCACCTTCGTGGCGCGCTCCTTCTCGGGCGACAAGGCCCAGCTGGTGCCCCTGATCAAGGCCGCCCTGCGTCATCCTGGCCCGGCCTTCATCGACACCCTCAGCCCCTGCGTCCAGTTCAACAACCACGCCGGGTCCACCAAGAGCTACGACTATGTCCGCGAGCACAACGAGGCGGTGAACCGCCTGGACGTGATCGCCGAGCGCCAGCCCATCGAGGTCGACTACGAGCCCGGTACGACCATCTCTGTCACCCAGCACGATGGCTCGGTCCTGTCCCTCCACAAGCTGTCGGACCACTACGACCCGACGGACCGGATCGCCGCCATGGCCTACCTGGCCCAGCGTCAGGCGGCGGGCGAGATTGTCACGGGACTGCTCTACGTGGACCCGGAGCCCGGCGACCTGCATGGCGCCCTGGGCACCACCGACCGGCCGCTGAACAGCCTGTCCGACGCTGACCTGGTGCCCGGCCAGGCGGCTCTGGACCAGATCAACGCCGGCCTGCGCTAGGCCAGGCCGGAGGGGAGGGCGTCATGCTGAGGTGGCGGATCGGCGAGGTGACGGTCACCCGCGTCGTCGAGATGGAGATGCCGGTCGTCTATAATCCCCGGCGGGCCTTCCTTGCCGAGGCGACGCCGGAGGCGCTGCGTGAAATCCCCTGGCTGTTTCCGCACTATGTGACACCGGAGGGACACCTGCGCCTGTCCATCCACGCCCTCCTCGTCGAGGCGCCCGGTCTGCGGCTGGTGGTGGACACGTGCATCGGCAACGACCGTCCGCGGAGCCTTGTCGGCGGACAGGCCCTGTCCACGGACTTCCTGAACTCCTTCGAGGCGACCGGCTGGACCCGCGACAGCGTCGACGCCGTCGTCTGCACCCACCTGCACGTGGACCATGTGGGCTGGAACACCATGAAGGAGGGCGACAGCTGGGTTCCGACCTTCCCGAAGGCCCGATACCTGATCGGCCGGCGGGAATACGACCACTGGAGCGCCGAGGGAGATGACGAGCAGCATGCGATCCTGTCGGACTCCATCCGCCCGGTCTTCGAGGCCGGCCTGGTGGACTTCGTCGAGATGGACCACGTGATCTCACCCGAAGTCCGGCTGGTCCCCACCCCCGGCCATACGCCGGGCCATGTCAGCGTCCGGATCGAGTCCGGCGGCGAGACCGGCCTGATCACCGGGGACATGGTCCACCACCCCTGCCAGTTGGCCCACCCTGAGTGGTCGCCACCCTTCGACAGCGACCCGGTCGCCTCCGCCGCCATGCGCCGCGGCGTCTTCGAGGGCGTGGCCGAGCAGCCCGTGCTGGTCATCGGCACCCACTTCGCCGCGCCGACCGCCGGCCATGTGCGCCGGGAGGGGGCCGCCTATCGCTTTGACGGGGTGACTTCCGCATCGCCGGAGGCCTGAGCGTCTGGTCCCCGGGCGCGGGTGGTCCCATATTCGACTCACGAATCGCGCTCAGGATGCGGGAGTTCTCCCATGAGCCAGGCTCTGGCCCACATCGACGGCAGGCCCATCGGGCCCGGTCATCCGCCCTATGTGGTGGCGGAGATGTCGGGCAATCACAATGGCGAGCTGGGGCGCGCCCTTGACCTGATTTCGGCGGCGGCGGAGGCCGGGGCGGACGCGGTCAAGATCCAGACCTACACCGCCGACACCATCACACTTGACCATGACGGCCCCGGATTCCGGCTCGAGGGCGGCCTCTGGGACGGTCGTCGCCTGCATGAGCTCTATGCCGAGGCCCACACCCCCTGGGACTGGCACGGACCGATGTTCGAGCACGCCCGGAAGGCGGAGGTGACCCTGTTCTCCTCGCCCTTCGACTTCACCGCCGTGGACTTTCTGGAGAGCTTCGACGCCCCCGCCTACAAGATCGCGTCTTTCGAGCTGGTGGACCTGCCCCTCATCCGGCGCTGCGCGGCGACGGGCCGGCCCCTGGTCATGTCCACCGGAATGGCCTCGCAGGAGGAGATCGCCGAGGCGGTGGAGGCGGCGCGGGGGGCCGGGGCCAAGGACCTCATCGTCCTGCACTGCACGAGCGCCTACCCGGCGCCCATGTCGAGCATGAACCTGGCCACCCTGCCGGACATGGCCGAGCGCTTCGGGGTGATGACCGGCCTGTCCGACCACACCCTCGGCACGGCGGCCTCCGTCGCTGCGGTCGCCCTCGGGGCCGTCTTCATCGAGAAGCACTTCACGCTCAGCCGCGCCGAGGGCGGAGTGGACTCCGCCTTCTCCCTGGAACCTGCCGAACTGGCCGAGCTCGTCCAGAGCTGCCGAAGCGCCTGGGAGGCCATGGGCCGGGTCGCTTATGGACCCGGTGAGGCGGAGGCGGGGAACGCGGGCATGCGGCGCTCGCTCTACGCCAGCGCCCCGGTCAGGAAGGGGGAGGCCTTCACCGCGTCCAATGTCCGTTCGGTGCGGCCTGGCCTCGGCCTGGCGCCGAAGCATCTCGACACGGTGATTGGACGCCGGGCGACCCGGGACATCCCCTTCGGAGAGCCGATGGACTGGTCGATGGTCGAGGGTGGCGGACCGGCCTGAGCCTGGTCAGGCGTCAGTTTCCCGGCGGGCGAAGGGCAGGGCGAGGATGTCTTCGGTGGTGAAGGCCGGGTTCCCGGGATAGAGGGCCCCGAAGACCTGCGACACGAAATCGAAGTCCGCCGGCAGGTCCACCGTCCAACGAAATTCGCTGAGGTCCGGCGAACCGACAAGCTTCCCAAGGCGCAAGGCCGTCTCTTCCCGGTAAAGCCAGGGCGTCACGTGTTCGCGGTCGTAGGGCGAGATCGCCTCGGCGCCGGCGCGCCGGAGCGCCGTGGCGGTGAAGACCTCCACGTCCAGGCCCCGGGGATAGGTGCGGACCTGTCCGTTCGAGGCGTAGTCAAAGCCGCCTTCCCGACGCAGGGCGACACAGGCGTCTATGACTCCCGGATCCGCGAGCGGGCAGTCTGCCGTCAGCCGTACGATCTCTCCCTCGAGCTGCAGTTGGTCCGCCGCGAGGACGAAGCGGCCCAGCACGTCGTCCAGTGGCCCGCGAACCATCTCCAGGCCCGCCCTCGCCAGGGTCTCCGCCAGGATGTCATCCGAAGGGTCCTGGCTGGTCGCCACGACGATCCGGTCAAGCTCGCGGCAGCGCCGCAGGCGCTCGATCTGTCGCAGGATCATGGGTTGCCCCAGCAGGGGCTTCAGCACCTTCCCCGGCAGTCGGCTGGAACTCATCCGCGCCTGAAGAATCGCCGTGGCCATCGCGGTCCCCCGTATAAGCCCCGGCCATCAATAGACCGGCGGACGTCCGGTGCAAGGGACCCCCCGCGACCCCGTGGGCGACTCGGGTCTAGACTACGACCCTGGGGAAGGGACGGATCCGATGCTGGTGCTCCTTGGCGTGCTTCTGGTGGTGGCCGGCTTCGCCGTGGGCCTGAACCCCCTTCTGGTTGTCCTGGCCTCCGCTCTCGCCACCGGGTTGGCCGCGGGCCTCTCCCCCGTCGAGGTGCTGGCCGCCTTCGGCAAGGCCTTCAACGAGAACCGCTATGTCAGCGCCGCCTGGCTGATCCTCCCGGTGATCGGCGTGCTGGAGCGGTCCGGCCTTCAGGAGGCGGCCCGGGGGCTGATCGGCCGGCTCCGGGGCGTGACCTTCGCCCGGCTGATGCTCGCCTATCTCCTTTTTCGACAGGCCACCGCAGCGCTTGGCCTGACCTCCATCGCCGGCCAGACCCAGACCATACGGCCGATCATCGCCCCCATGGCCGAGGCCGCCCGGGCGGCGGAGACGGACGCCCCCGCCCTCAATCCGCCCGAGGCCCAGAAGGTCCGCGCCTTCGCTGCGGGCACGGACAACATCGGCCTCTTCTTCGGCGAGGACATCTTCCTGGCGATCGGGTCAATCCTCCTGATGGTGGGCTTCCTGGACCAGAACGGGATCACCGTGGAGCCCCTTCACCTGTCGGTCTGGGCTATCCCGACGGCCATCGCCGCCTTCATCGTCCATGGCGCTCGGATCCTCCTCTTCGGCCGCAGGGGACCGCGCCCGTGATCGGCCTCTCCCAGGTCTACGCCCTGGCCGGCCTCGTCTTCGCCGGCTTCGCGGTCATGAGCCTGCGCGACGCCGCCAATCCGCGCCGGCGCCGCAACGCCCTCTTCTGGGGGCTCTTCGCCCTGTCCTTCCTCGCCGGTGATCATCTCGGCGACCTCGGCAACGGCGTGCTCGTCCTGGTCATGGCGCTCGCCGCCGCCTTCGGTCTTGGGCGCAGCGGGACGACGGCCGAGGATGCGGAGGCGCGCGTGGCCTCCGCCCGCACCTATGGCCTGCGGCTCTTCCTGCCGGCTCTGATGATCCCCATCATCGTTCTGGCCGGGAGCCTTGGGGTCAGGCACGGCGGCGCACCCGCCGCCGCCCTGGTCGATCCCGGTCAGGCCACTCTGGTCGCCCTTGGCTTCGCCACCCTCCTTGTCGCCGGCCTGTCTGTGCGCATGTTCCGGCAGCCCGTCCTTTCGCCTCTGACCGAGGGCCTGCGTCTCGCGGATACCGTGGGCTGGATGGCCCTGCTGCCGCAGATGCTGGCGGCCCTGGGCGCAGTCTTCGCCCTGGCCGGAGTTGGAACGGTCGTCGGCGAGACGGTCACCCGTGTCTTTCCCATGGACACCCGCCTGGCGGCTGTGGCGGTCTACTGCCTCGGCATGGCCGGCTTCACCGTGTTGATGGGCAACGCCTTCGCCGCCTTCCCGGTGATGACCGCAGGCGTGGCCCTGCCGGTCCTGGTCAAGGTCTATGGAGGCGACCCCGCCGCCATCTGCGCCATCGGCATGCTGTCGGGCTTCTGCGGCACCCTGCTGACGCCTCTGGCCGCGAATTTCAACCTGGCGCCCGCCGCCCTGCTTGACCTGGACGACCGTTTCGCCGTCATCCGGGCTCAGGCGCCGACCGCGGTGGTCCTGCTGCTCGTGAATACGGTCCTGATGCATGTCCTCGCCTTCCCGACTCACCCCTGAGATCGCCGCCGGCTTCGCCCGGATCGCCCTTGGTCACGTCACCCGGCCGTGGCCCTACAAGCTGGACCAGGTCCTCTCAGGCGAGGATGACCTGGCGACGCCCCGCCGGCTGCACCCCATCTTCTTCGGCAGCTTCGACTGGCATTCCTGCGTGCATGGCTACTGGACGCTGGCGGCTGTGCGCCGCCGCTTCCCTGACCACCCTATCGCCGCCGAGATCGACGTCCGCTTCGCTGAAGCCTTCACGGAAGACGCCGTGGCGGGCGAGCGCGCCTTCCTGCGCCGGCCCACGGCCCGGGGCTTCGAGCGGCCCTATGGCTGGGCCTGGCTTCTCAAGCTGCAGGCCGAACTCCTCGGGCTCGACGGTCCCTGGGCGACGCGCCTCGCCCCCCTGGCCGCCGACTTCGCCGACCGGTTCCGGACCCACCTGCCCCTCGCCGCCTACCCGGTGCGCACGGGGGTGCATTCCTCTACGGCCTTCGCCCTGGCCCTGGCCCTCGACTACGCCGAGGCGGCCGGAGACAGCGAACTTGGCGACCTGCTCCGGGCCAAGGCCCTGTCCTGGTACGCCGGGGACAGGGACTGCCAGGCCTGGGAGCCCTCCGGCGAGGACTTTCTGTCGCCAGCCCTGATGGAGGCCGAGTGTCTGCGTCGGGTTCTTCCTGTCGACGACTTCCGGGCCTGGTTCGTCGGCTTCCTGCCCCGGGCCGCCGAGGGTGCCCCCGCCAGCCTCTTCACCCCCGCCAGCGTCAGCGACCGCAGCGACGGCAAGATCGCCCACCTCGATGGCCTCAACCTGTCCCGGGCCTGGTGCTGGCGGAGCATCGCCTCCGCCCTCGCAACCGGGGATCCCGTCGCGGAGGCCGCCCGCGCCGCCGCCCGGATTCACCTCGAGGCCAGCCTGCCGCATGTGGCGGGCGACTATATGGGCGAGCACTGGCTGGCCAGCTTCGCCCTCCTGGCCCTGACGGCGGGGGAGGGGGCGTGAGCGCGCCTCAGAAAGGATCACCGGCTTCAGCGGCCTTGGCCCTTCGTCAGGGTCGGCTGGTCATCCTTCCCACCGAGACCGTCTACGGTCTGGCGGCGGACGCTGGAAACCCGCGCGCCGTAGCCGCCGTCTACGCCGCCAAGGGCCGGCCGGCCTTCAATCCCCTGATCGCCCACGTCGCAGACATCGACGCGGCCCGGCGCATCGCGGTCTTCGGCCCTGACGCGGAGATCCTCGCGGCCGCCTTCTGGCCAGGCCCCCTGACCCTTGTGTTGCCCGTCCAGCCCGGCGGCGCGGTCTGCGACCTCGCCCGGGCCGGACTGGACACTGTGGCGGTGCGGGCGCCCGCCCATCCGCTGGCCCGCGCCGTGCTATCGGCCTTTGGCGGGCCCGTGGCCGCGCCCTCGGCCAACCGGTCGGGCCGGCC
The DNA here is from genome assembly GCF_020253645.1 of Phenylobacterium sp. Classification (GTDB taxonomy): domain Bacteria; phylum Pseudomonadota; class Alphaproteobacteria; order Caulobacterales; family Caulobacteraceae; genus Phenylobacterium. The sequence continues at coordinate 7,006 of NZ_JADCBG010000076.1, forward strand.
GAGCCCCACCACCTTCGCCGCCGCCTGCGAGGAGACCGGCGAGGCCGCCGAGGTCGCCCTGGACGGCGGCCCCTGCGAGGTCGGGCTGGAGTCCACCGTCGTGGCCTTGCTCGACACGCCGCGCCTGCTGAGGCCTGGGCGGGTCACGCGTGACCAGGTCGAGGCCCTGGTGGGTCCCCTGGCGGAGGCGGAGGCCGACGCCCGACGCTCGCCTGGCCGGCTGACCCGGCACTACGCCCCCGAGGCGCCGGTCCGGCTGGACGCCCGCGACCTCAGGTCGGGGGAGGTCTATCTGGCCTTTGGCCCCGCGCCCGACAACGCTGGCGTGCTCAACCTCAGTCCCTCGGGCGACCTCGTCGAGGCGGCGGCGAACCTCTTCGCCTTCCTGCGTGAGGCGGACGCCCGGCGTCCTGCGGGAATCGCCATCGCCCCCATCCCCCACGAGGGCCTGGGCGAGGCCATCAACGATCGCCTCCGTAGAGCCGCCGGCGCGGTCGGGTGAGCGCCGCGCTCTGGCTTCCCGGACGCCGAGCGCCTACCTTGCTCCCATGACCCCCGTCCCCTCCGACGCCTTCCTGGACCGGCTCAAGGCCCTCGTCGGGCCTGCGGGCTGGGCTGACGACCCGGAGATCCTCGCACCGTGGCTGGTCGAGTGGCGCGATCGCTGGAGCGGCCGCACCCCCCTGATGCTCTCGCCGGCTTCGACGGAGGAGACCGCCGACATCATCCGGCTCTGCGCCGCCGAGGGCGCTCCCCTGGTTATCCAGGGCGGCAATACCGGCCTTGTCGGCGGCCAGATTCCCCAGGGCGAAATCCTGCTCTCCACCCGCCGGATGCGCGCCATACGGGATGTCGATCCGGTCGATGACGTTCTTGTCGCAGAGGCCGGAGTCACCCTGGCCGAGGTCCAGGCCGCCGCCGAGGCGGCAGGGCGCCGCTTCCCCCTCAGTCTCGCCTCGGAAGGCAGCGCCACCCTCGGCGGGGTCATCTCCACCAACGCCGGGGGCGTCGCCGTGCTGAGGTTCGGGACCGCCCGCGACCTTGTCCTCGGCCTTGAGGCGGTGCTGCCCAGCGGAGAGGTCTGGCGGGGCCTCAGGCGCCTGCGCAAGGACAATACCGGCTACGACCTGCGGGGGCTCCTGTCCGGCGCCGAGGGCACCCTCGGCGTGATCACGGCCGCCAGCGTCAAGCTGTTCCCCCGGCCCGCGGGCCGCGCCGTCGCCATGGTGGCGGTCGAGAGCCCGCAGGCGGCCCTGGACCTTCTGTCCCGCGCCCGCCGCGTCGCAGACTCAGGCCTCGAGGCCTTCGAGCTTATGGCTCGCCAGGGTGTCGATTTCGCCCTGCGCAACATCCCCGGCCAGCGGGACCCTCTGACTGGCGCCCCGCCGTGGCGGGTCCTGCTTGAAGTGGCGTCCCCGGATTCCGGCGGGGCCGGGCGTCTGATGGAGGACCTTCTCGCAGAGGCCTGCTCAGACGGCGTAGCGGGGGAGGCGGTCATCGCCGCCAGCGAGGCCCAGGCCGCGGCCTTCTGGTCCCTCCGCGAGAATCAGTCCGCCGCCCAGAAGCCTGAGGGGGCGACCTGGAAGCATGACATCTCGGTGCCGGTGAGCCAGGTCCCGGCCTTCATCCGCCAGGCGGCTGAGGTTATGGCCGCCTTCGCCCCGGGTTGCCGGATCAGCGCCTTCGGCCACGTCGGCGACGGGAATATCCACTTCGACGTCCTGCGGCCGCAGGGCGGCGACGACGCCGCTCACCTCGCCCGGCGCGCCGAGGGCCAGGCCCTGGTCCACGACATCGCCATCGCCCTGGGCGGCTCGGTCTCGGCCGAGCATGGTCTGGGCGTCATGAAGGCCGGCGAGGCCCGGCGCCAGAAGGACCCCGCCGAGATCGCCCTCCTCTCGGCGATCCGCGCCACCCTCGATCCAGGCCGCATCCTCAACCCCCGCGTGCTATTCTGAGAGTCGCACCATGCTGATCCTCCTTTCCCCCGCCAAGGCGATGGACTTCTCGCCGCCCCCGGTCCAGGCGCCCATGACCCGTCCGGTCCTTGAGGCCGAGACCGCCCGCCTCGCGGAGTCCACGCGCCGCCTTTCGGTGGCCCAACTCCGCGGCCTTATGGATCTGTCCGAGAAGCTGGCCGTGTTGAACCGTGAGCGGTTCCAGGCCTTCGACCCGGCGGCTGACGGCGCCCTGCAGGCGGCTTTCGCCTTCAATGGCGATGTCTACGCCGGCCTGAAGGCGCGCGAGCTCGACCCCGACGCCCTTGCCTGGGCGCAGGAACATGTCCGCATCCTCTCCGGCCTCTACGGCGTCCTGAAGCCGCTTGACGGCATCCAGCCCTACCGGCTGGAGATGGGCTCGCCCTTGCAGACCCTCCGGGGCAAGACCCTCTACGCCTTCTGGGGCGACCGCATAGGCAAGGCCCTGGCCGCCGAGCTGGAGGGCAGCGCGGACCCTGTCGTCGTGAACGCCGCCTCCCAGGAATACGCCTCGGCCGTGGATCGAAAAGCTCTGGGCGCCCGGGTCGTGGAGGTGCGCTTCCTGGAGGAAAAGGACGGCCGCTCCAAGATCATCAGTTTCTTCGCCAAGCGGGCGAGAGGCGCTCTGGCGCGTTTCGCCATCGACAACCGGGTCGACCGGGCGGACGATCTCCGGGCCTTCGACCGCGACGGCTACCGCTTCCAGGCCGGTGAGTCCTCGGCCGACCTCTGGGTCTTTTCCCGGCCCCAACCTGCGCCCGCCGGCGCTGACAAGGAGTAGGCCCATGGCCGTCGACTACAAGCTTGAAGGCCATGTGGCGGTCGTCACCGGCTCGACCAGCGGCATCGGCCAGGCCCTTGCCTCAGCCCTGGCCGAGCAGGGGGTCAATGTTGTCCTCAACGGCCTGGGCGATCCGGCGAAGATCGAGGCGGACCGCCAGGCCCTTCAGGCCCGGACCAACGCCGCCGTCCGCTACCATCCCGCCGACATGACCCGGCCCGAGGAGATCAAGGACCTGATCGCCTACGCCGTGCGTGAGTTCGGGCGGCTGGACATCCTGGTCAACAACGCCGGCATCCAGCATGTCGCGCCGGTGGACGAGTTCCCCGAGGACAAGTGGGACGCCCTGATCGCCGTCATCCTGTCCTCGACCTTCCACGCCAGCCGGGCCGCCATCCCCGTGATGAAGGCCCAGGGCAGGGGGCGGATCATCAACATCGCCTCGGCCCACGGCCTCGTGGCCTCGCCCTTCAAGGCTCCCTATGTGGCGGCGAAGTTCGGGGTGGTGGGCTTTACCAAGGGGCTTGCCGTCGAGCTGGCCCGCACGGGCGTCACCGCCAACGCCATCTGCCCGGGCTATGTGAAGACCCCCCTGATCGAGGCCCAGATCGTCGATCAGGCCAAGACCCGCGGCATTCCCGAGGACCGGGTGATGGAGGATGTCATTCTCGCCGCACAGCCTACCAAGAAGTTCGTCGAGTACGAGCACCTGGCCGGCATGCTGCTCTACCTGGCGTCCGACGTCGGAGCCTCCGCCACGGGCGCCGCCCTGTCGGTGGACGGGGGCTGGACAGCAACCTGACGAGGCAAGGTACCTTTTTGAAAAAGGTACCTTGCAATGACAGATACCTTGCGATAGATACCTCTTCATCAGAAGGAGGCGTCTATCTTGCCCGAAGCCGTACAGGTTCAGCTGAAGAGGGGGGTCCTGGAGCTTTGCGTCCTGGCCCTGCTCTCCCGCGCCGACGCCTACGCCTATGACATCGCCGCTCGCCTCGCGGCGGCGATCGACATGGGCGAAGGCACAATCTACCCGCTCATGCGCCGGATGCAGTCCGATGGACTGGTCGACACCTACCTGGTCGAAAGCCCCTCCGGTCCTCCCCGCAAATACTACAGGCTGACCCCTGCGGGTCGGAACAGCCTCGCCGCCCAGAAGGCGGAGTGGGTGTCCTTCTCCGTCGCAGTCGGCGAAATCCTTGGAGATGAAAAATGAGCCGTGAGCTCTTCCTGGGCCGGTTGAGGACCGGTCTCGCCGGCCTGCCGCCGGAAACGATCGACGACTATGTGGCCGACTACGCCGCCCACTTCGATGAAGGCGTCGCCGCCGGTCGCAGTGAGGCCGACGTGATGGCCGGACTGGGCGATCCCGGCCGGCTGGCTCGTGAGCTCAAGGCCGAGGCGGGACTGAAGCGCTGGGAGACGGAGCGGAATCCGTCTTCGGCCGCTACGGCCATCTTCGGGTTGCTAGGCCTCGGTGTGATCGATGTCCTGATCATCCTGCCGATCCTTCTTCCGGTCCTCGGCGTGATCCTCGGGTTCGCCATTACCTCGGTGGTCGGCTTTGGCGCCGGCGCCTTCGTCTTTGTCCTCGGTCCGCTGGCCGGGGCTGTTCGTGACATTGGCGCCGCCATGCTTGCGGGCCTGGGCGTCATGGCCGGCTCCGTGTCGGTCGGCGCGCTGACGGCGCTCGTGACTGTGGGTCTGGTCAACGCCCTAGTCTGGTACGGCCGTCTGCACCTGAAGCTTCTGAAACCCGCCCTTGAAGCTCAGGAGGTCCGCTCGTGATCCGCACACTCGCCCTCATCGCCGCCGCCGGCTTCATCCTCTGCATCGGTTCCCTGGCCGGAGCCCTTGCACTTGCTGGCGGGGCTGCCGGACTGAAGGACAGGGTCAACCAGTTCGCCAAGGAGGCGGATATCCATATCGCCTCGGACGACAACGAGATTTTCCTCGGTGATCCGGGACCGAGCACAACCCGCCAGATGCCCTGGAGTGGCGCCGACACCCTCGAGATCGACGCCTTCGCCGAGGTCAACTACATCCAGGGACCCGCGGGGCGCATCAGCCTCGAAGGTCCTGCGGCCGTACTCGACAAGGTCTCGGTCCGGAACGGCAAGATCGAGTTTGATGGCCACCGCTGGAAAGGCGGCGCCCTCAAGGTCACCGTGGAAGCGCCTGCGGTAAGGCGGTTTGAACTCGACGGCGTTCAGGATCTCAAGATCAGCGGCTACGACCAGGATACCCTTGAGATCGATCTGGGCGGGGCCGGCAGGGTCACGGCAACCGGAAAGACCCGCCGGGTGGTGCTCGATATCTCGGGGACCGGCGCGGCCGACCTCACCGCACTCGAGGTGGAAGAAGCTGAGGTGGACCTGTCTGGAGCCGGCAAGGCGACACTGGGTCCCCGGACCTCGGCGCGGATCGAGGTCTCAGGGATCGGCGAGGTCGAACTGACGCGGCGTCCCGCCCGACTGGAGCAGAACATCTCCGGAGCCGGTCGGGTCAGTCAGCCCGGACTTCCGGGCTAGGCCGGCGTCGCCAACTTGAGGGCGGAAGGGAGCTCCTCGCGAGACCTTCCGCCCTTTTTCTCGTCCTGCGGGGCCTATCCGGCCTCGCCCGATCCGTCCCCAACCCCAGGCTGATCCCGCGCGACTGAGGAGCTGCGACCGGCGAAGTCGGGCCGGACGGGACGAGATCCCTGGGGACTTGGCGACCACGCGCCTGTAGGCCTCCGGCAATCCCCCGATGGTCCGGGAGACGCGGGCCTCCCTCTTCAACAGTCCGGAATTTCCGTCACCTGACTGCTGATCCCGCTTGACGCCTCCCGCCCGCTTGCGGTCCTTCCTTCCCCAGACACAAAGGGAGGTAACCCATGGCCTATCGGCCTTTTGATCTGACAGGAAAGGTGGCCCTGGTCACCGGTGGCAACGGCGGCATCGGTTTCGGCATGGTCGAGGCCCTGGCCCAGGCCGGGGCCGACGTGGTCATCTGGGGCTCCAACGGCAAGAAGAACGCCGCCGCCGCCGAAGCCCTCAAGGACGCTGGCGTCCGGGTGCTGACCCAGGTGGTGGACGTGGCCGACGAGAACGCCGTCCGCGAGGGCATGGCCGAAGCGGTCCGCCAGATGGGCCGGATCGACACCGTGGTGGCCAACGCCGGCATCGGCGGCGGCGCCTCGTCCTTCGCCGAGTTCCCCACCGAGACCTACCGACGGGTGCTGGCGGTGAACCTGGACGGCGTCTTCTTCACATTCCGCGAGGCCTGCAAACACATGGTCGAGCGGGCCGATGGCGGCGACAAGGCCGGAGGCTCGCTCGTGGTGATCTCCTCCCTCTCGGCCTACGACGGCGCCCCCCGCAACGAGGCCTACGCCGCCACCAAGGGGGCGGTGATCTCCATGATCCGCGCCATCGCCGTGGAGCACGCCCGCTATGGCGTGCGCGCCAACGCCGTCCTGCCGGGATGGATCGCCACCGACATGACGGCCGGCGCCCAGGGCAACGACAAGTTCAACGATGCGGTGATCCGGCGTGTGCCCGTGCGGCGCTGGGGCCAGCCTGCGGATTTCGGCGGCATCGCTGTCTATCTGGCCTCGGACGCCTCGGCCTTCCACACCGGAGACAGCTTCCTGATCGACGGCGGCTACGGGATCTTCTGATCCCGTCCCGGATCAGACCCGGTCGAGGGCCTGGAGGACATCGTCCGCCAGGTCCCCGGCGTCCTCCAGCCCGACGCTCATCCTCACCCAGCCCTCGGTGAGGCCGATTTCCAGCCGCTCGGACTCCGACATCGACCGGTGGGTCGTGGTGCTGGGATGGGTGGCCATGGACTTTGCGTCGCCAAGGTTGTTCGAGATGTCGACGATCCCGAGGGCGTCCAGGAAGGTCCAGGCGCGCTCGCGGGTTCCGAGGTCAAAGGCCACGACATTGCCGGGTCCCGTCATCTGGCTGGCGATCAGGTTGGCCTGGGGGTGATCCTTCCGGCCAGGGAAGACCACACGGCGAACCCCCGGATGACTGGCCAGGGATTCTGTGACCTTGCCGGCGTTATCCGACTGACGCCGCACCCGCAGGTCCAGGGTCTCCAGGCCCTTCAGCAGCACCCAGGAGTTGAAGGGTGACAGGGCAGGCCCGGTATGCCGCAGGATGTCGCGGTAGGCCTCGGTCATCAGTTCGGCGCTTCCCAGGATCGCGCCGCCCAGCACCCGGCCCTGGCCGTCGATATGCTTGGTCGCGGAGTAGACGACGATGTCCGCTCCCAGCTCCAGGGGCTTCTGAAAGACCGGGGTTGCGAACACGTTGTCCACCACCAGCCGGGCTCCGGCCTCGCGGGCGAGGGCGGCCACCTCTGGAATGGGCGTCACCTCCAGCAGGGGATTGGCCGGGCTCTCCACAAGGAAGGCCCGGGTGTTCGGCCGCACGGCGGCAGCCCAGGCCGCCGGGTCGGTGGCGTCGACGAAGGTCACCTCCACGCCGAAGCGCGGCATCCACTGCGACAGAATCCAGCGGCAGGACCCGAACAGGGCCCGGCCGGCCACCACATGGTCGCCCGCCCGAACCAGCCCCTGCAGGGCCACATGCACCGCCGACATGCCCGAGGCCGTCGCCCGGCAGACCTCAGCGCCCTCCAGCAGGGCCAGCCGGTCCTCGAACATCTGCGTCGTGGGGTTGCCGAAGCGCTGATAGATGAAGCCCGGGTCCTCGCCGGAGAAGCGCCGGTCCGCCGCCGCCGCGCTGTCGTAGGCGAAGCTCTGGGTCAGGAAGAGGGCCTCGGAGATCTCGCCATGGGCGGAGCGGGCCATGCCGCCGCGCACCATGCGGGTCTGGGGCTTCCAGTCCTTGGGGCTCTTGGTCATGACCGGTCTCCGTTTCAGGAGCCTGCTTCAACAGGGCTGGCCGCTGCAGGTCAAGCCGGGGCTCAGGCGGCCTTGCCAATCCGGCCCCCGGCGGCGAGTGTCGGCCCATGTCCGAGACTGCACCTGCGGGGATTCTGCCCTGCCAGACCCTGGAGGCCCTGATCGCACGCGAGGCGATCACGGCGACGCGGCCCTTCGACGCCGACCAGGTCCAGCCCGCCAGCCTCGATCTGCGCCTCGGCGCCCGCGCCTGGCGGGTGCGCGCCTCCTTCCTGCCGCGCCCGGGGCGCACCGTGGCCGACCGGCTTGGCGATGTGGTCATGCACGAGATCGACCTCATGGCCGGCGCCGTCCTGGAGCGGGGCTGCGTCTACATCGCCGAGCTTCAGGAGGCCCTCGCCCTCCCGCCGGGAATCTCGGCCCGGGCCAACCCGAAGAGTTCCACGGGCCGGCTGGACGTCTTCGTCCGTCTTCTGACCGATCACCAGCCCGCCTTCGATGACGTGGCGGAGGGCTATCGGGGGCCGGCCTTCATCGAGATCGCCCCCCAGACCTTCTCGGTCCTGGTTCGATCCGGAAGCCGGCTCAACCAGCTGCGCCTCAAGCGCGGCGCGCCGCCTCGGCTGGCGACGGTGAGTGTCGGGGTCGATCTGGAGAGCGACGAGGTCGCCGGCTTCCGGGCCCGCCGCCATGCAGGCGTAGTCGACATGGACCGCGTCGCGGGACATGACCCCCGCGACTTCTGGGAGCCGCTCCTCCCACGCCGAGGGGAACTGCTGCTCGACCCTGGCGAGTTTTACATCCTGGCCTCTCGCGAGGCGGTGGAGATTCCGGTCCTCCAGGCGGCGGAGATGACCCCCATCGACCCTTCCGTCGGGGAGTTCCGGGTCCACTACGCCGGCTTCTTCGATCCCGGGTTCGGCGCCGCCGAGGCGGGTGCGACCGGGTCACGGGGCGTGCTCGAGGTGCGCAGTCACGAGACCCCCTTCCTTCTGGAGCATGGCCAGACGGTGGCCCGCCTGGTCTACGAACCCCTGACAGAGCGCCCGTCACGACTCTACGGCGAGGGCGGAGGGCACTATCAGAGGCAGGGGCTGCAGCTTTCCAAGCACTTCCGTCCCTGGGGCTGACCGGAGATCAGAGCCGGTCGCGGACCGGCAGCTTCATGGTCGAGAAACGGTCGTCCAGGTGCTCGATCTCCAGGAATCCTGACGCGGCGCCGAAGGGCTTGTAGATGGAGAAGGTCTTCGCGATCCCAAGGGTGGCGGCGCTCTCCAAGGGCGAGATGAAGCTGCAGTCCCGGTCCAGCCAGTGCGGCTGGGCCATCCACAAGGACAGCTGGTCGCGGGTGAGTGCGTAGAACCCCGAGTGCGGGTTACGGGCCCGCTGGAAGACGCCGGACCGTCCGAAGGGGGAGCCGTAGAGGGCCTCCTCGTCAGTGACATAGGCCTTCATCCGACTGGCCACGGCCGGGGCCAGGTCGCCGTCGATATAGGTCTTGGGCGCATGCCCGGCAGGGTTCAGCTCGATGCGGTTCGGAGCCAGCACCCGGCCCGGCCCAAAAGTCCTGTTGAACCAGACGAGCTTGTCCACGAAGGCCGGGTCGTTGATCTTCAGGTCGTCCTCACTGAAGACGAAGAGGTCGTAGAGGTTGCGCCAGCTGGCGAAGAGTCCCTGGGCGGTGAAGCCCAGCATCCGGGGATCCTCCAGGTTATGCTTCGCCACCTTGACGCCCATGGCGGTGCAGAACTCCGGCGTCATCAGATGCTTTTCGCCGGTGGTGGTGACGACGATGTCCACCAGGTCCTCGGAGCGGGGGCCCATGTGGAAGGACCGGGAGCCGACATCGAGCATGGCGCTGGGGCCATAGTGCGCCCGCCAGCTGCGGATGGCGCTCTCGATGGCCGCCTTGCGGTCGGCCTCCCGGCTGCCATCCGTCGAGGCGTGCCGGGGTTTCGCCTCGGCCGCGAAGTAGTGAGCAAAAATGACCAGGATGCGCATGGGGTCCGCCGTCTGATGTCCCCCGCTTCCTACAGGCCGACGCGCCCCGGGGAAAGCCGCGGCCTTGAGCCCCGCCCTCCCGGGCTGTAAGGATGGAAGGCGCGCGGGCGTAGTTCAGAGGTAGAACGCAAGCTTCCCAAGCTTGATGTCAGGGGTTCGATTCCCCTCGCCCGCTCCAGCCCTCCCCCACCGCTCGGAGCCAAGGCTGGCGTGCCGATGGAACTGGTCCTCGCCGGCGTATCCGTCTTCCTCGCCTTCCTGGATGCGACCATCACCCATTTCGGACTTAAAGGCGGGCGGGTCGAGGAATCGAACCCCGCCGTCCTCTGGGTCTACCAGCGGCTTCCACCGGCGCTGTTCATGGTCCTATTCGCCCTGACCCACGGAGTGATCTCCCTGGTCGGCTTCCACTTCTTCGGCCCTCCCGCCCAGTGGGGCTTGGCCGCGGCAGGCCTTGCCCCAGTGATCTGGAACGTCTGCCTTCTGCTCAGGACCCGGAGCGGGAGATGACCACCCCCCGGGAGTGGGTTCACCCTCTAGGGGTTCGACCCTGAGGAATCGGGACAAGCCGGGCTTGTAGCGCAATCGAACGGCAACCTTGATGAGGTACGGTCCCCTTCGAACAGGCAAGGGGTCGCGCCAGGATGGAGAGTGGGCTGGAGGGCAAGCGTGTCCTGATCGTGGAGGACGAGTCCGCCATCGCTGAGATCATTGATGTCTTTCTCGGGCGCGAGAGTGCGCTCCGTCTCGTCGCCCGGGACGGGGATGACGCACTCTCCGCGGCGGCCTACTGGCGCCCCCACCTGATCGTGCTCGACCTGAAGCTCCCAAAGCGTGACGGCTATTCGGTCCTTGCAGAGCTGCGCGCGCGCGGAGGGCCGCCAGTGATCATCCTCAGCGCCCTGGGAGAGGATGTCGACAAACTTACGGGTTTCCGGCTGGGGTGTGACGACTACCTGGTCAAGCCCTTCAACCCGCTGGAGCTGATCGCGCGCGCCAAGGCGGTGTTGAGACGCAAGACCCTGCTGGAGCCGTCCAGGATCCTCACCCTTGGCGACCTGCAGGTCGATCTTGACCGCCACGTCGCCGTGGTAGGCGCAACGCCGCTGGAACTGACGCCTACGGAGTTTCGCATCCTGAAGGTTCTGGCCGAACGCGCCGGCCGCCTCGTGTCGCGAGGACAACTGGTGGACTCCGCCATGGATGGCGAGGCCTTCGACAAGTCCGTGAATCCCCACATCAGCCGGCTTCGCCAGAAGCTTGAGGCGCTGGGGAACCTGCGCCTGGTCAGCGTCCGGAGCGAAGGCTACAGGCTCGAGGCGTTTCAATGAAGACCCTGTCGCTGAAGTTCCAGATCGCCTCCGTCACAATCCTGAGCGCCATCGTCGGCGCGGTTGCGGCCCAGGTCCTCCCTGGTGCGGTCTTCTCCTTGAGGGATTTCCTGTTCGAAGCGAGCCTCTCGCCGCAGGACAGGCTGGCGCTGGATCAACTTGAGCACGTTGCAGGCCGGTGCTCCGCGGCCTTCATGGACTTCCGAGACTCTCTGGGCTTCCACACCTGGCGGCTGAGCTACGACCTTGTGGTCCTGCTTGTGGTGCTCGGGGCCGCCGTCGTCATGGGACTGGTCGCCTGGGGTCTCGCCGGTCGCCTCACACGCCCTCTCGAGATCCTGGCTGAGGCGGTGCGACGGGTCGCGAATGGCGATCGCAGGCCGCCCCAGCTCTCATCGGCCGCCACGTCGGAGGTCGCCGCCCTCAACGAGGACTTTCTGGCGATGACCGCCGCCCTGCGTTCGGCTGACGATGACCTGCGACTTCGGAGCGCGGCGCTCGCTCACGACATCCGTACGCCCCTCACCATCCTGCGAGGCCGCCTGGCGGGCCTCAAGGAAGGCCTCTTCACGGCGGACGACGCCTTCTGTGACGGGCTGGTCGAACAGATCGGCTGGATCGATCTTCTGGTCTCGGATGTGAACGCGCTCGCCGATGCGCGCCAGGCCGGGGCGGGCAAGCGGGAGAGGGTCGACCTTGGCGCGCTGGCGAAGGACAGCGTGGATTCCTTGCGTCCGGAACTGGAAGCCGGCGGCGTTTCGTTGACCCTCGACTCAGGAGAGGGCGTCTATGTCGAGGCGGACCCGGGGCGTCTGCGCCGCGCCCTGCTGAACATCCTTCGGAACCTGATCCGCTACGCCCCTGAAGCGCCCGCGACCATCGAGGTGTTTGCAGACGGAGCCGATGCCGTCCTCAGGTGCACCGATCATGGCCCGGGCTGGCCGCCGGGCGACCCTCGAGCGCTTGCTGAACCCTTCACCCGGGGCGAGGGGTCACGGTCCAGGCAAACGGGAGGGTCAGGTCTGGGCCTCTCTATCGTCCAGGCGACGGTTGCGGCCTATGGCGGCGTCTTGAGCCTCAGGCGAGGCGCCGAAGGCGGAGCCATCGTCGAGATCCGGTTGCCTCTCCTGCGCTGACGCAATCATTACGCAATCGTCGCGCAACCCGCTCGAACCCGTTCGCGCGCATCTGGTCTTCATCCCTCCCGTCAACTGCGACGGAGCCGGGGGAAGTTTCCAGATCAAGGTTCGGACAGGTCATGATGACAACAGCGGTTTCCGGTTTCGCAGGGCGAGTTCCGTTCGCCGGGCTGTTTGCTGGCGCTCGCTCATGAGGTTGCGCGCGGGCATCCCCCTGGCTGTCGCGGCGATGGCTCTTGTCTCGGCGACTCCAATTCTGGCTCTGGCGTCCGAGCCGATGCAGGTGAAGAGCTACGCCCGGGAGTTCTTTGCGGACTTCGCCCCGAGTACGGCGCTCGACATGGTCGGAAGGGTCCCGGGCTTCACCCTCAATGAGGGAGAGACCCGGCGCGGTTTCGGCGATACGGGCGGAAATGTCCTGATCAACGGCGCGCGCCCGGGCTCAAAGGCGGGCGGGCCGCGCGAGGCGCTGTCGCGGATCCCGGCCTCGGCCGTCGTGAGGATTGATCTTGTCACCAACCCCACCACCAGCGAGGCGTCCGGACAGAACGTCATCGTGGACCTGATCCTGCAGGAAACTGCGGTTTCAGGCTCCTGGACCCTGTCCCTCACTCGCACTCGGGACGAGGTGTTGCGTCCGAAGGTGGACGCGAGCCTCTCCGGACCGATCGCCGGATGGCGCACGTCCGGGAGCGTTCAGTTTCGCCCCTGGAGCGATCCCTCAGATGGAACGCGCAGGCGGACCGGGCCGGCCGGTGAACTGCAGCTCTTCGAACGGATGACTGGTGATGTGAACGGCGTGCAGGTCACGCTTTCCGGAGATGCGCGACGAGAAGCGCTCGGCGGCGAATTCGCAGTGAATGGCCGGTTGGACGGGTATGACGTCGACGTGAGTTTCGCCCGCAGGGGCTTCATTGCACGCCTTCCGGCGGGGTCGGTCGATCAGTTTCAGGGAATCTCCTTCGACGACCGGAGCCTTAACGCCGAGCTTGGCGGAGAGTGGACCAGGAGGTTCTCGAACGCGGCGACCTTCAAGGCGCTGAGTCTTTTCAGTTGGAGGCAGGACGACTCCGACAGTGGAAGTCGGATCGAGAGGCCTCTTGGAACTCGGACTTCCGAAACTCTCTCAGTCTCTCGGCGGAACATGGTCGAGTGGGTCGGTCGCGCAACGGTGTCAGCGGGCGAAGGTCGCCTGCGCCCCGAGTTCGGGGGTGAGGCGGCCTTCAACAGGTTGGACTCGAAGCTGTCCCTGACGACCCGTGACTCCGCAGGGACGTTGACCCCGATATCCCTTCCGGCCGCCAATGTCGTCGTGGACGAATACCGCACGGAGGCGTTCCTCAGCCTTGCTTACGATATCTCTCCACGCTGGACGCTGGATGCCAAGGCGGCCTCGGAGTGGTCGGAAATCTCTGTCAGCGGCGACGCCCGCAATCGTCAGCGGCTTCAGTTTCTCAAGCCCGAGGTGTCCCTCTCGTGGCGCCCGGCGCCCGATCTCAGCGTCGTCGCCGGTGTTCGCCGGAGTGTCGGTCAGTTGGACTTCGACTCCTTTGCGGCTTCCGCCGAGGTCGGGGCCGACCGCACCCAGGGGGGTAACGCTCAACTCCGGCCGCAAATCGAGACGCGCGCGAGCCTGGACCTGGATATGCGCAGACAGGGAGGATTGGCGCTGAACGCCGGCGTATTCCACGAGTGGCGTGAAGATGTTCTGGAGCCGATCATACTGCCCGGCGGCGACTTCGGCGTTGGGAATGCAAAGAGCGCCCGGGTCTGGGGCGCCAGGATCGGAGCCTCCGCCTCCCTGTCTTGGCTCGCCCGGGGGATGCGTCTGGACGCGAACGGCGAATGGCGGGAGTCTGTCTTCGACGATCCGCTGACAGGTCGCTCACGAAGGCTGACGGACTTTACGCCGTGGACCTATTCCGTCGAACTCCGCCAGGATCTGCCGGAACGTAAGCTGTCCTGGAGTGCGAAGGTATCCGGTGAGGACAAGCGGGTCAGCTACTACGTCCCCGAATTCAGCGCCTTCGGCATGAGTCCTGAGGTGCGCCTGACTGTGGAAAGCACCTACTGGCGGGATCTCAAGGTGAGTTTGACCGTTCTGAACCCCCTTGGACGCCAATTCACGACCGATAGAACCTTTTTCTCGCCCACCCGAGCCTCAGCCGTCACCGGACGCGAGGCCCGGCGCGGGGAGGAGGGACCAGACGTATCTCTGACCGTGAAGCGTTCCTTCTGACCTCGCTGAGTCGCCTCCGGGCCGCACGCGCGCAAGGCGTCAGGGTGCGGCGGCCCTTACTGCCTTCAGGATCTCCGCCCAGGAGGCCAGCTTGAAGTTCTGGGCGTCCGGGGCGTTGTTTCCATCCTGCGCGACAAAGAGACCGTCAGGGAAGGTGCGGCTGAACCGGCCCGGAGCAAGGGCGATGCCGTCGGTCTCCTCTGCAGAGCCGATGGTCCCGCCGGCGATCCTGAAACGACCTGCAGGGGCGAGTTCAGGCAGGCGATAGAGGGCGTAGGCGTTATCGCCCTGGCTGGAAACCACCAGCCAGCCGCGAATGCGACCTCTCGGCATGAGGGCCAGACCCTCCACATCGGCCGTGAGCTGGACGTTGTCGACCCGGATGGCGAGGCGGCCTTCCGTCGTGCCGCCGGGCCGTGCGTCAAAGGTCCAGACCCCTGCGGCCTCCTCGCCGACATAGAGGGTCCCGGTGCGGGGATCGACGACGCATCCCTCGGCCTGGGAAGGGACGCGCAGGGCCCTGACAGGCGTCCCGGAGGCGCCGGCCTTCGTCAGGTCAAGTCGGACCTGGACGATCTGCCCATCCTTGAGCACGGAGAAGGCGTGTATCTCGCGCGCAAGGACGGCCAGGCAGACGCCATAGGCCTCGCCGCCGCCGCCCTCCGCTTCACCGAGCGGAATGAGTGCGCCCCGGCGGGTGTCCAGGCGGTAGATCCTGAGCAGGGCCCGAGCGGGGTCGTTCCGGTCGGAGGCGACCACCAGGACGCCCCTGGAGCCGAGGTCCAGGAGGTCGACATTGTTCACCCGGCCGGCCGGAGTGAAGTGCACGCTTTCGCCGGAAAGGCGGTAGACGTGGAGCCCCGCCTTCTTGTCGGTGCCGACGATGAGGCTCTTCTCCGGATTGCGTGGATCACGCCAGATGGCGGGGTCGTCGGCGGCGTCGTCCGCCACAGTGCCCACCGGGGTGGTCTGGCCGCGGGCGGGTATTGAGACGGTCTGGGCGGTCGCCGATACGGCAAGGACCGCCGCCAGAAGGAGGCCGAGGCCGGCCGTCTGGATCGCCTGCATCAGAAGGTCACCCGGACGCCGCCCGCAAAGCGCCGACCGAACCGCTCCCACTCGATGGTGTAGATGTCCGTGAAGCCGGTGGGCACGCCCGTGGCGGTCAGGAGATTGCCCGGCTCGGCGAAGCGGCGGCCCGGATTGTCGAGCAGGTTCGTTGCGTCGAAATAGACCTCGACGTTCTGGTTCACCTCATACCGGGCCGAGAAGTCCAGTTCGTCGTCGGCATCCCAGTACGTGTCCCCGGCGTCGGCCAGGTCGTCCGCAAAGCCATCCAGCCAGGCGGAGCGCTTCTGGTAGCTGAGCCGCAGGGACAGGCCGTACTTCTCGTAATAGCCGCTGATATTGTAGACCTCGTCCGAGGTCCCTGGCAGGCGGAGCTTTCGCACCGGGATCGAGCCGATGGCGGGCTTCAGGACCTTGCTGTTGTTGAAGGTGGCGTTGGCGCTGACCCCGAAACCGCCAATCCAGTCCGGGACCCCGAGGCTCTCCACCCAGGGTTCCAGCTGGAACTGGGCGGCCAGCTCCAGACCCACAAGGCGTCCATTTCCGCCATTGGTGATGCCCGAGAAGATATAGCCCGAGCGGTCGATTCCGTTGCTGTTCAGCGCGTCGGAGCCGAAGGTCCGGGTCTGGCGGTAAAGGACGTCTTCCACCCGCTTGAAGAAAACGCCGGCCATAAGGTAGCCCTGCGGCTCGACATACCATTCCAGATAGGCGTCAAAGCCGCTGGCCAGTTCGGGGCGGACCGCGGGATTGCCGCCCGAGATGGTCTGGTTGGCGTCGTTCACCGTGACGTTGGGGCGCAGCTGGTCATAGTCGGCCCGGGCTGCGCCGCTGTTGTACGACAGGCGCAGCTTCTTGGTTGCGTCCAGGTTCACGTTCACATGCAGGCTCGGGAAGACGAGGGTCCGGTCGGCCTCGGCCGTCACCGGGCCTGTCACACCGGCGACCGTGGCGACAGCGGTCCCGCGGTTTTTCAGGTTCTCGACCCGAAGCCCGCCGATGGCCGAGCCCCAGTCCCACTTCACCGTGCCCATGGCGTAGCCGGCATAGACCTGCTCGCGCACGTCAAAGATGTTGCCGGTCACAGGGTTGAAGGTGAAGGCCCTGCGAGCAGCGCCCGCTGCGGCGCGCATCTTGTCGGCGTCGAAGTAGCGGAAGGTGTAGTCCAGCGGGATCTTCCCGAGGAAGGCCTGGTCCAGTGAGAAGGCGTTATAGTTCGTCGGAATGCCGATGGTCGCAAACTGAGCTGCGGTGTTCACGACCAGATTCTTCTCGTCCACAACCTTGGTGCGCTGGTCGAACTGGAAGCCGAGCCGGAATGTGGCTTCTCCGCCGAGGAACTCCGCCTCCTTCGCCACCCAGAGCCGACCTGTGTAGGCGGTGGTGGTGTCCACGGCGTCCAGGACAGTCAGGCCCGTCAGGGGCTTGGTGAAGGTGTCGATGGCCGTGACTGGCGTTCCGGCCTGGAAACGCGTCGGGCTGGAGAGCTGTAGCGTCGTCGCCAGAAGCAGCCGCGACCGGTTCGGGTCTGAGAAGTCATAGGACACGGTCGGCCGCAGGGTTCGGGCGCTGGGGCTCTCCCAGGTGGTCTCGCCGACAACCGAGCGGTCGTCCTTGGACTCGGTGTAGTTGGCGAGCCAGTTCAGGGTCCAGCCGTCGCCGAAACCGTGCTGGCCTTCCAGGGTGTTGGTGAAGATCGACTGCTCAAAGGCCCGGAGGGTGGAGCGCTGGCGAATGTCGATGCCGTAGACTGTTCCCTGCAGCGGCGTATTGCCGATGCAGATATCGGCATAGCCGGTGTTGATGGGGGTCGGGTTCACCGCCGTGGCGCACGGGTCTGTCGATGAAACGAGGTCCGACTGCCGGTCGTCGAGGTCGAACCGGTAGTTGTCCCGCATCTCGTCGTCCGTGAAGGTCGTGTAGATCGACCGGAAGGAGACCTGGTTGTCACCCTGACGCCAGTCGCCCCGGCCGGAGACGGACCAGTTCTTGCGGGTCAGGCGATAGAGCTTGTTCTCGGCTTCATGCGCCCAGAAGCGGGTCAGGTTCCCCGGGCGCTGGTCCTGCGAGACCCGCTCAAAGTCGGTCTCGAAGTTGTCGGTCACCATGTCCCGCTGGAAATAGGAGGCGGAGAACACGAACCCGACCTCGCCGTCGCCCAGGTCATAGCGGTTGGAGGCAACGCCATAGGCTTCGTACTGGGGCTTGTCGCCCAGTTCGGCGACGCCGTAGCCGACCTTTCCGCCCAGCTTCAGGCCCGGATAGTCGAAGGCGGAGCGGGTGATGATGTTGACGTTCCCCGAGACCGTCTCGCCCGGCATGTCCGGGGTCACGGCCTTCGAAACGATGATCTGCGAGGCGATGGCCGACGGCACGGAGTCGAACCGGGCGTCGCGACCCTCCGGGCTGACCACGTTGATCCCGTCGAAGCTGAGGGTGGTCCAGTAGTTCGGGGCGCCGCGCAGGCTCACATACCTCGCCTGGCCCTGATCGCGCTCGACGGCGACGCCGGGCAGGCGACTAGCGGCCTGCGCGATGTTCTGGTCCGGCAGGCGTCCGACGCTGTCGGAGGCGGCCACGGCGACCAATGAGTCGGACAGCTTCTGGGTGCGAAGCGCCGCTGCCTCCGACTCTGCGATCGGCCTCGAGGCGGTGACCACCAGCTCACTGACCGCGCCGGATCCCGCCTCCTGGGCGTGCGCCGCCAGAGGAGCGGCGAGGGCCGTGCTGCAGAGGAGGGCGAAGCGAAGCGCGGCCGAGGGGATCGGGAGTGTCATGCCATTCATCCTGCCGGGTGGACCTGCGCCGCGGGACCGCGGCGTTGTTTCCCCTTGGCGAGGATTCATGTCCGACAGGCGACCGTCCTGTGACGGTTTGGTTTCAGTGGCGCCGGGGTCACACCTGCCCCGGGGGCTCAGCCCACCGCAGCGCGTGATCCTGCCTCGACCTTCGCGCGCGAGATGAGGCGGATGGTCGAAGTCGCCTTGGCCAGGACTTCGCCCGAGGCGTTGAGGAGTCGGCCCTCGGCGAAGCAGGTCGACTTCCCGGCGCGCTCAATCCACGCCTCTGCGAGGACCAGCCCGGGTCTAGCCGGCGCGAAGAAGCTGACCTTGAGCTCCAGGGACATCGGCGTCATGTCTCCGCCGCCGGCCATGGCTGCATGCGCCATGGCGGCGTCAATCCACCCGCAGATGAATCCGCCCTGCACCACCCCGCCGGAGTGGCACATGTGGGCGCCCGCAAGATACTCGATCGCGGCGCGACCTGGCTCGAAGGTGACCAGCCGCTGCTGTCCGAGCGTTCTCTGAAGCTCCTGAAGGGGTTGAGAGTTCGTCATGGCGCGAGATCATCCTCCCTTTGTCTCGGATCTTGTCATGACCCTTCCGAGCCCGGCATCGAGGCTTCAAGATCTGGTCCGCTAACCTTCTTGCAACCCTCGATGCGTAGTTTAGCCCTATAAGATGTAGCCTTGGGTGGTGCATGGTTCCCCTGAGCCGGGATCTAGTCGTGCTCGTCATCGACGACAACGTCGGGATGCGCAGCATAATGACCGCGGTGCTGCGCGCCCTGGGTTTCACGACCATCCGACTGGCCGATGACGCCGTGGAAGCGCAACGAACGCTTCACCAAGTGAAGCCTGACCTAATCATCACTGAAATCAAGATGCCCGTGATAGACGGCGTGACCTTCGTCCGCAACCTCAGGGCTGACGAGTCAAATCCGTTCAGCGAAGTACCGATCATCGTCGCGACCGGACATACCGAGGAAAAGCACGTCAAGGCCTGCATCGCAGCCGGCGTGGACCAGTTCATTGCCAAGCCGATCACAGGTATGGCGCTGGCGGAGAGAATCCGAAGCGCTCTTTCTCCGACGCGCCAGTTTGTTCGCTTTGGCAACTATCACGGTCCCCGACGTCCAATGAGTGATTTACAACGGTGACGGGAGTCTGATGGTCGCGCATATCCGGTTCAGCCCTCATGGAGAGGGCGAGGGCGGGGCGTCCGGGAGCAGGCCCTCGGCTCTCAGCTGCTCGTAGGCGGCCGACTGCAGGCCAGTGGCCTGGGCGGGCGAGAGACCCAGTTCATAGGCGGCCACCTCCCGCTCGCCCAGACTTCTCGGGTCCCGCCCTGTGACCGCTCCGAAGATGACCAGAGCACTGAGATAGTAGCCTGCCGCACTGGCGTGATACTGATCCCAACCCCACAGATCGACCTGCCCGAAGGTCAGACCATCATATGGATTGGGATCCGCGACCCCGGATTCCATGGCCCGGTTCCACGCCTCTCCGACGGGCAATACGCCGCGGACGGCGCTCGAGACCGCGCGCGCCCGATCGTAGCCCGCACGCACATCCCGCGCCATCGCCGAGATGGGCTTTCCGTTCCACGGGCTGGGTTTGGCGTAGGTCAGATCCGCCCGCGACCAGGTCGCCTGATAGTAGATTCGGGCGCCGGGATTCCGCCGACCTAGGATGTCGGAGAGCTGGCGACCGTACTCAATGATGCGGGTCGCATCGCCTGGACGGTCCAGGTCCAGCGTCGACTGTCCCTGCAGGATGACGACGTCCCAGGGCCGGTCGATCAGGGGCAACCTGTTCGCCAGATGCCAGTCGAAATTCTTTCCGGGGGATGTTTCGAGGCTGACCTGGTAGTCTAGCCCCGCCTGGTAGGTCAGCACCTTGAAGATGGCGGGAACCCCGCCGATGCCCTCCTTGTTGAGGTCCGTCACCTGTTCCGGGCGATAGCGCAGGACGGGCGAGGTGGCCCCGAAGGTAAAGCTGTTGCCGACGAAGAGGATGCTCTCGGCGCGGGCGGTCGCGGCGAGCAGGGTCAGGCTGAGCGCCAGGCACAGCGATTTCAGGGCGGAAATGGTCATGACAAGCTCCGTCGGACGACCGAAACACAATCACGTCGACGGTGACTCCGCAAATCCGCCGGAGACATGAAAACCCCTCCGGCGTCGCCGCCGGAGGGGTCTTTGTCACGCCGGAGCGCCTTGCGGATCAGTAGCCGTTGATCCGGGCGTAGCGGTCGCGGTGGTAGCTCTGGCTGCCGAAGGCCGCCTCAGCCGCACGGGCGCGCTTGAGGTAGAAGCCCGCGTCATGGGCGTCGGTCATGCCGATGCCGCCGTGCATCTGGACCATCTCGTTGGAGACGAGGTGGAAGACGTCGCCCATCTTGGCCTTGGACAGGGAGACCAGCTCAGGAACGTCCGGGCTGTCCGCGTCGATGGCCTGGAGGGCCGCCTCGACGGCGCTTCGGGCCAGCTCCAGGTCGGTGAACATCTTGGCCGCGCGGTGCTGCAGGGCCTGGAAGGAGCCGATGACCTGGCCGAACTGAACCCGGACCTTGAGGTAGTCCAAGGTGGTCTCGAAGGCCTGGTTGGCCGAGCCGAGCATCTCGGCGGCCAGGGCCGCGCGGACGCGGTCCAGGGTCTTTTCGAGAACATCACCGCCCTTGTCGACCGCGCCCAGAACCGCGTCGGCGCCCACCTCGACCTTGTCGAAGGTTATGTTGGCCGCGCCGCGGCTGTCGGCCAGGGCCAGTCTCTTGCGGCTCACGCCCTTGGCGTCGGCGGGAACCAGGAACAGGGTGATGCCGTCCTTGTCGCCCGGCTTGCCGGAGGTGCGGGCGGAAACCACCAGCAGGTTGGCGGCCAGGCCCTCGATGACGAAGGTCTTGGTCCCCGACAGGCTGTAGCCCGAGCCGGACTTGGTCGCGGCCAGGGCGACCTTTTCAGGCGCATGGTGCGGGCCTTCATCCACCGCCAGTGCGCCGACCACGGAGCCGTCGGCGATCTTCGGCAGCCACTCGGACTTCTGAGCGTCGGAGCCACCCAACACCAGGGCCGAAGCCGCGCCCACGCCCGAGGCGATCAGAGGCGAGGCGGTCAGGGTCCGGCCCAGCTCTTCCAGGATGAGGCCCATGGACAGGTAGCCGAAGGCCGAGCCGCCGTACTCCTCGGGGATGATCACCCCGGCCCAGCCCATCTCGGCCATCTCGTTCCAGGCGTTGGCGTCGTAGCCGATGTCGACGCCGGAATCGCGCATCTTGCGGAAAGCGGTGACCGGGCTCTTTTCCTGGGTCCAGCTCTTCGCGGCGTCGCGGAGCATGCTCTGTTCTTCGTTCAGAACGGCCATTTCTGTTGATCCTTAATCTCGTCGTATCGGTGGAAAGTCAGTTGTGCTGGGTGAGGTCTGGCAGGCCGAGGATGCGCTTGGAGATGATGTTGCTCTGCACCTCCTGGCTGCCGCCGTAGATCGTGAAGGCCTTGCCGCCCAGCCAGCCGCGGACGGCGCCGAGCTCCTCGGGCTTGAAGGCGTCGCCTTCCCAGCCTAGGCCCTGGTGGCCCATGATCTCGAGGGTGAGTTCGTGACGCATCTGCATCCAGCTCGTGCCAGCGTTCTTCATGATCGAGGTCGCCGCGCTGGGGCCGGAATTGCCTTTGCTCTCCAGCATGGCGCGCACGGCGGTCTGCTGGAAGGAACGGCCCTCGATCTCGTGCTGGACCACGCGGGTGCGCAGGTCCGGGTCGGCGATCCGGCCCTGTTCATCGACGCCGACATACTCCCGGGCCAGGTCCACCAGGGAACGGCCGCCCATGCCAACGCCGCCTCCGGCGCCGGACAGGCCGCCGCGCTCATGCTGCAGGAGACGCTTGGCGATGGTCCAGCCACCGTTCAACGGCCCGACCAGGTTCTTCTTCTCGGCGCGGGCGTCGGTGAAGAAGGTCTCGCAGAAGGGCGAGGAGCCGGCGATCAGCTTGATCGGGCGCACTTCAACGCCCGGCTGGTGCATGGTGAAGAGCACGAAGGAGATGCCCTCGTGCTTCTTCGAGGTGTCGGTCCGCACCAGGCAGAAGCACCAGTCAGCGTACTGGGCGCCGGAGGTCCAGATCTTCTGGCCGTTGATCAGGAAATGATCGCCCTTGTCCTCGGCCCGGGTCTGAAGGGCCGCGAGATCCGAGCCAGCGCCGGGTTCCGAGAAGCCCTGGCACCACTGAACATCGCCGCGGCAAATCGGCGGGATGTGCTCCAGCTTCTGGTCCTCGGTGCCATACTCGAGCAGGGTCGGGCCGAACATCATCACGCCCATGCCGCCGATCGGATTGTAGGCGCCGGCGCGGCCGAATTCCTGCTGGATCACCCGGGCCTCGGCGCTGGAGAGGCCGCCGCCGCCATACTGCTTAGGCCAGGTGGGGGTGCCCCAACCCTTGGCGCCGACCGCCTTGCGCCAGGCTTCCTGGGCCTCGCTCGGCTTGGCGCGCTCCTCGCGCATCATCGGGTTGGGCCGGCCCTTCAGCTCGGCGGGGAAATTGGCCTCGACCCACTCGCGCACTTCCTTGCGGAAGGCCTCCGGATCGCCGCCGCCAAAATCTGCCATGAAACGTCTCCTTCAGAAAAACGGGCTCAGCGCGACTGGGTCAGGTCGGGCAGGCCAAGAATGCGCTTGGATATGATGTTGTTCTGCACTTCGTTCGACCCGCCGTAGATCGAACCGGCCTTGCCCGAGAGCCAGCCGCGGACGGCGGACAGTTCGTCGGCTGAGAAGTCCTCGCCCTGCCAGCCCAGGCCCCGGCTGCCCATGAACTCCAGGGTCAGCTCGGCCCGGTCCTGGGCGATCTTCATGTTGGCGTTCTTCATGATCGAGGTCGTCGCGCTGGGGCCGGCGTTGCCCTTGGCCTCCAGAGCCGCGCGGCGGACCGTGGCCTGCAGGGCGGCCTGGTCCATCTCGTTCATGATGATCCGGGTGCGAAGGTCCGGATCGGCCAGGCGGCCCTGTTCGTCTTCTCCCACATAGACCTTGGCGACCTGGCCGAGGATGACCTTGTTCCCGGGACCCCGGCGGGCGCCGTCCATGCCGCTGCGCTCGTGCTGGAGCAGCCGCTTGGCCACCGACCAACCGCCATTCAGGGGGCCGATCAGGTCGTCCTTCGGCACCTTCACGTCGGTGATGAAGGTCTCGCAGAAGGGCGAGTTGCCGGCGATCAGGCGGATCGGC